>NZ_CP009452.1:2593657-2898177 GCF_001278035.1 Sphingopyxis sp. 113P3
CCGCCACACGCCGGGACGGTCAATACCAATGCTTCGGCTGCGGCCGGGGGCTGCATCAGCGCCGCCGCACCCAGCATCAAGGCGAGGTGACGCAAGGTCACCCCCCATCCTCCTCGTCCTCGATGAAGATGCGCAGCGCCGCGCCGTCGAGATCATCAAACTGCCCCTTGCGCAACGACCAGAAAAAGGCCGCAAGGCCGATGAGACCAAGTCCGAGGGCAACGGGGATCAGGACGAGCAGGCCGTTCATCGCGCTGCGCCCCTCAGCCGTAGCGCGTTGCCGACGACGATCAACGAAGATCCCGACATGGCAATGGCCGCCACCAGCGGGGTCACGTAGCCAAGGAAGGCAAGCGGGACCGCGATGATATTGTAACCGATGGCAAGCGCAAAATTCTGCCGGACAATCGCCTGGGTCCGTCGCGCGACGCGGATGGCCTTGAAAGTGGGCATCAGCCGGTCACCCAGGAAAATGCAGTCAGCCGCATTCTTGCCAGCGTCGCTCGCCGAGCCGGGCGCAATCGAGGCGTGACCGGCAGCGAGCGCGGGACCATCGTTGAGCCCGTCGCCGATCATGAGCACCTTGTGCCCAGCTGCTGTCTGCCGCGCGATCGCAGCGAGCTTGTCTTGAGGACTCATCCCCGTTTGTGCGGTGAGACCAAGCGCGCGCGCCACCGGCGCGACCGCGGCCGCGCGGTCGCCAGACAGAATGCTCGGTTCGACGCCCGCCGCGCGTAGCGCGGCGATCGTCTCGAGAGCATCAGGCCGAAGGGAATCGGCAAAGCGAATGGTGATTACCGGCACGCCGTCGATCGCGAGTTCGGTTGCAAGGGTGCTGTCGGTGAGCGGCTGCGTGGGCCGCCCGAGCGTCACCTTTCGTCCCTCCCATCGTGCCTCGACGCCAAAGCCGGGCGTCTCCTTGACTCCCTCGACCGGCATCGGCGTCACCCCTGATGCGGCAAGATCGCGGGTCAACGCCTCGCTGAGCGGATGGCGGCTCGCGCGCGCCAGCGCGAGGAGCAACGCGCGCGCCGTCGAATCGGCTTCGCCGAGGTTGGCCGCGACGGGGCGCCCCAGCGTCAGCGTTCCCGTCTTGTCGATCATCGCGCGATCAACCTCGGCCAGCCGCTCGAGCGCAGAGCCGTCCTTGACGAGCACCCCGATGCGCATCAGCGTGCCGGCAGCGACGATCTGCGCCGCGGGCACCGCGAGGCCGAGCGCGCAGGGGCACGTAATGATGAGCACCGCAACAGCGATCAAGAGGCTGTGATGCCAGCCCGCGCCCGCGATCATCCAGCCGGCGAAGGCGAGCAAGGCCAGCGTATGGACCGCGGGCGCGTAATAGCGCGCCGCGCGGTCGGCAATACGGACGTAGCGAGACTTCCCCTGCGCCGCCTCGCCCATCAGCCGGGCGATATCGGCGATCGCGGTATCGCCGCCTGTCGCGGTCACACGCACCCGGATCGGCGCATCGATATTGAGCGTTCCTGCATGGACCGGATCCCCCGGTCCGACTGCCTGAGGCGCGCTTTCGCCCGTCAGCAGCGAGAGATCGAGCTGGCTGGTACCGCCGATCATGATGCCATCGGCGGGCAATCGTTCGCCCGCTGCAACGAGCATCACCATCCCGCTCTGAAGCGCGGTCGCATCTACCCAGCGGCTCGTCTCATCCTCGTCGACGACCATCGCACCGGTACCCATGTTGCGAAGCAGCGACGTGACGCCGCCGCGCGCGCGGTCACGCATGACGCTGTCGAGCCAGCGCCCGCAAAGCAGGAAGAAGAGCAGCATCACAACGCCGTCGAAATAGGCATGCGGGCCGTGGGTCGCGGTTTCGTAGAGGCTGAGCGCGGTTGCAATCAGTACCCCGATGCTGATGGGCACATCCATGTTGGTGTGCCCGTGGCGAACTGCGCGCCAGGCCGAGCGGAAGAAGCTCTTTCCAGCATAGGCCACCGTTGGCAAGGCAATCGCGGCAGAAAGCCAGTGAAACAGGTCACGCGTCGCGCCGTTCGCGCCGGACCAGACCGACACCGACAAGAGCATGATGTTCATCATCGCGAAGCCCGAGACCGCGACGGCGCGCAGCAATGCGCGGCTGTCGGACGCTCCAATGTCGACGTCCGCCGGGCCATCCCCGATCGGATGCGCCTCGAAGCCGAGCAGCGAGAAAGCACCAATGAGCTCGGGCGTATCCGCATCCGGTGTGCAGGAGATATGCACTCGCTTTTCGGTGAAGTTGACCCGCGCCGCCGCGATCCTCCGATCGCGCACAAGGCCCTGCTCCAGTTTCGCGATACAGCCCGCGCAGCGGATGTCAGGCACCGCAAAATCGCGCTCGATCAGCGGCGTGGCGGTCTCGGTCATTGGAGGTCGACCCGGTATCGCGCTTCGTTGGCGCCGCGGCGCACCGAGAGGTCGATCTGCCAGCGTCCGGCGGGCAATGGCTCGACCGAACGCAGCGTGCCATCAACATCGGGTGCAAAATCCATCGCTCGTGCAGGCGCCTGACCGAGCGGGTGGCGAAGTGTCGCAATGACGCGCAACCCTTGTAGCGGCGCGCCCTCCTCGAGGATCGTCAGCCGGACGTGGCGGCTTTCATCGACCGCGACGCTCTCCTCCCAGCCAAGCCGATCCTGCGCCTCGGCGCGTGCGAGCCATTCGTTATAATGCTGGCTCGCGACGTAGCTGTTGTCGACGACAGTGCCCCCGAACGTCGACAGCGCGAAACTCGCCATGACCATGTTGACGCCGATGACAACGCCGAAGAAGGCGACAAGGATGATCGCGGCATGGCGTCCGGTGAAAGGCTTTCGCTCAGGCGTTCCGCTCATGATTCGCCTCCTGGACGATCGAACTGAATGGTCTCGCTGTCGCCGCGCGGATCATCGTCGAGCGGGCGCACTGCGATGGTGAAATCCTGACGCTCGGGACCAGCGCCTGGCGCGACGACGAACAACCGCGCGCTCGTCACGCTGTCGGCCGCGAGCGGCATGTGAAGACTCTGCCGCGCCGTCTCCCGGGAGCCGCCGTCGATCCACAGCCGCGCGCCCGGCAAACCGCTGACGCTTATTTCCACCGTGCGGGGACGAAGTTCCATGTTGCGCAGCTTCAGCGTGTAATTATTGCGGATCGCGCCGTCGGAGAGCTGGACATAGAGCGGGCTGCGCGCGGGCTGGACGGCAAGATCGAGCCGTGTGCGCTGGCCGAGGGTAAAGAGCATGGCGAGCCCGATCGCCCCCCAGAGACCGAAATAGATGAGGGTCCGCGGACGGAAGAGCGTCTTGCGGATCGGGGGCGCTACCCCGCCCGCCTTTTCGGTCGCGGCGTCGTCGAGCGTGCAATAGTCGATGAGCCCGCGCGGGCGCCCGACCTGCGCCATCACGCTGTCGCACGCGTCGATGCACAGCGCACAGGTAATGCAACCGATCTGCGGCCCTTCCCGAATGTCGATGCCAGTAGGGCAAACGGCAACGCATTGGTTGCAATCGATGCAGTCGCCGAAGGCGCCTGGATTCTTCTCGGCCTTCTTGACGCTGCCGCGCGGCTCGCCCCGCCAGTCCTTGTAGGTAACCAGCAAGGACTTTTCGTCCATCATCGCGGTCTGGATGCGCGGCCAGGGACACATATAGATGCAGACCTGTTCGCGCAGGAAACCGCCAAGTATAAAGGTGGTCGCGGTCAGCACGGCCACGGTCACATAGGCCACCGGCGCCGCGTCCCCCGACCAGAAGTCGCGCGTCAAGGTCGGGGCGTCCGCGAAATACATGATCCACGCGCCGCCGGTCCAGAAAGCGACGGTCAGGTAGATCGCATATTTGACCGTCCGTTTGGTGATCTTCTCGGCCGTCCAGGGACCGTTGGCGAGACGGATCTGCGCGTTGCGGTCGCCATCTATCAGCCGATCGACGTGCTGGAAGAGGTCCGTCCACACCGTCTGCGGACAGGCATAACCGCACCAGGCGCGTCCGACCGCGCTGGTGACGAGAAACAGGCCGACCCCGGCCATGATGAGAAGGCCAGCGACATAATAGAATTCATGCGGCCAGATTTCGATCTGGAACATGTAGAAGCGCCGGTTGGCGAGATCGACGAGCACCGCCTGGTCGGGCGCGTGCGGGCCGCGGTCCCAGCGGATCCACGGCGTTCCGTAATAGATCGCCAGCGTGACCGCCATGATGGCCCATTTGAAGCGCCGGAATGGGCCGTTCACCTTCTTGGGGTAGACGCCCTTGCGCGCCGCATAGAGCGATGCGTGCTCGCCGGTGATGTCTTCAGGGCTGGCCATCGGCTCCCTGTCCTTCCACGGCCGCAGCCGGGTTTGGCGCAGGCGTTTTTTCACCACCGCCCAGCGAATAGACATAGGCAGCGAGCATCTTGATCGTCACCGGATCGAGCCGACTGTTCCAGCGCGGCATTACGCCATTGCGGGGCTGGGTCACGGTGGCGGTGACACTGGCACGGTCGCCGCCATAAAGCCAGATCGCGTCGGTGAGCTTCGGAGCCCCGAATTCGCGCCCGCCCTCGCCGCTTGCACCGTGACAGACAGCGCAGTTCGTCTCGAAGACGGCAGCACCGCGCGCCGAGGAGGCACTTTTTTTCTCCTGGCCGCTGATGACGCGAACATGGCTTACGACATCGGCGATCTGCCCCGCGTCGAGAATGCCGTCGCGTCCGAAGGCGGGCATCAGACTGGTGCGCGTTGCCTTATGGTCGGGATTCCGGATCCCGTGGGTGATCGTATATTCGATGGTCGCAAGGTCACCGCCCCACAGCCAGTCATCATCGGTCAGGCTCGGGTAAAGATTCCTGACCCCTGCACCCCCGGCGCCGTGGCATTGGATGCAATGGACCCGGAATGCGGCCGCTCCGCCCTGTACGGCGGCTTGCATGAGTTCCGGCTTCGCCGGAAGGTCCGCGATCTCAGTGGCCGCTATCGCGTTTACCACCGGGGCGCGGCGCTGCGCGTCAGCCCGCATCTCCGCCTCGAGCTGCCCGCGGCTCGTCCACCCGAGCACACCCTCGGTCGCGCCGTGGATCATCGGCCAGGCCGGATAGAGGATGACGTAAGCGATGCCCCAGACGATGGTCGCATACAGCGACCAGAGCCACCAGCGCGGCATCGGCGTATCGAGTTCCTCGATGCCGTCCCATTCGTGACCGGACGTGCTCGTCCCCGTCACCTCGTCGATGCGCTTATGATCGGCCATTGTCGTCTTCCTTGAAGATCATGTTTGCAGCTTCGTCATGGTGACGGCGGGCGCCCTTTCGAAAGGGCCAGGCGATGAACAGGAGGAACATGGCCACCATCACGATGAGCCCCCAGCTGTCGGCAAAATGCCGGACTTCGTCGTAGGTCATCGCGCCGCTCCCGAAACCGCGGCGGGTGCATGCGCCTGTTCCTGAGGGGCCGCCTTTTCAACGTCAACGAGAGTCCCGAGCATCTGGAGATAGGCGATCAGTGCGTCCATCTCTGTAACCCGGGCAGGATCGCCGTCGAAGTCGCGCACCTGCGCCTTGGGATAGCGTTTGACGAGGTCCCCCGCCCCCGCATTGGGGTCGGCCTGCGCCCGCAGATCCTCGTTCGCCCTCGCAATATCCGTTTTCGTGTAGGGCACACCGACCCGGTAGAGCGCGGTCAGGTCACGCGCCATGTCGCCGGCCTCCAGATCACGATCTGCGAGGAAGGCATAGGGTGGCATGATCGATTCGGGCACGACGCTGCGCGGGTCGATGAGATGCGCCTTGTGCCATTCGTCGGAATAGCGGCCGCCGACGCGCGCCAGGTCGGGCCCGGTGCGCTTCGACCCCCATTGGAACGGGTGGTCGTACATGCTTTCCGCGGCAAGGCTATAGTGGCCGTAACGTTCGACCTCATCGCGAAATGGACGGATCATCTGGCTGTGACAGGTGTAACAGCCTTCGCGGATATAGATATTGCGCCCGGCGAGTTCGAGCGGCGTATAGGGCCGCATCCCCTCGACCTTCTCGATCGTGTTGTCGATCCAGAACAGCGGCGCGATCTCGACAATGCCACCGATCGCGACGGCGATCAGAGCAAAGAAGCCGAGCAGGCTCACATTGCGTTCGAGCTTCTTGTGGCTGAAGCGCTTTTCGGCGGTTTCGCTCGGCATTGGCCTTGGCTCCTTATTCGGCGGGAACGGGCGCCAGCGGACGATCCGCGGCGGCGTTGTAGGGGGTTTCGGTCATCGGCTTTTCTTCGCGGAACTTGCCTGCGAGCGTTGCCCAGACGTTGAATACGAGCAGCAGGAAGCCGGCGAGATACATCGCCCCGCCCGCAGCGCGGATCAGGTACATGGGATGCATCGCCGCGACGCTTTCGGCAAAGCTGTAGACGAGGTAGCCGTCCGCACCATATTCGCGCCACATCAGGCCCTGCATGATGCCCGCGACCCACATGGAGGCGGCGTAAAACACGATCCCGAGCGTCGCGAGCCAGAAGTGCCAATTGACCATGCGCAGCGAATAGAGGCGCGGCCGTCCCCAAAGGCGCGGCACCAAATAGTAAACCGCGGCAAAGGTGATCATGCCGTTCCAGCCGAGCGCGCCGGCGTGAACGTGCGCGATCGTCCATTCGGTATAATGGCTCAGGCTGTTGAACGCCTTGACCGAGAGCATCGGCCCCTCGAAGGTCGCCATGCCATAAAAGGCGAGCGCAACGACCATCATGCGGATGATCGGGTCGGTGCGGATCTTGTCCCACGCGCCATTGAGCGTCATCAGACCGTTGATCATTCCGCCCCAACTCGGCATCCACAGCACGACGGAGAAGACCATCCCCAGCGTCTGCGCCCAGTCGGGCAGCGCGGTATAATGAAGGTGGTGCGGACCCGCCCAGATATAGAGGAAAATCAGCGACCAGAAGTGGATGATCGACAGGCGATAGCTGTAGATCGGCCGTTCGGCCTGCTTCGGCACAAAATAATACATCATCGCAAGGAAGGGCACGGTCAGGAAGAAGGCGACCGCATTATGCCCGTACCACCACTGCGTCAGGGCATCCTGTACGCCGGCGAAGGCCGAATAGCTCTTCGACCCAAAAATCGTGGCCGGTACCGCAAGGTTGTTGACGATGTGGAGCATCGCGATGGTCACGATGAAGCTCAGGTAGAACCAGTTTGCCACATAGATATGAGGCTCGCGGCGCTTCACGATCGTGCCCACGAAAACGACGAAATAGACCACCCAGACAATCGTCAGCCACAAGTCGACATACCATTCGGGTTCGGCATATTCGCGCGCCGCCGTGACTCCCATGACATATCCGGTCGCAGCCAGCACCAGGAAGAGCTGATAGCCCCAGAAGACGAAGCGAGCGGCCGCGGGAAAGGCGAGCCGGGCGCGGCAGGTGCGCTGGACGACGTAAAAGCTCGTCGCGATCAACGCGTTGCCGCCAAAGGCAAAGATGACAGCCGATGTGTGGAGCGGACGGAGACGGCCGAAACTTGTATATTCCAGCCCGAGGTTCAGCGCGGGAAATGCGAGCTGCAGCGCGATATAGAGCCCAACAGCCAGGCCGGCGACACCCCAGAAGACGGTGGCAAGGACGCCCCAGCGTACCGGATCGTCATCGTAAACGCCCTCGTCGGGCGGCATCTTGAGCAGCCCCCGTGCCATGGCCCCGTAATCGGCGCGCGAGACACGGTTCCAAAGCAGGATCAGACAAGTCATCGATACAATGACCATGTGCACCGCAAAGGGCGTGTCGACGGCCAGCGCCGCAAACACCAGCGCCAGAAGGGCAAGCGCCAGCCAGCCCCCCGCCTTGAAAACCAGATCGTCCATCATCGCGAATCCCCGCTGAGCGGCTCCATTGGCCGCGTGATCCAAGGCCCATGACCGCCTGCGCGGCCCGGAACATTGACCTGGATCAACGAAAAATGTTGCAGCGCGTCAATGGGACGAAATGTCCCAGGTCGCGGGAGAGAAGCGCCACTTTATGGGCGAGTTTTATTGAAATCCCCACCCCCGTCCGGCAAGGGAGCTTTGCTCGCCGAGCCGTTCAGCCCGCGATCGCCTCCATCGCCGCCCGGTCGTTGATCACAATCTCGCGGCGCGACGGCAAGTCGAGCAGACCTTCAGCGCGCATCCGGGTGAGCTGACGACTTGTCGTCTCGATCGTCAGCCCCAAGATGTCGGCGATCTGCTGGCGACCAAAGGGCAGCTCGAAGCCGCTGCGCGCGCCCGAGTTGTACCCCTCCCCCGACAACCGTTCGGACATTTCGAGGAGAAAGGATGCCACTTTCTCTTCCGCCGATTTGCGGCCGAGGAGCATCATCCAGTGGCGCGCCCGGTCCAGCTCGTCGAGGGTGCGGCGCAGCAGCTTGTGCTGCAAATCGGGATGCGCGCTTGCAAATTCGTCGAAGCTCTTGCGGTTAAAGATGCAAACCTCGGCGTCGGTCATGGCGGTGACGCTGTAGGGGCTTTCCTTCCCGAAAGGCCGCCCGATGAAATCGGAGGGAAAGACGACGCCCACAATCTGCTCGCGACCATCTGCAGTCGCAACGACGAGCTTCAACACGCCTTCAAGAACATTTGCAACGACCGGAGCGTCGTCGCCTTCCCATAAGAGGGTGTGACCCGCTTTCACTCGCTGGCGGCGTCCCAGCCTGCCGAGCAACGCAAGCTCTTCGGCATCGAGGCTTGCGCAGATCGCCCGGTTCCGGACGACGCAGGATGCACAGTCGGTCACCGCTTTGCCATACTCTACCGCAGCGTCGCTGGAAAGAGACGATGGATCGAAGGAAGCGTCCGTCATGCCGATTTTTCACCGGGCGCCGGACGCACCGCCATCGGGACATAGACGAGGAGGAAAAGGAGGAAGGCGGATGCCCACAAACCTCCTGCAGCGGCGATGATCCCCATATAATCGAATGGCAGGAGCGGCGCGAGGACGCGCAGCAGCGCGCCTGCATGAACCAGGATATAGATGTGGAGAGTGGCGCGGTCGGCTTCGAGCACGCGCCCGGTGTGACCGCGGGTCGCGCGTGTCATCACTGCAAGCGTCATTGCACCCATTGCTCCCGCGCCCAGCGCATGCACGGCGCTCGTGACCGGCAGTAACGAGAACAGCGCCGCGCAGCCGAGAAGGATGAGACCAGCGGGAAGCCAGGCGTATGAAAGGTGGAGGACGAAGACGAGCGGGTCGTCAAACGCCCGTAACCCTTCCCAGCGCATCAGCCGAACCAGCTGGAGCCCCCCCGCCCCGATCAGCAGGACTCCAGCGCCGGGGTAGGCGGGTCCTGCAACCCACGACGCGAGCGCGGCTGCAGTGAGCCCGCTCACCACCATGTCGAAACGGTTCGGCAGGACCGGCAGTCTCTCGCTCCGCCCCTGCCGCACCAGCCAGTTGCGCGTGAAAGCCGGCGTAATGCGGCCGCCGATAAGAACGATCAGAAGCAGGATCAGCGCAAATCCCAGACGCATGCCCAGCGCCGGATCGGCAAGTATCCCCATTATCGCAGCATGGTCGAGCGCGCAGGCGGCTGCAAAGAGGAAGAGGATGGCGAGGATCGGCTTGTTCCGATTGCCCGAGGCGAAGATTTCACGGGCTGCATAGGCCAGGAGCAGAAGAAGATAGACGGTGTCGAGCGCCGCGCCCACGACTGGTGGCACCAGCGCTGAAAAGAGAATGGCGAGCCGCGCCGCGAGCCATAGCCCGGCGACCGCCGCCACCCGCCATCCCATCACCGTCGGCCGCCCCGTCCAGTTGGGAATCGCGGCGCTTACGAACCCGCCGATGATTGCACCGAGATAGCCGAACAGCATCTCGTGCTGGTGCCAGGCGAGCGGATCTATCGTGAGCGGCAGCGTCCAGCGCCCGCCAATCGAGCCGATCCACAGGACGACGACGATGATAGCCCACAAAGCGCCGCATCCGAAGAGGACACGATAACCACCGCGCAGCCACAGCGGCGACTTTGCGAGGGAACCCCCTGTCGTGTTGGCCACCATCACCACACTTGCCGCCGCGCGCCCTTGCGCCACAAGCCGAGAATCACGACCTGCCACGCGACCGCAAGCGCACCGAGGATGAAAACCACGTCGCCGAAGGTCCGAACCCAGCGCAGCGCTTCGAGGAAACCCTGCTGGAGGAACGCGTCGCTGCGCGCGTACCACATGCCGGAGGTCACGCTTGCTTCGAACTGGAAAAGCCCCACCGGGAGCAGACTCGTGAAGATCATAAGCACCAACCCCGCGTTGAGTCCCCAGAACCCCAAGCGCATCAACCCTTCGTTGAGTCGAATTTCGGGCCGGATATAGCGCAGCACCAGAAGCGTGAAACCAAGGGCGAGGAAACCATAAACCCCAAACAGCGCCGCATGTGCATGGACCGCGGTGGTGTTCAGTCCCTGAAGATAAAAGAGCGCGACTGGCGTGTTGATCATGAAGCCGAAGACGCCGGCGCCGAGCATGTTCCAGAAGGCAACGGCAACGAAGCACATCAAGGGCCAGCGCAGCGCGCGCATCCACGGCGCGCGGTCGCGCAGGCTCCAATGCTCCCAGGCTTCATAGCCGAGCACGATGAGCGGCACGACCTCGAGCGCACTGAACGCAGCGCCGACGGCCATTACCGGAGTGGTCGTTCCAGAGAAATATAGGTGATGAAAGGTGCCCGGCACCCCGCCGACCATGAAGAGCGATGCGGAGGCAAGGCTCGCGGCCGTCGCGATCCGTTTCGACACCAGCCCCATCGACGCGAAGATGAAAGCGATGGCGGCGGTGGCGAACACTTCAAAAATGCCCTCAACCCACAAGTGGACGACCCACCACCGCCAATATTCCATGATCGTGATATGGGTGCGTTCGCCATAAAAAAGGCCGGAGCCGTAGAAGAGTCCGATTGCAACGGTCGAAACGGTAAGGAGCAGAAGCAGGCTCCGGTCCCCGCCTTTCTCGCGCCGGAGAGCGGGCATCATGCACCGCAACATCAGGACCAGCCAGAAGAGCAGTCCCGCGAACAGTGCAATCTGCCAAATGCGGCCGAGATCAAGAAATTCATAGCCTTGGTGCCCGAGCCAGAATCCGAGGCCGTCGGGCATCACCTGCGCGATCGAAAGATAATTGCCGGCGAACGACCCGGCGACGACCAGGATCAGCGCCCAGAAGAGCAGGTCGACCCCTGCCTTCTGATACTTGGGATCGCCTCCGTGAATAACCGGTCCAAGGAACAGACCGGCGGCTAGGAAGGCCGTGGCAATCCATAGCACTGCGCTCTGCACGTGCCAGGTGCGAGTGAGCGCATAAGGGAACCACTGCGACACGTCGATGCCGTAAAAGCTCTGACCCTCGATCGTATAGTGGGCGGTGAACCCTCCGATAAAAACCTGAAAGACGAGCAGCGCCAGCACCACAAAAAGATATTTGCCGAGCGCACGCTGCGAGGGGGTCAGCGCTGCAAGGGTCAGCGGGTCCTTGTCGGCGGTGACGAGTGGGGTGTCGTCATGACGGCGCAGAAAGGCCCAGCCCCAAATCAGCGCGCCCACGCCAGCGATCAGGATGACCACGCATGCGAGAGACCAAAGGATATTCTCCGGTGTCGGTTGATTGCCGATCAGGGGCTCGGGGGGCCAATTATTGGTATAGGTGGCTATCGTTCCGGGTCGTTGGGTGGATGCAGCCCACGCCGTCCAGAAGAAGAAATCGGCCAGCGCCGCACGCTTGCCAGCGTCGGGCAGCGTTCCCTCCTTCATCGCATAATTGTCGCGCATCCCGCGTAGCGCGGGATCGCTGCCATAAAGCCTGTCATAGTGAGCAGCCGTGAGGGCTATTGCGGCGCCGCGGCGCTCGGAGACGGTGACGATGCCGGTCGATGGCTCGAGCCCATTGCTGCGATATTCCTGTTTCAGCCGATGAACGAGCGCCGCTTTCTGTTCGACGTCGAGTTCGTCGAAGGGCCTGTCATAGGCCTCCAAAGCCGCGAGCGTCAGCCACGTGGTCAGTTCGCGGTGCAGCCAGTCGGCGGTCCAGTCGGGTGCCTGATAGGCGCCATGCCCCCAGATCGAGCCGAGCTGCATACCGCCGGTGCTTTGCCACGCGGCCTGCCCGGCCATGATGTCTTCCCTGGTCATCAGGGATTTGCCTGACGCCGTGACAACCTCGGTCGGGATCGGAGGTGCCTTGCGATAAACCTCAGCCCCGGAAATGCCGAGGATGAGAAAGGTGACCGTGAGGACCGAGATCAAGGTCCACCAGAGTTTGCGATACTCGCCCATCAGCCCCCCTCTTGTTTTCAAGGTTCCTTCTGCCCGCCGGGACGGGCAGCGGCACGCTCAATGGCCCCGAGGCCACACCCGGCGAGCAACAGCGTGAACCCACCGACCGAGCGCTTTCAAAGTGCCGGAATCACGGACATGGCGCGCGCTCCGCGGGTCGAGTGGCCCCCATCCCATGACCTCGCCGCATTCCGGGCAGAACATCGTCGTCTCCATCAAGAACGGTCAGGCCCCGCCCGCGTCCCGGCAATAGCAGAGTTGGGTCCAATGAATTTGCGCTGGATCAAACTTCTCCTCTTTTGCTCGCTAGGCGCCTAGGAGGTCATCATGACCCTTCGCCCGTCGATCGAGCCCCGCGCCCTCGCTGGAATCGGCATTTTTGCCGGCCTTCCGCTCGCCGTGCTCGAAGAGGGAGCAGCGATCGCACATCGGCGTTCACTGGCCCGCGGCGTACGCGTTTTCGATCAGGGCGAGATCGCCGGCCGGGCGCACGCCCTGCTTTGCGGCTGCGTGCGCATCACACAGGCGGGCAGCGACGGCGAGGAAATCCTCGTCCGCCTCATAGGCCCCGGCGAAATCTTCGGATGCGTCCCCATATTGACCGATGGCCTCTACCCTGCGGATGCCACGGCCCTTGTCGATGCGGTCGAACTGAGTTGGGATCCTGCTGATCTGGTCGCGCTGATGAAACGCCATTCGCAGATCGCGCTCAACATGATCGCCATTGTTGGCGGCCGGCTTGGCGAAACGCAGGAACGCTTGCGTGAACTGGCGACGCAAAGCGCCGAGCGCCGCATCGCGCGCACGATGTTGCGGCTGCTTGACCAGGCCGGACATCCGGCCAGTGACGGCATGCGGATCGCCTTTCCGCTGCGACGCAAGGATATCGCCGACATTGCGGGCACGACTCTTCACACAGCGAGCCGAACCCTCTCGGCGTGGGAGCGCGAGGGCATGCTGACCAGCGATCGCCGGCACCTGATCATAAGGTCACCGCCAGCTTTGCGACGCATCGCGGAGACGCCATGAATTTTGTCCGTGCGAAAGGCCTGATACGGCTCAATCTGCGGGTGGCAGCAGCGTCGCGAAAAATTTTACTGGAAAGCCGTTGCAATGCGAGATTGAGCGTGATAGCTGGCCGCTCGCTTCGCAGCCAAGAGGGTTTTGCCCCGCTGCCGGCGGTGCCGAAATGGCAAGTGGACGCATAGCTCAGTTGGTAGAGCAGCTGACTCTTAATCAGCGGGTCCTAGGTTCGAGCCCTAGTGCGTCCACCATTTCCTTCCCGTCAGGCCGACAGCTCACGAACTTGCCGAGGCGATATTCGCTGGCTCCTTTTATTATCGCCGTGCGTAATTGGCATGGGATGAATATTGGCGCCCCGTCGGCTCCAATTTTCGTCCAAGCGCCTGGCAGATGCGCGTCGAACATCTTTTCCCGTAAAAGGCTCGCACAGACAAAGCGCTAAGGATGCGAGCGGAAAGCGTCCTTTTCGCGCACGCTGATCGTTTGGCTGCGCTCGCCCTGACCGAGCCCACCGGAATGAGGCGAAGGCGACATTGGTAATCACCCCTTGAGCGCCTTTCGCACTGCGTAAAGGTTGGCCGCCCCGAAAGCGAAGAAGAGCGCGGACAGGTACAGCCAGTGCAGCCAACGCCGCGTAAGCTCGCCGCCATTCCAGACGACCCCAAAGCGAACGAGTTCGCCGTCGTCAGGAAGCCGCCGCAGTACAGGGAGGTCGCCCGTTCGGTCCGACGGCAGCACCCGCTCAAGCTCGCTCGGCAACGCAGGGTTCGCGCTCCCTGCCGCGAACCGCTCATCCGCTCGCGCTTCGGCCGCCAGGCTTAGCCTGAGGATGCAGTCCCAGTTTGAGTAGCCAAAGCTGTGCCGTGAGGGTGACGGGGTTCCATAACGTTGATGAGTGCAGGATACCTCGGACACTTTGGGCACACCCTCCCCGCTCCCTGCGCCCAGCCAGGCCCGACTGTCGTCGATCAGGCCGGCTTCGTCCCCCAGAGCCAGCTCGACGAGGGGATAGGCAAGACACATGAGACCCATGGGCAGGAAAAAAAGCGCCAAGAAGCGCCGCAGCACATTTCGCCCGAGCATTGTTGGTTCTTCACCGCCCATCCCCGGTCCCCCGCCACCGTGGCTGGCGCCCCGGCTTCACAAAAGAATTGCGCAGGGTGAGAGCCATGTCAAAGCGAAAGCGCCAGGGTGTCAAGCGCGTCTCGACTATGTTCGCTAAGCCACATGGTTCGCATGTTACCCGGCAAGTCACGGCCAGTAGCGGCGCCGGATTTCCTGTTTATAGAGCTTGCCAGTGTCATGGCGCGGCAGCGCGCGGTCGAAATCGACCGACCGCGGACATTTGACGTGGCTGAGGCGGGCTCGGCAATACTCAAGGAGACGCGCCTCAAGTTCGGGCCCGGCTTCCTCCCATGAGCGGGGCTGGACGACCGCCTTCACTTCCTCCCCCATTTCAGGGTGCGGAACGCCGACGACCGCCACATCTGCGACCGATGGATGCAGGATCAGCAGATTTTCGATCTCCTGCGGATAGATGTTCACTCCGCCCGAGATGATCATGAAACTCTTGCGGTCAGTAAGGTAGAGATATCCCTCCGCATCGACATGCCCGATATCACCAAGCGTGCTCCAGCCAGGATGCGCGGGATGACGGGCCTCGCGCGTCTTTGCGGGATCGTTGAGATACTGGAAATCCCAGCCACCCTCGAAATAGACGAGGCCGTCGGTGCCGGCCGGCACCTCTTTGCCCTCCTCGTCGCAGATGTGCAGCGTTCCCCAATCGGCACGCCCGACCGACCCGGGGCGCTCGAGCCACTCCTGCGGCGTGATGAAGGTCGACCCATTGCCTTCCGATCCGCCATAATATTCATAGATGATAGGTCCGAGCCATTCAATCATCCGGCGCTTGATCTCGACCGGGCACGGCGCCGCGGCATGGACGATCTTTTGAAGCGAGGACAAATCGTAACGCGAACGCACATCCTCTGGCAGCGCGAGCATCCGCACAAACATCGTCGGAACCATCTGCATGAAGGTTACGCCGTAGAGTTCCACAAGGCGCAGGACG
Source organism: Sphingopyxis sp. 113P3 (assembly GCF_001278035.1). Classification (NCBI taxonomy): domain Bacteria; kingdom Pseudomonadati; phylum Pseudomonadota; class Alphaproteobacteria; order Sphingomonadales; family Sphingopyxidaceae; genus Sphingopyxis; species Sphingopyxis sp. 113P3. The sequence continues at coordinate 2,608,988 of NZ_CP009452.1, forward strand.
GTCTCGGCGTCGAAGCGCTCCATGACGACAAGGCTCGCCCCCAGACGGTGCGCCGCCATGCCATATACAAGCGGTGCAGTGTGATAGAGCGGTGCTGGCGAAAGCATCACGCTTCCTTCGCCGACCCCGTAGCGCCCCGATATTCGGTCGGCCAGCATATGCGGTGCGTCGGCTGGCTCGCCGCTCAGCGGCAGCCGGATTCCCTTCGGCCGGCCCGTCGTTCCGGAGGAATAAACGAGGTGATATCCCGCCGTTTCGTCGCCGATCGGTTCAGCGGACTGGCTCTCGGCCGCAAGCGACCATGAACGTGCGCCCTCAAGCGCTGAGCCGATGTCGAAAATTGTCTCGACATGGGGCGCGCGCTCAGCCCGTTCGCGCAAGAGCGTCGCAGCGGCAGGGACCTCGGCATGGGTGATGAGGAGGCGCGAGCCGCTATCGGCCAGGATATAGGCGGCCTCTTCAGCCGTGAGCTGGGTCGAGATCGGGCAAATATAGAGCCCCGCGCGCTGCGCTGCCCAGTAAAGGATATAATATTCGGGACAATTCTTGAGCCAGATCGCAATCGTGTCTCCCGTCGCCATCCCAAGCGAGCGGAAGAGGTGGGCACCGCGGTTCGCTGCCGCTTCGAGTGACGCGTAGCTCGTCGCACTACCGTTGGCTGCCATGATAATGGCCGCGCGATCGGGCGCGGTTCGCGCGAAATGGCGTGGATACATGCCTCTCCCCATTTTCTGTGCCGAGTTGTATAACTACGTTTACTTTCTATGTCGATTGACATAATGGCTTTCCCATGCCGAGACGACGGCACGCCCAACAGGCAATGGGAAAGGATCGAAAGACAATGGACCTTAAACCGGGTTCTCGCTGGAAAAGTGCGGTGTGCGATGCGCAGCTAGTCGTCGTGCGCCCCCCAAAGGTCGCCGGCGAGCTTCAATGCGGCGGAGTTCCCGTTCTCCCCATCGACGATGGCGCAGCCCCGACAGGTGACGTCAGCCCCGATTTCTCCGACGGCGTGGCGATCGGCAAGCGCTATGTCGACGAAGAGACGGGGCTTGAGGTTCTTGGCGCAAAGGCAGGAAAGGGATCGCTCGCGTTCAATGGCATCGCGATGACGGTGAAGGGCGCCAAGCCGCTTCCAGCCTCGGACTGATCTGAACCATGCGCACGCCGCTTTTGCTCGACATTGCAGCAGACGCCTGCCCAGAGCGTCACGCCCTCGGAGCCGGGAAGCAAGTCCAGGATTTTGGAACCTATCGCGCCCGCGCGAGCCGCGTCGCAGCTTGGCTTTCGTCCAAAGGGATGCCCAACACCGCCTTTTTGGGCATGAACGGCGACGCCCTGCCCGTCCTGCTCTTTGCAAGCGGCATGGCCGGAACGGCTTTCGTGCCGCTCAACTACCGTCTGGCCGACGCCGATCTCAACAGGCTCGTCGCCCGCAGTGCCCCCGCGGTGCTGATCGCGGACGACGACATGTTGCCGCGCATCGACCCCGTCGAGGGTGTTGCGCTGGTCGCGCGCAGCGCGTTCGAGGAGGAATTTCTGCGCAGCGCTGCCCCCGAACCGGCTGAACTTACCGAGACCGATAACGATATCGCCGTCCTGCTTTTCACCAGCGGCACGACAGGCGAACCAAAGGCCGCGGTCCTGCGTCACGCCAATTTGACTTCCTACGTGATGTCGACCGTGGAGTTCCTCGGGGCGAGCGAAGACGAAACGGCGCTGATCAGCGTTCCAGCCTATCATATCGCAGGTGTTTCGGCGATCCTCACCGCAGCCTATGGGGGGCGCCGGATCGTCTATCTGCCTGCCTTCACCGCCGAGGACTGGGTGAGAGTGGCCGCGGCGGAAAAAATCACCCATGCCATGGTGGTGCCGACCATGCTCGGGCGAATTCTCGATGTGATGGAGAAGACGGGCGAGACGCTGCCGGCGCTTCGCGCCTTGTCCTATGGTGGCGGAAAGATGCCTGAACCGGTGATCGCGCGCGCGCTCGCCCGGCTGCCACATGTCGATTTCGTCAATGCTTACGGCCTCACCGAAACCAGCTCGACCATCGCACTGCTCGGTGCCGAGGATCACAGGGCCGCTTTTGCATCATCCGACCCCGCCGTCAGGCGGCGTATCGCGTCAGTAGGACGGCCGCTGCCCAGCGTCGAACTTGAAATTCGCCGCGAGGACGGGTCGCCCTGCGCTGTCGGTGAACATGGCGAAATCTATGTGCGCGGCGAGCAGGTATCGGGCGAGTATCTGCACAAGAAGGCGATTGGCGACGACGGCTGGTTCGCAACCAATGACGCGGGCTGGCTCGACGGAGGCGGCTACCTGTTCGTTGAGGGACGCCTCGACGATGTCATCGTGCGCGGCGGTGAGAATATCTCGCCGGGCGAGATCGAGGATGTGCTGCGGACGTTCGACGATATCGCCGATTGCGCAGTGCTCGGCGTTCCTTGCTCGCAATGGGGCGAAAAGGTCATTGCGGTCATTGTGTCGCGATCAGGATCGCCCGACACCGACAAAATGGCATCGGTCATCCGCGAACGGCTCCGGTCGACCAAGACGCCGGAACAATGGTTCGTCCGCGACGAGCTGCCTTATAACGAAACCGGAAAGCTGCTCCGCCGCGTCCTCAAGGCCGAACTGGCGAAAGAGGTCTGCGCCGGATAGGAAGGCGCGATGACTGCCGCCGACCATCTCGACGCCGACCGCCTTTCCGCCCCAGGCGGCGAGCCGGTCCTGGTTGTGGAGGCAGCCTCGTGGACGCGACCCGCCGTGCCGATCCAGGCGGCGGTGATCGGCATCGATCGCGGCGGCGCCCTTCCCGAGGTTTCCATCGACGACTTCGATCTGCTTCTGACGGCCGCATCCAATCCGCCGCGGCCATGGGTTTGCGCCGGTCACCTTGCGGTCGAGGCCGCCGCGGACGTGCTCGCCGATGCGGTGCGCGCCACTCCCCTCGCCGCCACGATCGCCGCTCAGCTCTTGCGGCTGACCGAGCGCCTGTCGCTCGACGACGCTCTGATCGCAGAATCCCTCGCTTACTCCGCCCTGCTTGGTGGAGACGAGTTTAGGCGCTGGAGGCAAAGCGCCTCCCCATCGGGCGAGACGCCGCCGCCTGATGAGCCCGTTGCCGCCGATCGGCGGGACGATCATCTGACGCTGACCCTCAATGATCCTGCCACCCGCAACGCGATGACTGCAAGGATGCGCGACGCACTTTATGAAGCGCTCGCCAATGCCCTCGATGATCCAACCCAGCCAAGTGTCACCTTGCAGGGCAGCGGGCGCTGCTTCTCGACCGGCGGCGCACTCTTCGAGTTTGGACGCGCGAGCGACCTTGCAGAAGCGCATGCGGTGCGGGTGCTGCATAGCTGCGCGCGGGCACTCGACGCCCTTCGCGAACGGGCACGCGTCCGTCTCCATGGCGCCTGCATCGGTTCGGGATTGGAAGTTGCTGCAGCCGCCCACAGGCGTATCGCTGCGCCTGGCGCCTGGTTTCAGCTTCCTGAGCTCTCGATGGGACTCGTTCCAGGCGCGGGAGGCACCGCAACCGTGCCGCGCGCTATCGGGCGGCATCGCACCTTTTGGATGCTGCTTTCAGGTCAGCGCTTAGGCACCCGGGTCGCTCACCAATGGGGTCTTGTGCATGAAATCGAGGCGCGAGCGTGACGGTGCTGCTCGAAGCCGTGGCTGCGGCGGGTGATCGGTTGGTCGAGGCTTCGCGCGGAAAGATCGATTTTGACGTCCCGCGCGCCTTGTCGCGCAGCGAGGACCTCAGCCTTGGCAAGCCCGGGCTATGGTCCCCGAACCGGAACAGCCGGCTGATCGCATGCCGCGATGGGTGGATCGCAGTCTCGCTCGCGCGGGACGATGACCGCGATCTCGTTCCGGCGTGGACCGGTGCTTCGTTTGATACCCACCCGTGGGACGCCGTGATCGCCGCCGCGGCCCGCCGCAGCGCGGAAGAGATGGCCGCTGCCGCCATCGCCCTTCATCTTCCCGTCGCTGTCGTCGGAGAGACGCGTCACCTGCCGCAGGCACAGCTATCGCTCGGCGGCGGCGGAGGGAACAAGGTCATCGATCTTTCGGCGCTGTGGGCCGGCCCCTATTGCGCCGGGCTGCTCGCCGAAGCGGGATTTGACGTCGTGAAGATCGAAAGCCCTGCCCGTCCCGACCCCACAGCTCGCCATACGCCCGCACTCGATGCGCGGATCAACGGCGCGAAGCGGCGGGTGACGATGGCGCTCGAAAATCCGAGGCTGATGGCGGCGGTCAGCCGGGCACGCGTGCTGGTAACGAGCGCGCGGCCACACGCATTGGCGCATTTGGGCCTTGATGAAGCGACCGTGTTCGCGCGCAACCCGGGCCTCCTTTGGATTGCGGTCACCGCGCATGGCTGGCGCGGGCCAGCCGCGATGCGCGTCGGATTTGGCGATGATTGCGCAGCCGCCGGCGGACTGGTCGAATGGCGCGGCGCCGGGCCTTCCTTCATGGGCGATGCGCTCGCCGACCCGCTGACGGGAATGACCGCGGCGATTCTTGCGCTCGAGGCGCTGGCCGAGGACCGCTGCGGATTGCTCGACGTGCCGCTTGCCGGATCCGCCGCCCGCTTTGCAGAGGCGATCGCATGAGCGCAGCGTTCGACCTCGTCATCCGCAACGCCCGGGACGCTGAAGGCCGCCCGCTCGCGGTCGCGGTGCGCGGCGGACGGATCGCGGCGCTGGGAACAATCGAGGCCGCCGCCGGACCCGAGTTCGACGCGCGCGGCCGAACCGTCGGACCGGGTTTTCACGATCACCATATGCATCTCCTGGCGACCGCGGCGCGGCTTGAGTCGGTCGATCTATCAGGCCTCCTCCACGCCGACGCGATCATTGCAAAGCTGCGTGCCCAGCCGAGACAGAAAGGCAAATGGGTACGCGCAGTCGGCTATGATGAGCGCTCGGCAGGACTGCCCGATCGCAGGCTTCTCGATGCGTGGCTGCCCGACCGGCCGCTGCGCCTGCAGGATCGCACCGGCCGCTACTGGATCCTGAACAGCCCCGGGCTCGAAGAGCTTGGCGATGTCCCTTTTCCTGCGTGCGTCGAACTTGGGCCCGACGGTCAGCCGAACGGGCGAATCCGGCGCGGCGATGCCTGGCTTCGCGAGCGAATCGGTGGAGCGCTGCCCTCGCTCGCACGCCTCGGCGAGCGGCTCGCCCAAACGGGGATCACCGCAGTCACCGACGCGGGCGCGTCCAACGGCGCCGAGGACGCCCTGCTTCTCGCAGGCTCCGTGCCGCAGCGCCTCACGATCATGGGGAGAGAAGCGCTTGCGCCGGGCGACGCCTACACCCTCGGGCCGGTCAAACTCCTCCTCGATGAAGATGATTTGCCGCCGATTGCCGCCGTCGCCTCGAGGATTACCGCAGCCCGCCAGCTCGGTCGCGCGGTCGCAGCGCATTGCGTCACCCTGGGCGAGCTTCTCTTCTATCTTGAAGCGCTGGCAATCGCGGGAGGCGCGCGCGCGGGCGACCGTATCGAGCATGGCGGAATGATTGCCGAAAGCCTCATCCCCGACATTGCCGCGGCGGGGCTGATCGTCGTCACGCAGCCGAACTTCATTCACGACCGCGGCGACCGCTACCGGGAGCAGCTCCCCGCCTATGAGCTTGACGACCTGTACCGGCTCGGATCCCTGCTGCGCGGTGGCGCTGAGGTCCGCGGAGGATCGGACGCCCCCTATGGCGATCTTGATCCCTGGGTGGCCCTGCGGGCCGCGACGAACCGCCTGACCCGTGGCGGGCACCCGATCGGACCGAGCGAAGCGATCGGCCGCCAGGCCGCGCTCGCGCTCTATCAGGGGGCACCGCTTGCCGTGGGATCGGCCGCCGACCTCATCCTCTACGACTGGCCGGAGGCTCCCGACGCGCTCGGGACGGTCGATCTCACGTTGATCGGCGGTCGGATCGTCTGGCAGGCCTAGTCGCGCACGAGCAGCATTGCTCCCGCAAGCGGGCCTCCCGACGTCGACGTCGCGCAGACCTGCGGGGTGCCCGCCACCTGCCGCTCGCCGGCCCGGCCCCAGAGCTGCGTGCAGGCCTCGTGTACCGCGCCATAGGCATGGAGCCGTCCCGCCGACAAGGCGCCGCCACCGGTATTGACGGGAAGTTCGCCGTCGAGCGCTATCCGCTTTCCTCCCTCGATGAAGTCTTTTGCGCCATAGCGCTCGCAAAAGCCGAAATTCTCGAGCCAGTTGATCGTATGAAAACTGAAACCATCGTAGAGCTGCGCGATATCGACGTCGGCAGGTTTGAGGTCGGTTCGGCCCCACATCATTTCAGCGACCTTCGGCTGCGCCTGCGTGTCGAGTTCGGCAAGCTGCGTCCAGCTGTTGCGGTACTGCATCGACGAGCCGATCGCCTCAATGCGGATCGGCGGATTCCTGAGCGAGCGCGCAACATCCATCCGCGACACGATAATCGCCGCCGCACCATCGATTGGCACGTCGCAGTCGTAGAGCCGCAACGGTGTCGCGATCAGCGGCGAGGCGAGATAATCATCGATAGTGATCGGTGCCTTGTAGATCGCATTGGGGTTGAAGGCGGCGTTGCGGCGCTGGTTGACGGCGATCTGTCCCACCTGTTCAGCCTTTATACCGCTCTTGTGGACATAAAGGTTGAAGTAGAGCGCCTGCTGGAGCGCCGCTGCGTAGGTATAATAGGGCGCGTACCAGGCGAAGGGTCCGGCCTGCCGCTGGCCCTCGCGTAGCAGCGAATTGGCGTAAGCGGTCTTGCGCGCGGTCGCTTCATACATGGTACGGAAGATCAGCACATTGCGGCATAGCCCAGCCGCGATTGCGCCTACCGCGTTGAAAACCGCGCCATATTGCCCCGGTGCCTCACCCCCGCCGCTGTACCAGCCAAGCTCGAGCCGCAGAGCATCCTGGAGAGCAGCGCAGCCAACTGGCGAAAAGCCCGAGCCGTCGGCGCGCTCGCCTGGCCATGTCGCGAGCCCGTCGATGTCGGCGCGGGTGAGGCCGGCATCGGCAATCGCCTCGAGCGCTGCATCGACGGTGAGCGCGAGCGCAGACTTGGTAGCTCCTCGCGACACCTCGGACATGCCGACCCCGGTGATCGCGGTATTCTTCTCAGCAAAGCCGCTCATGCGCGCACCGGGCGAAAGAGGGGCACAAAGATGTCCTCTGCCTGCACAAATTCGACCTCGACCTCCATGCCGAACGCGACGGAGTCTGGCGGGCAGCCGATGATATTGCAGGCGAGGCGAACATCGTCCTGTTCCTCAATGGCAACGAGCGCGAGAACATAGGGCACCGCAAGGCCCGGCACCCAGGCCTTGTGATTGACCGTAAAGGTCACGACCCTGCCGCGGCCCGAAACGGCTTGCGGGGCAACATCGCGGCTTTCGCATCGGGGACAAAAGGGAAGCGGCGGATGAACAAAATACTTGCAGGACCCGCAGCGATAGATCGCGAGCTTTCCCTCGCTCCCCCATGTCCAATAGGCTTCATTGTCCCGGTCGATTACCGGCAGTGTCCGCGCGGCCATATGCCTCCCCCACTTATGTAACTACGTCATAATCCAAGAGTTGACACATCGTCAATTTTTAGGATGATGTGTGCAACGAGAATGACATGAGAGGAGAGTCGCCATGCAGATGGACGACATGATCATTATCAGCGTCGACGATCACGCGATTGAGCCGCCCGAGGCGTTCATCCGCCACTATCCCGAAGGCAAGAAAGACCGCGCACCGCGTATCGTGCGGGAGAATGGCAAGGACATCTGGCTCTGGAACGGGCAGCGTTTCCCAACGATCGGCCTCAACGCGGTCGTTGGCCGCCCGCGCAGTGAATATGGCATGGAGCCCAGTGCCTTCGATCAGCTCCGTCCAGGAACCTATGATCCCAAGCTGCGCGTCGACGACATGAACGCAAATGGCGTCCTCGCTTCACTCAACTTTCCCACTATGCCAAGCTTCGCCGGGGGAACATTTGTCGGAATGGCGCAAAAGGACCCCGAAGAGGCCTTGCTCGCTTGCCGGGCCTGGAACGACTGGCATGTGCAGGAGTGGTGTGCAGCAGCGCCAGGCCGCTTCATTCCCATGTGCCTCATTCCGATGTGGAACATGGACGACACGCTCGCCGAACTGAAGCGGATGAGCGATCTCGGCGTCCATGCCGTGAGCTTCTCCGACAATCCGGCGAATATCGGCCTGCCGAGCATCCACAATGAATATTGGGAACCCTTCTGGAAAGCCTGCAGCGACTACAAGATGGTGATCAACTGCCATATCGGCACTGGCGCCCGCGCGATGCACCCCTCGAGCGAGAGCCCGATCGATGCGTGGATCACCGCCATGCCGATCTCGATCGCCAATTCGGCTGCCGACTGGACCTTTGCCACCTTCTGGCAGAGGTATCCGGATCTGCGCATGGCCTTGTCCGAAGGCGGAATCGGATGGATACCCTATTTTCTCGAGCGGGCCGACTTCACGCACGAGCATCACCACGAGTGGACCTTCACCGACTTCAAGGGTGAGCGCCCATCAGATCTCTTCAAGCGCCATATCATCTGCTGCTTCATCGACGACCAGTTCGGTGTGAAAAATCTTGAATATATGAACGAGGACATGGTCGCCTATGAGTGCGACTATCCGCACTCGGATACGGTGTGGCCCAATGTGCCTGAATATCTCTGGGCGTCGGTCAATGGGCTTCAAAAGGAGACGATCGACAAGATCACCCACCTCAATGTCATGCGTGAATATTGCTTTGACGCCTTTACGCTGAACGGCGGACGCGAAAATTGCACGGTCGGGCATCTGCGCGAACTTGGCAAAGACGTCGATGTCAGCCCCCGGCACAATCTGGGGGGGCTCAAGGCCGACAGCATGGATGCCGTTGGAAAGGCCCGCCGCCCGGTCACTTCGGGCGACATCGAACGCATGTTCGCGTCGGCCTGAGCCATGACAAGTCTTGCTGAACGGTGCCCGGTCGCCCGGGCGGGGGCCGATGCCCCGCCGGCCCCCGCGCATGTGCCGCCCGAGCTGGTGCTCGACACGCGGTTTGCCGCGGGCATTGTCCCCAACGATCTGATCGAACCCTATCGCCCCGTCGATGTGGTGCGAGGAGACGGGTTTCCGCGCATCCATTACTATCCCTGGCCGATCAGCGGAAACCGCCACGGCGCATGGGTCGTCACGCGCTATGAGGACATTCGCCGCGTCTACGAGGACAACGATCTCTTCTCGACCGAAGGGGTGGCACAGTTCCAGCTGCTGGCGGGAGAAACATTCCCCTCGATCCCGCTCGGCATCGACCCACCCGACCATGGCAAGTACCGCAAGTTTCTCAATCCATGGTTCACGCCCGTCGCGATGAACGAGCGCGAGCCGCGCATCCGCGAAATCATCGGCAGCATGATCGACCAGTTCGCGACCAGGGGCGAAGTCGACATCGCCTATGATTTCGGGCGCGTTTTTCCGGTCCGCGTCTTCCTCGATCTCATGGGCTTCCCCTTCACCATGTTCGAGCAATTCCTCGACTGGGAGTGGAACATCCTTCACGAGGAGGATCTGGAAAAGAAGGCCAACGCGCTGCGCGGCGTGCTGGCCTATTTGCGTGGTTTTATCGCTGAGAAGCAAGCGGCTCCCGACGATGCGCTCGGCAGCTATATTGCGAATGGTTCAGTCGACGGCCGCAAGCTCACCGATGATGAAATTATCGGAATGACCTGGTTCTTGTGGCTCGGCGGCCTCGACACCGTTGCATCGACAGTCAGCCAAATGTTTCGCCGCCTTGCGATGCACCCCGAGCTTCAGGCAGAGATCCGCACCAACAAGGGCCTCATCAACTCGGCGGTCGAGGAGTTCCTGCGCACCCAGCCGCTCGTCAATTCGGGCCGGAAGGTGAAACGCGACTTCGAGTGGCACGGCGTCGAAATCAAGGCGGGCGACTGGGTCACCGTGTTCAACACCTCGGGCAATTTCGACGAGCAGCAGTTCGAATGCCCGCACCAATTCAACCCGGCGCGCAAGAACAACCGCCACTTCACCCTTGCCGGCGGCGTGCACATCTGCCTCGGCGCGCATCTCGCGCGGCGCGAATTGCGCGTTCTGCTCGACGAATGGTTCGACCGCATCCCCCAGCCTTTCCGTGTCAAGCAAGGCGCCGACACGACCGTTGTTCCCAGCCTGCTCTCGATCCGCAACCTGCCGATCGTCTGGGACACCGGGGCCGCTTCTTGAGGACTATCCTATGGCATATTTGAAATATGACGACGCCATCTATGTCGGCGGCGAATGGCAGAAGACCGACCAGCGCGAGGCCGTGATCAACCCCGCAGACGAAAGCCTCCTCATCGAAGCTCCTGTCGGGAGCTCTGCCCAGGTAGAGGCTGCGATCGGGGCAGCGCGCACCGCGTTTGACAAGGGAGACTGGCCGCAACTTCCGGTGGCCGAGCGTCAGGCCGTGCTCACCCGCTTCCTCAACGCAGTTGAAGGCCGCAAGACCGAAATCGTCGACATGATCGTGGCCGAGGCGGGCGCGACGCGCATGCTTGCCGACTTCCTCCAATATGGCATTCCGATGAAACATGCGCGGCGCACGGTCGAGCTTGCTGCGCGCGCACCGGTGACCTCGCTGCCGGTCGAACTGACCCCCAACGCGCAGGGCCGCACGACGCTCGGCACGGGGGTCGTAAGCCGCGAGCCCGTCGGGGTCGTAGCGGCAATATCCCCTTATAATTTCCCGTTTTTCCTTAACATCGGCAAGGTCATCCCCGCCCTCGCGGTCGGTTGTACCGTCGTGCTGAAGCCATCCCCCTACACACCAATGCAGGCCTTGATCCTTGGCGAGATCGCCGATGAGGTCGGGCTGCCCAAAGGGGTGCTGAGCATCGTCACTGGGGATGTGGATACCGGAAAGCTGCTGACTACCGACCCGCGCGTCGACCTCGTTCACTTTACCGGATCGGACAAGGTGGGATCGATGATCCAGGCGCAGGCGGCGCCAACACTGAAACGCATCGTGATGGAGCTTGGAGGCAAGTCGGCGCTCATCGTTCGCGCCGATGCCGATATCGGCAAGGCCGCCGCAGCGGGGATCATGGGTTTCACGACGCACAGCGGCCAGGGCTGCGCTCTCACCACGCGCCATATCGTCCACAACAGCATCCGCCCGCAGTTCGTCGAAGCGATGAAGGCGATGCTCGGACATCTCAAGATCGGCAATCCTGCTGATCCCAGTGTCAACTACGGCCCGCTGATCCGAGAAGTCGCGCGCAAGCGGACCGAGGATTATGTCGCGATCGCCCAGGACGAAGGCGCAACCCTCGTTGCGGGCGGCAAACGGCCGGAGGGCCTCGACAAGGGCTATTATTACGAGCCGACGCTCTTCGACAATGTGAAGAACGAAAGCCGCATCGCGCAGGAAGAAGTGTTCGGTCCGATTGGCGTGGTGATCGGGTTCGAGGACGATGCCGAAGCGATCGAAATGGCAAACGCCAGCGAATTCGGCCTCTCGGGCGCAATCTATTCAGCCGACGCGGGGGAGGCCTATCGCATGGCCCTCAAGATCCGCACAGGCGGCGTGTCGATCAACGGCGGCGCCGGGACGATGCAGTCCGACGCGCCTTTCGGCGGCATCAAGCGATCAGGCTACGGCCGCGAATATGGCGAGGATGGCCTCAATGAATTCACCTATCAAAAGGTGATCAGTTTCCACGCCGAATAGGACTGACAGGGAGAGACGGCGATGACAAAGGTCATGGAGGGCATTCGCGTCCTCGAAGTAGCACAGTTCACCTTCGTGCCCGCCGCGGGCGGCGTGATGACCGACTGGGGCGCCGACGTGATCAAGATCGAGCATCCGGTGCGCGGCGACGCGCAGCGCGGCATCCAGATGCTGCAGCGGCTTGCGGTCAATCCGCAGCGCTCCTCGCTCATGCAGCACCCGAACCGCGGCAAGCGCAGCGTCGGGATCGATATCTCCACCGAGGAAGGCCGCGAGCTGCTCTACGAGATCGCGAAGACCGCCGATGTGTTCCTCACGAACTACCTCCCCTCGGCAAGGCAGAAGCTCATGATCGACGTTGAACATATCCGCGCCGCCAACCCGAACATCATCTATGTGCGCGGCAGCGCCTTTGGCGACAAGGGCCCCGAACGTGACAAGGGCGGCTTCGACAGCACCGCCTATTGGGCGCGCGGCGGATCAGCGGTGCTCGTGACCCCGAAGGCGCTCGAGGGACCGCTCACCCAGCCGGGCCCGGCCTATGGCGACACGATCGGCGGGATGAATATAGCCGGCGGCATCGCAGCAGCGCTGTTCCACCGCGAGCGCACCGGCGAGGCCACCGAGGTCGACGTGTCCCTCCTGTCGTCCGGCGTCTGGGCGACCGCCTGTTCGATCGATGTGGCGATGGAACTGGGCACCGACCCCTTTGAAAACCTCATGCCGGGAAGCGGCCAGGCGGTTGGGACAAATCCCTTCATGGGCGTCTTCAGGACCTCCGATGGCAAGTTCATCAACCTGACCGTGCTCTCGCCAGGCCCCTATATCGAAGATGTGTTCAGCCATCTCGGCATTCCCGAGGCCGCGAAGGACGAACGCTTTTCGACCGCCGAGGCGATCATGGCGAATGCAGCGGAAGCCTATCCGCTTGTCAAACAGGCGATCGCATCGAAACCCTTCGATTACTGGACGCAGCATCTCAAGACGATGAAGGGACAATGGGCTGCCTATCAGTCGGTTCATGACGTTGCGAGCGACGAACAAGTGCTGGCGAACGATCTGATCTTCGAAGTCGAGAGCGCCGATGGCGGCCCGCCAATCCGGCTGGTGGCGAACCCGGTTCAGTTCAATCACGAAGGCGTCGAGAACACCCGCGCACCCGAAGCCTCCGAGCATACCGAACTTGTCCTGATGGAACTCGGCCTCGATTGGGACCGCATTGAGGAATTGAAGAACAAGAAGGCGATCGCCTGAAGGAAATAGACGCATGAGCACCCCTCCCCTTCGCGTCGGCATCATCAGCGCCGCGTGGGGCGCAAGAGCGCATCTTCCTGCTTGGCGAAGCCTTGAAGGGGTGGAGGTGACGGCGATCTGCACGTCGCGGCCCGAGACGGCAGCGAGGGCAGCCGAGGATTTCAAGGTCGCGCGCGCCTTTCACGATTTTCGCGCGTTGGCGAGGGATCCCGATATCGACATCGTCGATTGCGGAACGCGTCCGCCGCTGCGCTACGCGATGGTGATGGCAGCGCTCGCATCGGGCAAGCATGTCTATAATGGTATTCCCTTCGCGAAGGATATGGCCGACGCTGAAGCGATGACCGATGTCTGGCAGCAAACGGGCACGATCGCCCTCGTCGACGCTTTCATGCAGGCGGTCCCCGCGATGGTCCAGATGAAGGCAATGATCGACGCGGGCTGGGTCGGCGAGGTCTTTGGAGCCGAAGCCGCGTTCGAGGCGCCGCTTTTCAGCGCGGCGCAGACCAATGTCCCGGGCTATGTCTGGTTCGCTGATCCGTCGAATGGTGCGAGCGCCGCGCGCAATCTTGGAAGCCATTTGCTGCACCTGCTCGTGCATTTCTTCGGCCCCGTCGCGTCCCTCGCCGCCGACCAGTCGCTCGCACTCAAGGCATGGCCGCTCGGCGATGGGACAGTTCATCCAGAAGTCCCCGACCGGGCGTCATTGCTCCTGCGACATGCGTCCGGAATCCCCACGCGTCTGGAAGCTAACTGGTGCAAGATCGGCGGTGATGGCTTTCGCTTCTCGGCCTGGGGATCGAAAGGACGGCTTGAAGCGCGCGCGCCGGTCTTCCCGATGGCACACGATACCCAGTTGTTCGGCACAAAGGATGCAGGGCTCGGCGGCATCGCCCTCGATGGCATCCCGATCGAACCGGAATTTCTGGCCGTTCCGGGGTGCCGCGCGGTCGCCGACCGCCCCGAAACGGGGCTGCTGGCTCTTGCTTCGATTTTTGCCCGAATGCGCGATGCGATCAACGGCAAGGCGGTCGCCGCGCCCGATTTTGCGCAGGCACTCCACGTTCACGGCGCGGTCGAGGCGGCCGTCGTGGCAGCCGAAGAGCGCCGCTGGGTCGATATCGCGGCCCCGGGCGAGCGGGCTCGCTCGCGCTGAGCCAGTCCGTGCACCGCCCAATCTTTCACTGACGAAAAGACGAACGGTCCACCGTCGGGGGCAACACGAGGAGGGTTGTCGGGCTTTCCGGCTTATCCGCGACGAAGCAGCATTGAGCCTGCAATAAAGCCACCCCCCATCCCGCACGCACCGACCCGCGCGCCCTCGATCTGACGAGCGCCGGCATCGCCCCAGAGCTGCGTGCAGACCTCGTGCAACAGACCAAAGCCATGGAGGCGACCGCCCGACAATTGGCCGCCCCCGGTATTGACCGGAAAGCGCCCGCCGGGCCCAATGTTTCCCTCTGCAATGAAATCCTTGGCCTCGCCATGACCGCAAAACCCCATCGCCTCGAGCCACAGCGGCACGAAAATGCTGAAGCCGTCGTAGAGCCCGAGCACGTCAACATCGGACGGCTTGAAGTCGGTGCGCGACCACATATGGGCGGCGCTGTCGTGCGCGCCCATCGTGGTGAGGTCCGCGCGCTGATCCCATGTCTCCTGCGACCCGAGTGCCGACCCCATCGCCTCGATGGTCAGCGGCGGCCTGGCACAGTCCTTCGCGGCATCGGCCGCCGAGACGATCACCACGCAGGCGCCGTCGATCGGCACGTCGCAATCGAAGAGGCCGAGCGGCGATGAGATCATGCGCGCGCCAAGATAATCCTCCATCGTGAGCGGCGACGTCATGATGGCCGTGGGATTGTCTTGCGCAAAAGCGCGCTGACCAGTGGCGACAAGGCCGAGATGCTCGCGCGTCATGCCGAACTCGTGGAAATAGCGCATCGCCATCCAACCCGCCCAGTTCGACGCCGACATGGCGTTGGCTGGCACGAGATAACTGTACCAGCCGCCGAGCCGCGCCCGCCCTGCGCCCGGAATACTGGCGCGGCGCGTTGCGGTCTGCGAACTGCTTTCGGTGAGCGCGCGGAAACAGAGAATATGGCGAGCCTGGCCCGTCGCAGCCGCCATTGCGGCCACCTGAATCGGGCCCATTTGCGACGGACCATCGGGGACCGCGCTGTGCCAACGCGTCTTGAGCCCCAGCGCGTTGCGGACTTCACCGGTTCCCAGCGGCGACATGCCAGGCGAATTGTCTGCCTTGCCCGGATAGGTCGAGATCCCATCGATATCGTCGCTGGTGAGCCCTGCACATTCGAGCGCCCGGCGCGCAGCTTCGGCGAGATGGAGGATTGCAGGACGGTTCGTCTTTCGTCCGATGTCGGACATGCCGACACCCGTGATCGCCGCTGCGAGGCTCATTGGTCAGGCTCCCACCGGGGGAACCAGACATCGTCGCTGTTGACGAACGAAACCTTCATTTTCTGACCGATGGCGACCTCCTCCGGATCGGTGTTGACCACTTCTGCTGTAACCCGGACGCCGGGCGCACCATCGACATCGACGACCGCGAGCGCAAAGGGTACGGGCATGTCGGGCATCCATTGCTGGTAGTTGACCGTATAGCTGTACACCGTGCCCGTTCCGGCCACCGGCTTGAATGCAATGCTTTGCGACCAGCATGCCGGGCAGATGAGTTGCGGCGGGTGGATCGCCTTCTCGCAGTCGCTGCAGAAGGCGATCATCAGCTTGCCCTCGGCGCCGCCGGTCCAGAAAGCGGCATTTTCGGGCGTAAGTTCGGGAAGCGGTCTCATATCCTCTCAATCATATCTGGAGCGTCGCGCCGCCGCTGACGCGGAGCGTTTCGCCGGTCACAAAACTGGATGAAGGCGACACCAGCCACAGCATGGCCCCCACAATGTCCCTCACCTCGCCCTCGCGCTCGAGTATCTGCATTTTCTTTACATGGTCGACCAAAGGCTGCGGCAATTCGGCGCGGATCGTGTCGGTCAAAATCAGGCCGGGCGCGATCGCGTTGACGCGGATGCCGTCGGGCGCAAGCTCATGGGCAAAGGAGACGGTGAGGCCGCGCACCGCAAGCTTGGTGACGCCATAGGCCTTTTGTGAGCCATAGGCGGCCATTGAAGCAATGTTGACGATTGAGGCCCCATCACGCCCCGCCATATGGGGCCGCGCCGCGAGCGTGCAGTGGATGACGCCCCAGACATTGACGTCGAACATCCGGCGCGTGCGCTCGGTCCCAAGCTTGCCGATGAATTCATTCGCCTCGGCCGAATGAATGCCGGCGTTATTGATCAATATGTCGATGCCGCCGTGGCGGGCCGCGACGTCGTCCATGGCCCTTGTCACCGCATCCTCGACCGCGACATCGGCATGAAAGGGTGCCGCCCTTGCCCCGATCTTTGCGGCAGCACCGCGCACGGCGCTTTCGTCGATGTCGAGGAGAGCGACCCGCGCTCCCCGCTCGGCGAGCGCCTCGCCGAACGCCCTGCCAAAGCCGCGCCCACCGCCCGTCACCACCGCGAGTTTGCCGGAGAGATCGAGCGATTCCATATCAGCCTCCCCTGCCCGCAAACCCGTCGCCTGGCGTCGAGGCGATCCCCTTGGGCAAAGCCAGAGCCGTGAGCACCGCGAGCGAGCAAACTCCTGCTATCGCCGCGACTGCAAGATCGTAGGCGAAGGCTGAGGGATAAATCTCGGCGCCGCGGCGAACGACGTCGACGGCGAGCAGCGTCGTCACCATTTGGGCCCCGATACCCATGAACAGGCCGCGAATGACCGAGACCAGCCCCGAAATCTCGCTGATCCGTTCAGGCGGTGAGGCCTGCGCAATGATCGTCGGCGCGACCGAGAAGAGCATTGTCGTGCCGAAGCTGATGATGATGAGCTGTGCGACGATTTTCGGAAAGCTGTCGATATCGACGATGAACCAGATCAGCCAACCCGCGACGGTCAGAATTCCGCCTGCCACCATCGCAAAGCGCCCGCCGCCGCGGGCAGCGAGCCAGCCGCCCAGCGGCCCAGCGAAAACCGAACTGACATTCGAGGGCAGCTTCGCGAGGCCCGCAAGCGTCGCACTGAAGCCAAGGCCGGCAACTGTCCACAGCGGCGCCTGCATGACGAGCGAGAAGAAGACGGTGATCTGAAGCGCGCTCATCGCAACCAGCGCAGTGACAGCGCTGCCAATGGCGATGGTGCGATCCGAAAAACTGCGCACCGCGATCAGCGGATTGGGGCTCGCAAGACTTGCGCGCCACCACCAGACGACCAGCAGCGCGCCGGCGCCAAACGATGCCAGCGCCCACGGGCTCGTCCATCCCCAGCTTTTGCCCACCGAGAAATAGGCAAGAAGGAGGATTACACCCGGCGCGAAGGCGAGACCGGATACCCAATCGACCGGCTCGCTCGGGGGATGACGCGGCGAGCGGGGAATCAGGATCCGGATCGCAAGGGCCGAGACGGCGCAGAGCCCTGCACTTGCGAAAAAGACGCCGTGCCAGCTGAAGCGATCGACGATCATGCCGCCGAGCACCAGGCCGGCGGCAGTGCCCACCGAAGCGCCCGATATCATAAGGCCAATCGCCATCGGAGCGCGCTCTTTGCCCGCGGTCTCGTGAATGAGCCCGATACAAAGCGGCAAGATAGCGCCCGTTACGCCCTGCATCAGCCGGCCGGCGAGGAGGATGGCAAAATTGCTCGAAACCGCACTGATCATCGAGCCGGCGGCGCCGATCAGCAGCACCACGACGAGCACCTGCCGCCGCCCGAATAGATCGCCGAGCCGGCCGATGATCGCAGCGACCGCCGCGCCGACAATAAGATAGCCCGTAATCAGCCATCCAACCATCGCGGGATCGCCGAAATCCTCGATAAGCCTTTTAAGTGCAGCAAGAACCATCGCGGTTTCGAACGACCCGGTGACCTCGGCGGTCCACAGCGCGCCGATGACGAACGGGAGGTTGCGGCGCGCGAGCACCTAGGTCGCAACCGATTTGGCGCCCTCGGGCATGCCAACCTGCGCAGCGCGAACTTCGATGAGGTCGACACCGATGTCGGGCGGCAGATCCATGACCGAAATCAGCGCCTTTGCCATCGATTCCGGCGTTGCGCCCTCGCCCGTCATGGCCGCATGGCCCGTCTCCACGATCTTCTTGTAAAAGGCGGAGATGGTTTCCTCAGACCAGCTCTTGCCACCCGAGCCGCCCTTGACAGAACCCGACCGCAGCACGGTGAAGCGAATATCCTCGCTTCGCAGTTCATCGCGAAGGCCGTGGCAGAGCGTTTCCACCGCAGCCTTGGTCGCCGCGTAAAGCGCAAGCATCGGGAAGGGCATGTTTACCGACTCGCTGCTGATTGCGACGACCTGTCCCTTGGTAGCGCGCAGATGCGGAATGGCGGCCCGAACCAGCCAGCAAACGCCAAGGACGTTGATTTCGACATGGCTGCGGATGATGTCGTCGCTCCCCGCTTCGAAGGCGAAGGGGTGGAAAATGGCTGCGTTGGCGATCACGGCGTCGATGCGCCCGAAATGCTCCGCCGTTTGCGCGATCGCGGCGTTCACGGCCTCCGATGAGGCCACGTCACATGCAATTGGCAAGACGGCATTGCCGAACTCGGCGGCGAGGCTGTCGAGCTCGTCCGATGGCCGCGCGAGGCAGGCGACCCGCGCTCCTGCCCTGGTAAGGGCTGCGACGAAATGGCGGCCCATTCCTTTGGAAGCGCCTGTCACGACAGCGACCCTACCCGTCAGCCTCTCCATCCCCAACTCCTATTGTCCCTGATCAACGCGGGCCGTTTTTGACGATACGTCAACTTTTTGCCATGCCGCAACCCTGCTGCTAAGGTGGCAGCAAGATTTCGGGCGAGGAACAGATATTTGACGCAGCAACAGGTCATCAGCGAGGCGCCGCGTGTCGCTGAAGGACATAGGCGCAAGCTCGGCGCTAAGGGCCAGCGGACGCGCCAGCAACTGATCGACGCAACGGTCGCCCTGCTCGAGACGCACGGTCTGCGTGACGTATCGGTTGTTGACGTTGCGCGCGCTGCGCAAACCTCGCCGGCCACCTTCTACGTTTACTTCAAGGGCGTTCCGGAGGTTGTCCTTGCCGCGCTCGAAAATGCCGATCTGACCTCGCCCGAACTTGAGACCATCGTCAATCGTGATTGGCTGGCGCCGGGCGCCGCAGCGGCGGCCCTCGCCTTCGTCGAATGCTATACCGCGCTTTGGAATCGGCACCGCACGATCTACATCGTGCGCAACCTTGCCGCCGAAGAGGGGGACACGCGCTTCTATCATGCCCGGATGACGCAGGCGAAGCCGATGATGGACGCGCTCAGCCGGCAAGTCGAGCGCGCGCAAGCGGCAGGTCGTGTTCCAGAGCATCTTTCGCCGCGCTCCTGCGCCGGCACCTTGCTGATGATGCTCGAACGCCTCTCCGCCATCGGCCCGATGAGCTATCATAGCGACGGCGTCGGCTTCGCGGATCTGAAAGCGGCGGCGGCGCACAATATCGTCATGATGCTGGGCGCGCGCGACTGACGCATCACGCTGCCGCTTCGGCGATCATCTTCTGAAGGTCGAGCACGCCCGTCGCGAGGCCGCCTGCAAGACCTGCGTCGACTGGCAGGCAAACGCCGCTGATGAAGCTCGCCGCATCGCTGTTGAGCAGGATCAGCGGAAGCGCCTGTTCGGCAGCCGTCGAATAGCGCCCCTTGGCCTTGGCAAAGGCGCCAAGCACCGCGTCGCCTGCGACCTTGCGGAACTCGCCGAGCATCGGCGTGTCGATCGGGCTCGGCATCGTGCAGTTGATACGGATATCGCGTGAAATGAGATCAGGCGCCCGAACCTGCGTCCACGTATTGATCGCTTCCTTTGCAAGGCTATAGGGGTCTCCCACCTCCTTGGCCCGGTCGAGATACCATTGGCGCGCTTCGGCAAAATCCTCGATCGCGATGAATTCCCGAAGCAGCGGCTGGCGCGTCAGCCATTTCATGCCGCCGAGCGAGGAGACCGAGACGATCGCAGCGCCGGAATTGAGGTGCGGGATCCAGCCCTCGGTCCACGCGCGAATACCGAGAAAATTGACCGTCACGACATCTTCGCCCGGAAAGGTCTGCGGCAAGCCCGAAACATTGAAGACCGCGTCGACCTTGCCCCCGATCTTGGCGATACCCGCTAGAATGGCGTCAGGGTTCTTGAGGTCGACCTCGGTGAAGCTTGCAAGCTTCACCGGCGACGGCTTGATGTCGGCTCCGTGCACTTCGGCGCCAAGCTCGACGAGCGTACGAGCGCAGGCCTCGCCGGTGCCGGAAAAACAGCCCATGACGACGACGCGCTTGTCCTTGTAGCCCAGAATATCCTTCGGCATGTCCCTCAACCCTTCCTGAATTATTGCAGCGGTGCGAATTTCGTCCGGGCAAGGCCGCCCATCGCATCGGCCATCAGCGCCGCCTCGCGCGTCACATGCGCATGGCAGAGGATGATCGCCGCCTCGGCGCTGATCGTACCAGCCGCCGCGGCCTCGCAGTAAGCGGCCCATGCTGCCTGGTAATTATCGAAGGTCCGACCCAGCACGGCCTCGATCTCAGCCTTTTCAGCGTGCTGGAAGCCCGGCTCGAAACGCTCGATCGCGCGCCACCATTTTATGAGACGGGCCATGCCTTTTGCCTTCACGGACGCCTGCTGATCGGCCATTCGCGGGACGATCACGTCGCGTATATCGTCGAGCGCGATGGCAAAACTGCGATCGCGCGCGCCGAGCGGGGCATCGGGCAGCGCAACGGGCGGCAGTGTAATTCCTGCCGCCTCCGCCAGCGCCTCTGAGAGCACGCGGCGATGGATCGTCGAATAGACCATGTTCATGCCGAGGTTGGGCGGCGGCGGCGCGGCGGGATCATCGAGACGCGAGCGACGTGCAAAGCCTGTCTGGAACAGCACGCGCCAATAGCGCAGGCGGGCGAGATCAACGCGGTGCCCGCCAGCAGCTTCATAGGCGGAAAAGGCTTGCGGAAGCGGGACGAAGTCCTGGAACAGCATGCGGATCGCAAGCATCGCAAGATCCGCCATGGGGTCGCCATAATGAACGAGCTCCCAGTCGAGCATAGCGGTCACCCGTTCCTCGTCGAACAGGAAATTGCCCGGCCCTGCATCGCCATGGACGATGACCGGAGGAGGCAAATTTGCGGGAATATTCGCCTCAAGCCAATTCAGCGACAAATGGATGAGCGGATCCCAGCTTCTTTCGCTGTTCCCCCGCCGGAGCGCGGCGATGCGCCGCTCGATGAACAAACGCGAAGGTTCGACCGGGCCCATGCCCTCGACCGGGGTCGCTGCCACGTCGATGCGGTGGAGCGCAGCAAGCTGCGCCATGAAATCGGCGGCGAGCCGATCGCGCTGCGCGGGGTCGGTGATGGCGCCGAAGCGATCCCTTCCCGAAACGAGGCCGCAGACCAGCGCCCGCTGGTCGGGAACCGAAGCAAAAAAGGGAGCAACACGCACGCCCGCGTCGGCAAGCGGGCCCGAGAGCGCACGAAGGATACTGGCCTCGCGTAGAAAGGCCGCGTCGTCGCCTGCCCCCGCCTTGTGCACATCATAATTCATATAGGCGCTGGCGGTCCGCCCGCCAGGCCAGGCAAGATCGAGTTCGGCGCCCTCGCGCGAAGCACCGCCGCCGCCGCGGGGCCGAACCTCCGTGATCGTCGCGCCGCTCGCGGCTTCCACGGCCGCTCCGAGTCCCAAGGGCAGAAGGTCGAGCGCACTCATGCGATGATCTTCGCTTCGCGAAAGGCGGCGATCTCGGCATCGGAATAGCCGATTTCGCGCAGGATTTCGTCGCTATGCTCGCCAACAGCCGGGCAGCAGCGCTTGAAGACCAATGGTGTATCTCCGAAGTTCCAAAAGGCGCCCGGCTGTTCGACCATGCCGTAGAGCGGCTGCGGCAGAACCGAGACCAGATTGAGATCGCGGTTCTTCGGATCGTCGAAGAAGCGATGCATCGCGTCCTCGTAATTGACTGCATCGGCAGGAACTCCTGCAGCTTCGAGCGCCGCGAGCAGGTCGGGCGCCTTGCGGGTCTTGGCACCCCTCTCGAAATCCTCGCCGAGCAGATCTCGCAATGCCGCCCGCTGATCCGCCTTATGCGCCGCGACCGCGACCCACGCGCCGTCGGCGCATTCGTAGATGCGGTGATAAGGCGAAAAGCCCGTCTGGTCGCTGGTGAGATGATAGGTGTCGGTGAGCTCGCCATCAGGGCCGATAAGCCGCTCGCCCTGGGTGAAGGCGGCGAGACCGAGGAGCGAAGTCTGGGTGGTGTAGCCCCGGCCTGTGGTGCGCCGGGCATAGAGCGAGGCCATCAATTCAACGAGGCAGCTCTGCGCGGTTGCAACGTCCATTGTTCCTGGACGATTGAAGACCGGGCGATTGCCTTCACCCGCATTCTCGAACTCCCAGCCGGCAATCGCGTTGAAGATCGAGTCGTAACCCGGCCAATTGCCGCGCTGGCCGCGCTGGCCATAGGCGCTGGCATAGTTGAACGCGACATCGGGCTTGGCAGCGCGGATGGCCTCTTCACTGAGGCCCAGTTTGGCAGCGCCCTTGAAGCGCATATTGTGATGAACGATTTCCGCCCATTGGATCAGCCGTTCGAGAATTGGCCGCGCTTCCGGCCTTGTGAGGTCGATCGCGAGGCTCCGCTTCGAACGCGCCGCCGCCTGATAATAGCGATGCATGAACCGGATGCGGTCGCCCGTCAGCGCCTCGACCTTGACGACGTCGGCGCCCATGTCGCCCATCATGGAAGGCCCCATCGGCCCCGCGAGAAACATGCCGAGATCGAGAACGCGGACGCCTTCGAGCACTTCCGACGGCGGGTGTGCCTTCTCGGGCGCAGGCCTTGCCGGCCATCCTGTGTCACCGCCTTCGCCGAGACGGGGTGCAGGACGGCCCTGCGGCAAGTCGGCATCGCTGTGGAAAGGCGTGTTCGGTTGGCGCGTCTTGCCGAACTCGGGATCGTCGACTTCGATGACATAGCCGTTCGCCTCGACGTCCTCGTGCCGGAGCACTTCGCCCATCGGAAAAGCCGGTTCAGCGGCGATGTCGGCGGCGCGAAGATCGGCGAGCCAGCTGGCCAGCGGCCTGCGCCTGAAGGCTTCGGCCTGGCCTTCCTCGGTTTCAAGATCGATGTCGGCTTCGGCCAGGACCTCCCACATCGTCGGCATGGTCGCATAATCGAACTGGCGGGTCGGATCCATGATCTGCAACCAGTCGCCGTCGGCGCACTGGAACAATTGCTGCGCGATCGCGCGCGGCTTATCGGGCGGATAGGTCACCGGATTGGGCATCGGCCCTTCGCTGTTGCGCGCCCAGACGAGCGGAAGCGTGGCGAGGAAACCCTGGAAGATCGAGGTATGGGCAGGGCCGCCGCGCCCGCTCTGAAGGCGCATCACGAGGCGGGCGAGCAACCCCGCCGCGGCAAGATGCGCGGCCGACCAGCTGCCCTGACGGTAGCGATAGACGATCGGCCCGCCTCGGTGCCCGTCATTCTCGTACATGGCCCCCACGCGCGCGGCGACGAGCAGCTCGTCGTCGCTGCGCTCGACATCGGGGTGGTTTGCGGGCGAGCCGGTGATCGCGGTGACGACGAGATGCGGGTGACGTGCGGCAAGGTTCGCATCGTCGAGGCCAAGCGCCCTGGCGCGCGACGGCGTGAACTGGTGGAGCAAGGCGTCGGCTCCGGCGAGACGCTCCTCCAGCAAGGCGAGCCCTTCGGGCGTATCGAGATCGAGGACGAGGCTTCGTTTGCCCCGGTTCCAGTTCGCAAAAGGCGCGGTACCGCGCGCAGGATCGCCCCCCGGCCGCTCGATCTTCAACACGTCGGCGCCGAGTTCGGAGAGCATCAGCCCCGCCACCTGGACCGCCATGCCCTCTCCTATTTCGACGATGCGAAGGTCGCCGAGCATCGTTCAGGCCTTGAAGTTGGGGAGGACCCAGCCATCCTGGATCGGGGTCCAGTCGACACTCACCTTCATCCCGATATGAACATCTTCGGCATTGCACCCCGAAAGATTGGCATTGAGCCGGGTGCCTGGCGCGCCGTCGATGTCGACCACGACGGGGACATAGACATAGTCCTCACCATTCTTCGGGTTCTTGTTGCAGATCGCGAAGCTGAAGACCGTCCCCGTGCCGGGAAGCGTCGGCCAGTTCTTGGCGCGGCTTCCGCATTCGGGGCACACCGCGGTGGGCGGCATACGGAAATGGCCGCAATCGCCGCACTGGCAGGCCGTGAGCCGATGCTCTTTCGCTGCTTGCCAGAAGGGCTCGGTGTCAGGGTTGGTTGTAATCCGGATCTGGTCGCCGGGAAGCGCACGGGCGGGGCCATAGGTCATGTCGATCAGTCCTTGCGCAGGATGAGGCTGGAGACGGGCAGTGAGGCCGGGCCGCCCGATACGAGGGCGAATTCTGCGTCCCTGACCTGGTTGATTGCGGTGCCTCGGACCTGCTCGACGCCTTCGACGATATGCGTCATGCCGATGATATAGGCTTCGTTGAGGTTCCCGCCGTGGGTGTTCACCGGAATGCCGCCGCCCACCCCCTTGCCGGTCGTCGGATCGTAGCGCAGCTTGCCCGAGAGCACATAATCATTGCCCTCGCCCTTCTCGCAGAATCCGTAATCCTCCAGCTGCATGAGTACCATCGGGCTGAAATGATCGTAGAGCAAGGCGACGTCCATGTCCTTCGCCGAGAGCCCCGATTGGGCCCAGATCCGGTCGGCGGTGAACTTGTGGCCCGAACTTGCAAAATGCGGATCGGGCATTCCCATCCAGGCAAAGGCCCTTCCCCATTCACGCTGGCCGCCATGCGCCACAGCGTGCACCACCGCGGGCTTGTGGCGGCAATCCTTCGCGCGGTCCATCGTCGTCGTGATCACCGCGACCGCCCCATCGGTTTCGAGGCAGAAGTCGAGGCGCCGCAGGGGGTCGGCAAGCATCACCGAAGCATCATATTGCTCCTTGGTGAGAGGCTCCTTGCGGACGGCCTTGGGCCGATTGTGCGTATTGGCGCGCGTCGCCATGACGACTTCGCCAAAGGCGTCCTGGGTCGTGCCATAAAGATGCATGTGACGCCGCGCGAGCACCGACATCAAATGACCGGGGCCGACGAGCCCCGAAGGCTGGAGGAAGCTGTTCTCAGGGCTCGGCGCCGCCGCCCCGAAGACGACGCCAAGGCGGTGCTGCGGCAGCTGCTGGAGCGCCATCAGCGTGACCGAATAGGTGCAATCCTCGTTCATGAGCCCCGCCGTCGCAAGTCCGATCGCGCCGGGGCAGCCGCCGCCGCCGCTGGTCAGCGTCGCCGACCAGCTGATGTGGGGCATTCCAAGTGTTTCCATGAGACTCGCGGTATCGAACTTGTCGAGATATCCCGCACCGGCGGTTGAATAATAGGAGAAGCCATCGATCTGCTTGTGGCTGATCCCGGCGTCGGCGCAGGCGTTCATGATCGCCTCCGCAGCCATGTCGTTGATCGTGCGCGGCCAGCTTTTGCCGCGCACGTAATAGTCAGTCGCCCCGATACCGACGATCGCGCATTTGTCCTGATTGACCCAGGCCATTCGCATCTTCTCCTGATTCCCAGTTATCTAACTAGGTTGAATATGATGCTGGCGCGTGCTTGTCCAGCCGTCAAGCAAAATGGAGTTTGCGATATTTGCCGCGGAAATAGAGCAATGGGTCACGGCGCGGTTCGAATATCGCCTTGAGCACGCGCCCGACGAGAATGAAATGGTCGCCGCCATCGTGCACCGCATCGCGAGCACATTCAAAGCTCGACAAGGATCCAGTGAGAACCGGCGTGCCATATTCGCCCACCTCCCACGGGGTGAGACCAAAGCGATCCTCTCCCTTGCCTGCAAAGCGGTTCGAGGTCGGCTGCTGGCCAATCTGAAGCACATTGACAGCAAAACGTTCAGCATCGCGCAGGAAGGGCGCGCTCCCCGCGCTATTGGCGATGCAGACGAGCAGCAAGGGAGGATCGAGGGAGACCGACGTGAAGCTGTTCGCGGTCAGCCCGACCGGGCTGCCGTCGGGGCACATTGCGGTCACAACGGTCACACCCGTGGCAAAGCAGCCGAGCGCATCGCGAAAGGTGCGCGCATCGCTGCCCGCCCGATATTCAGGCGAACCGCGCGGCGCGCGCCGCTCGAGGAAATCAATAAGATAGCCGCTGAGCGCATCGGTGCGGTCGTCGGTCACGACAAGCGCGCTATTTTCAACCTCCACCAGCTCGCCATCGGGGAGCTGATCGACAAAGGCGGCGGCGTCGGCCCTCGTGACCAGTTCACTGATCGCGCCGCGCACATAGAGCGTTGGCAGCGCGATCTTTGAGGCCGCACCGTCGAGCCTATCGGCCATCGCCGAGGTGTCGAGCGTGTCGAAGAGGCGCACGTCCCACTGCGCCTGTCCCGGTGCGAGCGTCGCCGCTTCGCGCAAACGCTCGCCGATCCGCCGAGCCAGCGCCGGGTCGACGCTGACAGGTGAATCGACGAGGACGAGCCCCGACGCAAGAACCGCCGCATCCTGCTCAAGCGCTGCGCTGGCGACCCAGCCGCCCAAGGTCGATGCGACGACGACGGGACGGGTTCCCATTTGCGCGAGCACGGCGCGCAGATCCTCCACCAGCGCTTCGAAATCATAGCGCCCGTCCTCGGGCCATTCGCTGCCGCCATGCCCGCGCAGATCAAGGCTTATGACCCGCCTTCCCGCCTGCTCGAGCGCCTCCGCGACCCCCGACCAGACAGCCCGGGTCTGCCCCGCACCGTGAAGCAGGAGGACCGCCGGATCATTTTCTGAACCGATGATCTCAGCCTCCAGCCGGACGCCCGCAAAACCCCGATATTCGACGATAGTCATTGCCGGTCCTTACTTGCCGCATCCCCAAGACGCAGCCACTCATCAAACTGGTCGGAACGCCGCCGCATCATCAGCCTGGCGATGTCAGGGTCGCCATCGATAATCGCGTTGCACAGGTTGCGCTGCATTTCGCGCGCGCGCTGGCACCGTTCGGGATCGGCGTAAAGGTCGCTGCCCTTTTCGTCGAGGCCAAAGCTATATCCGATTTCAAGGATGAGTTCGATGACCGGATTGCCGCTCATCTGTGAAATCAGCCGCGCCATTTCCACCTCCCCCGCGATGAGGTCGCGCGGCGTGGCGCGCGCGTCGATCGTCGCGGCGAAGGCGCGCAAGCGCTCGGCATCCTCCGCGCTGCGCCGCCGCGCGGCGGCGGTCGCCGCCTCTTCGGACACCGGACGGGTGACCTGAATGACATGGCCGAGGTTCGCGCCCTTGAGACGCAGGTAGCGCGCAAGCGACTGGATCGCGTCGCGCGCATCGGGACGTTCGGCATAATAGCCGCCCTTGATGCCGCGGCGGATGCTGATGAGCCGGTCCCCTTCGACGAGTTTAGCCGCCTGGCGGAGCGTCGGACGGCTGACCGACAGTCGCTGGAGGAGCTCATCCTCCGCGCCGAGATGATCGCCAGGCTCGGCGGCGAGACTGAGGCGCGCAAGCTCGCGAGCCGTGCGGCTCGCGAGCGTTTCAGAGCTTCTTGGCTTCACGGCTCCCCCTCAATCAGATATCTATTTACGAGCAGGCAATGGTACATACTGATAGATTCACGTGTTGACTCGTATAACTAGGTATCTTTTAATGAGTCAAACAGGCCTGCGAGTCGAGAGGAGATTTTTCGATGAAACCCTTCGTGTTCAGCGCCGACAGCCATATCATGGAGCCGTCGGAAATTTTTCTCGACGGCCTGCCGGCGTCGCTGAAGGACCACGCGATCCACGCGCGGATGGAGGGCGAGTATCTCGTCACGGGAACCAGGGACAAGGTCATCTATCGCCTGCGTGTCGGGCAGCACCGCGAAAAGCAGCTCGGCGACGCCCAGCGAAAGGGCATCCGCGAGATACCGGGGCGCCTTGAGGACATGGAACTGGAAGGCATCGACGCGGAAATCTGTTTCCCCTCGCTTGGCCTGTGGCTCTACTGCCTCGACAATGCCGAAGCCGAGGCCGCATCGGCGCGTCTTTACAACGACTGGAACGACAGCTTCCTTGGCGGACATCCCAATCGCTTCGTTCGCTGCGGCATGCTGCCCGTCCTCGACTTTTCGAACACGCTTGCCGAGCTCGACTATCTCGCTTCAAAGGGCTTCACGGCCGCGATGCTGCCGGCAACCACCCCTGCGACGCTTCCCAAGTATAACAGTGATGCGTGGGATCCGATCTTCGCCAAGGCGGCGGCGCTCGGGATCGTGTTCGTGATGCATACCGGCACCGGCCTTGAAAGCGTGATCGTCGAACGCGGCCCTGGCGCCG
The DNA here is from genome assembly GCF_001278035.1 of Sphingopyxis sp. 113P3. Classification (NCBI taxonomy): domain Bacteria; kingdom Pseudomonadati; phylum Pseudomonadota; class Alphaproteobacteria; order Sphingomonadales; family Sphingopyxidaceae; genus Sphingopyxis; species Sphingopyxis sp. 113P3. The sequence goes on from NZ_CP009452.1 coordinate 2,637,362, forward strand.
GGATCATCAACTATACAAACCAGATGAACGATGCGCAGCACAGCGTCATGTATCTGGTGGCGGGCGGCGTGCTCGACCGCAACCCGGGTGCGAAAGTCGCCTTCATCGAAAGCGGCGCAAGCTGGCTCGTTGCGCTCGCCGAACGGATGGACGAAGTCTCGGTCGCGCATGCCAACTTCGTTTTCCCGAAGCTTACTCGCTCGCCGAGCCAGATCGTCGACGATCAGGTTTGGGCGAGTTTCCAGCATGACCGCGCGTGCATCGCGGCCGCCGCGGCAGGGCTGCCGGGGGCGAAAAACGTGATGTGGGGCTCCGACTATCCGCACGCAGAGGGAACCTTTCCGATCAGCCGCCGCATCGTGGACGAACTGTTCCTTGGATTGGATGTCAGCGAAGAGGTTCGGCGCGACATATTGGGGCTGAATGCGGCAAGGCTCTTCGGCATCGAACCTGAAGTCGCAACAAGCGCAAAAGTCGCGGCCTGACGAGCCCCCAATCCAAGGAGGGGGCCGCCCCCTTTGCGCCCTTGCGTTTGGCTCCCCAAAAGGTCCGCCGCACTGCGGCGGGACCTCTTGCCCGATCAGTCCTCGATCGGACGGGCCGTCCGCCCCGCCATGATGGCCGCGATACCGCCCACGAGCAGGCAGCAGGAGAGGGTCGCCAGCGCGGGCTGCAAGGATAAGTCGCCGTAGGCGGGCGTAAAGGCCTTGCTGAGGTAGCCCGCAATCGTCCCCCCGAGCCCGACTCCGGCGAGGCCGATGAACATGTTGATTGTCGCCGACATCATCGCGCGCATCGCGACCGGCACCTGCGCAAAGCAGAGCGCGATGATCGGTCCAAGATGAAGCGTCATCATGAATTTGACGACGACGAAACAGGCAAGCGCGACATAGGCGTTCCCAACGAGCGCAAAGCCGATACCGAAGGGGAAGGAGATGAGGAGCCCGATCCCGGCAAACCAGCCGTTGAAGCCAGGCTTCGCCTGGCCGTAGCGGTCACTCACCCAGCCCGCGACGAGGTTACCGATGACAAGTCCCGCCGCCATCGCACCGCCCAGCCAGAACCCGGTCTCGGTCTTGTCCATTCCGTGCACGCGCTGAAAGAATGACGCGCCCCAGAGGATGAACGCGAAACCGGTGACAGGGACCATGCAGAGAAGGAGCCCGGCCCAGCGCAGCGACGGGTTCGACGCCATGGTTCGTAACACTTCGCCAACTCCGCTCTGCGCTATCGGTCTCGGTTCGACGCCCCCGCGCCGTCGCGGCTCGGCCGCCAGCAGATAGACAAGCAATCCGACCGCGACCCCTGGCAGCCCGACGATCAGGAAGACCGCGCGCCAGCCATACCATTGCGAGAGCCACCCCGCGAGCGCCAGCCCCCCTGAGAGGCCCACGGCGTTCGCGGCGAGCATGACCGAGATGACCGTCGTGCGGCGATCCTTTGGAAAAATGTCGGTGAGGAGCGATAGGCCCGCCGGCCCTGCCCCTGCCTCTGCCGCGGCGAGACCCACGCGCGCCAGCAGCATCTGCCAGAAACTGTGAGCAAATGCTGACAAGGCCGTTGCGGCGCTCCAGATCGACACGCAGACGGCGATCACGAGCCGTCGGTCGCCCCGATCAGCGTAGCGCGCTATCGGAAAGGCCGCGAGGGCGTAAAAGGCTGCAAAGGCGATGCCGGTAAGGAGCCCGAGCTGACCGTCGTCGAGCCCCAGTTCTTTCTTGATATCGTCCTGGAAGAGCGTGAAGACCTGCCTATCGACATAGCTCAGGATCGCGACAAGGACGAGCAGGCCCAGCGTTAATCCGCGGCGGCTGGCGACTTGCGATGACATGGGCTTCCTTTCGAGGGGGACGAGAGAGGGTTATCGCGGCAAAAAAAGAGGGGCACGGCCGAAGCCGCCCCCCCCTAAAATGCTCTTACAAAGAGCGCCCTGTGGCCTTTAGAAGCGGACAGTGCCTGTGACGCCGAAGGTGCGAGGTTCATTTCGCGTCGACGAGACATAGCCCACCGGCGCCACCAGCAGATTGGCCGTGAAGGTGCGGTCGTTCGTGATATTGCGCACAAAGACCGCCAGCTCATAAGCATCGTCCGCGAAGCTGATCGACGCGCGGGCGCCGAACAGGTCCTGCGCATCGCGGGTCAGCACTTTATAGAGCTGCGCATTCTGCGTGTTGACTGCCCCGGGAACGGCGGTCGACCCCGGCGGGACCTGCGCCGCGTTCTGCGCGAAGAAATAAGAGCCCGACGCGCTGTCGCTGAAATGGCTATAGTCCGCATGCAGCTTCAGGCGGACGCCCCCGAAGTCGCGGTCATAGTCGAGCGCTGCGCCCCACTGCCAGGGCACGACCGCGTCGAACCGTTCAAAGCTCCGGTCGCCCGACAAGTCCGAATAACGGATATATTTGGGATCGACATGCGCGAGGAACCCGCTGAAGCGAAGCCCCTCTGCCAGTGAGATCACCGTATCCGCCTCAAAACCGCGGAAACGCGCCTTGCCCGCATTGCCCAAAACGGTTGCCGAGGCGCCCTGGTTCGAGCCGGGCTGCGCTATGAGCGTGCTCCGCTGGATGTCATTGACGTCGGTCTGGTAGGCCGCAATGTTCAGACGCACCCGCCGGTCGAGAAACTCACCCTTGAAGCCGACTTCGTGCGAATAGGCGATTTCGGGCTTGAACGGAATGAGGAATGCTGCCGATGGCGCGCGCAAATTCTGCCCGCCCGAGCGGAAGCCCTTGCCGGTCTTGATATAGAAGAGCAGGTCATCGGTCGGCTTATATTCGAGCCCCGCAGTATAGGACCATCCTGAGAAGGAATCGCGGCGCTTAACCGCGCACTGCGGCATCGCGACAAGCTCGGGCCCAACGATCGGCGGCGCCGCAAACAGCGAACAGGTCGTGGTGCTCGTGACCGTGTTGAAATTATTGTTGAGGCTCGTAATTCCCTTGTCATCGACCGAATAGCGCAGACCGCCCGTGAACGACAGCTTGTCGTTGAAATGGAAGGTCGCCTGACCGTAGCCACCCATGCTGTCATTGTCGATGTTGGCATAGAAATGCGAGGTTGTCGGGTTAATCGCCGGCGCCACGATCGAGATCGACTGGTCGAACCCATTTTCGTGGAAGGCAAAGAAGCCCGCGGCGTAATCGAGGCGGTTGTCGAAGCCGCTCCCGGTGATCTGAAATTCACCCGATAGCTGTTCGACCGACTGCTGGCTTTCGGTAAAATGGATCGGGAATGGCGAGCCATCGAGGTCGACCCCGGCATAGGCGTCGATCTTGCGGTATCCGGTAATCAGTTGGACCTGGCCGAAATCGGTATCGAGAATGCCGGTGAAGCCATAGGTCTGCGTCTTGGCATAGGCATAGGGGACCTCGTTGTTCGAGGCGAGCCTCGGATTGGCCGCGAGGTTGGCGATGATGGGGTCGAGGATCGACTGCCCCGCCGCCCCCGCGGTCGCGGGCGGCGAACCATTGATCAATCCGACGAACAGTGACCCGGTATTCGCGAGATTATAGGTCGAATTGCTGGCGGTGAACGGCGCCAGCGCCATCCGCATCTGGCGCGCGGGACCCGCCTCGTCCATCTCGAAATATTCGCCGGAGAAGCGCAGCGTCAGATTGTCGGTGGGCTTGATGTCGAGCTTGGCGCGGCCGTTCCACCGGTCGCGGTCGTCGAGCTTCACGCCGTTCGGCACCCCCGAATAGGGCGGCTTGGCGACCACCGGATTGGTAGCGCCCACTGCAGAGACAGCCCCTGCGGGCACGACGTTACGGGTGTAGCCGTCGCGCCGCGAGCGCTGCAAGGCAAGCCTCAGCCCGACCTTGTTCTCGATGATCGGCACGTTCAGAACGCCGGTTGCCTGAAACTCGTTGAACCGCCCGTAGGTCAGCGAAAGGCTGCCCCCGAAATCATTGAGGTCGGGGTTGTTCGAGTTGATCAGGAGGGCGCCGCCCGTCGTGTTCCGCCCAAACAATGTTCCCTGCGGGCCTTTCAGGATCTGCGCCGATTCCACATCGAGGAAGTCGCCATTGAGGCCGTAGGAGCGCGCCCAATAGACGCCATCGACATAGGTGCCGACCGACGGGTCGAGCGTGATCAGCGTATCCGACTGGACCTGGCCGCGCAGCGTCAGGATCAGCGCGCTGTGGGTGTTCGACCCTTGGCGGATCGAGAAGCCGGGTGTGAAATTGGCGATATCCTGCACACGCTGGACGTTACGGTCGATCAGCTCGTCACCCGAGAGGGCCATCACTGCGACCGGTACGTCCTGAAGATTCTCGGCGACTTTTCGGGCTGTGACGACAATTTCCTGAAGACCGCGGCTGGCGGTTGCCTCGTCCGGCGCTGCCTGGGCAAGCGCCGGAGACGAGGCCAAACCTATTGCCGCTAGCGACACCGTGGTAAACATCCGGGCTAAAACGCGATTTTTATTCAAAATCATGGTCTTCATCCTCCCCTAATGCTCCCTCGGAGCGCTATTTTAAGTGATCAGAATTTGAAACTTGCCGTCACTCCGTAGCTGCGCGGTTCGTTGTACGACGTACCGACGTAGATGTTGCTTAACAGAAGCGTGTATTGCTGTTCCTGGTCGCCCGTCAGGTTCTTGCCCCACAGCGCCAGCTCGAAGTTGCGTTCTGGCCCAAAAGCGACCGCGACGCGGGCATTGAGAATGCCCAAGGACCCCGAATTTGCGACCGCCGCGACCTGGGCTGCCTGATCGGGAGTCAGCCCAAGACCGCCGATATCGGTCGAGGCGAACAGTTCAGGCGGAATATCGATCTGCGGCATCTTGCCCTGCCAGGCGTAGATCACGTTCGCATCGACCCCGACGCTCCCCAGATCCTTCTTGTAGGAGGCGCCGAGCGAATATTGCTTTTTCACAATACCAATGAAGCGATAGTCGGTCTTGTCGACGGGTACGATGACCTGGCTTCCGAAATCGCCCGAAATGCCCGCCCCTTCGTAGCGCGTATATTTGGGATCGGTGAGCGCGCCCGAGGCGAAAAGGGTGAACCCGTCAGCGACTTCGATCGACGCATCGGCTTCGACGCCCCAGGTCTCGGTATCGGCGTTCTCGATCACCGTCTGGCTAAGACCATTGGGGGCAAGGACAGGTGTACGCTGCGCGCCCTTCACCTTGTTGTGATATCCCGCGATGTTGAAGGTTCCGCGGCCATTCAGGAAGCTCGTCTTGATCCCGACTTCCTGCTCATAGACGATCTCGGGCTGCGAGGGGATCGAGTCCGCGAGCGTCAGCGTGCGAAGCTGGAGCGCGCCGGAGCGATAGCCCTTGCTGTGCTTGGCGTAGACCATGACATCGTCGGTGAGATCGTAATCGATTCCCGCGGTATAAGAGAGGTTGGTGAACGACGCCTGGCTACGGCGCAGGCAGGGCACCGGGGTCTCCACGGGGCTGCAGAAAACGAAGACATCGCCGTTGTTCGGCGTGTTGCCTGACTGGGTGGTCAGACGCCGGTCGTCGATCGAATAACGGAGGCCGCCGGTAATGCTAAGCGCATCGGTGAGCTCATAGTTGAGCTGGGCGTACATGCCATAGCTGTCATTATCGAGCGTGCCGCTGAAATTCGACCAGTCGGTCGCTCCGACAAATTCAGGCGGTACCAAGGGATTGGTTGCTGCGAGCGTTGCGCCGAACAGGTTCGAGCGCGACTGGTCGAAGCCCGTTTCCCGGAAATAGGTAATCCCCGCCGCATAGTTCAGCCTGTCTTCGAACGCGGTGCCGGTCAGCTGCAACTCGCTCGAATATTGCTTCAAATCCTGCGTGCCTGCGGTGAAGTGCCCCACGACGCTCGACCCGTCGAGGTCGATCAGGTTGTCACTTTGAATACCGCGATAACCGTTGATCCAGCGCACCTGGCCGAAGCTGGTGTCGAGGATGAATTTGGCCATGTAGGTCTGGGTCTTGGTGTTGTTGAACGCGCCGCGCGGATCGGCGCCCGCCACCGCCGAGGGCGGCGTGAGTGCGGCGAGGTTCGCGTTATCGCCAAATGCGGCGCGCTCGCTCGCAGCCAGCCCATCGAGGATCGGCTTGAACGGACCGAAAGCCGCCGGTGCATTGAAGAAGAGATTGTGCCGGATCGGCCCGTCGATCTTGGTATCATACCATTCGCCCGAGAGGATCACCTCGAGATTGTCGACCGGGCGAAAGCCTAGCTTGACCCGGCCGTTGATCGTTTCGCGCCCTTCATATTTGGCGCCAGTATTGATGTCGGTCTTGTAGCCGTCGCGCTTTTGATAATAGAGCGCGCCGCGGACCGCGACGCTGTCGGAGAGGCCAAGGTTGATCACCGCCTGCCCGGTCCGTTCATCAAAGCGGCCGTAGGTGGCGCTGATCCTCCCTGAATATTCATTGTAACGCGGATCCGCGGTCTTGATCAGAACGGCACCGGCTGACGTATTGCGGCCAAACAAAGTGCCTTGCGGGCCTTTGAGCACCTGAACATTCTCGATATCAACGAGTTCGGTGTTGAGGCCGTAAGCCCGCGCGATATACATTTCATCGATATAGGTGCCGACCGAAGGCTCAAGCGTCGCAATATTGTCGTTTTGCACCTGTCCGCGCATGGCCAGCGTCAGAGCGGTCGGATTGTTGCCTGAACCGCGGATATTGAACCCGGGGGTAAAGGTCGCGATTTCATCAACCTTCTTGATCCCTTGCGCTTCGAGCTTGTCGCCGCTGAAGGCGGTGATCGCGATGGGCGTTTCCTGAATATTGGCATCCTGTTTGGTGACGCCGATCACGACGATTTCATCGCCGGCTCGCGCAGCATCATCACTGGCCTGTGCGAAGGCGGGGGTCGCCATAAGGGCCATCGCCGTCAGCGATACGCCGGCCAGAATACGTCCAGAATCAAAGTTACGGTTGAAAAACAACGCCTACATCCTCCCTTAGCGGCTCCTGGATGGTCCGCTTTCCCACTTATATAACTAAGTCTAACAAGACATACAAGTCAAATGCGCTGACGGGGCGGCTTGCGACACGCGCGCCCGCGCCGCTATTCCCTCGGCAAACGGGCCGCGAGCACAGGGACGTCTGCCAGGGCGCGCAGCACGTCATTGAGGTGGGTGCAACCCGCGGTTCCGGCGAGGGTCTCAAGCACCGCCTGCCGAAACTCGGTAACATTCTTGCCCACCATGCGCGTCGCCTTGATTGACGCGCCGGGGCACTCGCGAAACGGCAAGATCAGCGGCAACGCCTGCAAGGAAAGCAGCCTGCCGCTCGCCTCATCGATCTCGGCATAGACCCGATATTCATGGATCGCGGTGCGCGTTCCTGCAGGATTGGGACCGCTGTCCTGGAAGCCGGCGTCCACCTTGAGCACCCCTTCGGCGCGCCAGACATCGATCCGGCGCGCGCGGCGCGCGAGCGGACGGCCATCTTGATCGGGCATCGGGTGCCAGCCCATCGCGTCTTCAGGGTGGATGAGCGGACCAACCTCGGTCGCCGACTGGTCGCTATGGTCAACGTCGCCGTCGGCGGTGAGCGAACTTCCCCCTTCGGTAAAGCCGGTACAGATGTTGACCATCCGCCCCTTGTTCCCCGCTCCAGACTTCGCGCGATTGCTTGACATTCGCGCATGCCAGTCGTCGGTCCAGCGCGACCAGATCCAGCCTGCGACAAGGCTCGCACCGGCAAAATCGTCGAGAATCTGAAATAGCGGCGTACCGCGCAGATCACCCAGCACATCGGCGAGCGCAGTCCGGCTCGCTCCGCCCGCGCGCACGCCGACCATCTCGCCCGACCGCGGGTGACCGGGCGAGGTATCAATCGCAAGTATCTCGCGCTGCGGCGAAGCCGTGATCGTGTAAGCCCCGCTCGCCAATTCGACCGCGCCGCCATCGAAGGACGTCAGGAGATCGCGCCCACGCCCCGTCATGATCCAAGGTTCGCCGAAGCCATGAGGCCAATCGGAATCGATCGAAGTCGTCCGCCGGATCGATCCTGGACGACGAAGCGGGGCAAAACCCGCCGACTGGCAGGCAAAGGGAAATTGCTGGGGTGCGCTCAAGTCTTGGTCCAGTCCGAATTATTTGGGGGGCATGCGGATGGCGCCATCGAGGCGCAGATTCTGCCCGTTGAAATAGGTGTTGCGCGCGAGTTCGAGCACAAGCGAGCCAAACTCCTCGGGCTTTCCGAGACGCTTGGGGAACGGCACCGAAGCCGCAAGCCCTTCAAAGATAGCCGGCGCCTTGTCCTTTACCGCGAGCATCGGGGGCGTTGCAAAAATGCCCGGCATGATCGAATTGACGCGGATGCCAAGATCCATCAGGTCGCGCGCCATCGGCAGAACGAGACCGTTCACGCCAGCCTTGAGCGAGCCATAGCCGACCTGCCCGATCTGCGCATCCTGCGCCGCCGCCGACGCGGTGAGCACGATCGACCCGCGCTCCCCGTCCTCATTGAGCGGTTCAGCGTTCGCCATGCCGAGCGCTGAGAGCGAGGCGACGCGGTAACTCGCGATCAGGATGCCTTCCGCCGAGAACGCATAATCCTCAGTCGAATAGCGCACATAGCCCCCCGACGCCTTGTCGAAACGGATGGTCTTGCTGTTTTTCGAGATCTGCGCGCAGTGAACGAGGATGCGCTCCTGCCCTTGCGCCGCGCGCGCGGCGTCGAAACCTGCGACAACGCTTTCCTCGCTCGTGATGTCGACCTTGCAGAAAACCCCGCCGATCGCGTCGGCCACTGCCTTGCCGCCCTCTTCGTTGACGTCGAAAATCGCGACTTTCACGCCCTCGCTTGCCAAAGCCTCAGCGCTGGCCCGGCCAAGGCCCGAGGCACCTCCCGTCACCACCGCTGCAATGTCGCTTCCCAACTTCATATCCAGATCCTTCGCTTACTTAGCATTATTGCAATACTTCCAGATTGCCACCATCGACCACCAGCACCTGTCCGGTGATGAAGCCCGCACGGGCTGAACAGAGAAAGGCCGCCGCCGCTGCCATATCGTCGGGCGTTCCCATGCGAGGGATAGGCCACTGGCTCACGCGCTCTGCGATATGCTCGTCATAGGTCTGACCCTGCGCCTCGGCGATTTTCGTGAACACGTCCCTGAATTGCGGCGTCGCGATCGCCCCGGTACCCAATGTGTTGACCGTGATCCCCATTGGCCCAAGCTCGGCCGAAATCGTCTTCGACAATGCGAGCGCGCCGACCCGGTAGGTGTTCTGCGCCGCCCGCGCGAGCTTGCGGTGCGGGGCCTTTACCGAGTTGGTACCGATTGTCAGAATGCGGCCCCAGCCCGCATCGCGCATGTGCGGAACGACCGCCTGCACAGCCCAGCGGAAGGCCATGACATTATTGTTGTTCGCGGCAGCGAATGTGTCGTCATCGACGTCGAGGAAGCTGCCCTTGGGACCTGAATCGACGTTGAAGATCAGGATATCGGGCGGTGCGAAGGCGTCCGCCGCGGCTCTGACGGCCTTGGCGATCCCCTCCTTGGTCGTACAGTCAGCCGCGACTCCTATCACCTTGCCGCCCAGAGCGGCGACTTCGGCCACGGCCGCCTCGATGGTCGACTGCGTCCGCGCCGCGATGACGGTGCAGCATCCCTCGCGCGCAAATTCGTGCGCACAGCCAAGCCCAATGCCCCTCGAACCGCCAAAGACGAGCGCGACCTTGCCTGCGATCCCAAGGTCCATCAGAGCGCCTTTCCGTGCTGGAGCTTCAGACGCTCCTGCAGGATATCGTTCCGCCCCGGCGATATGGCGATCGTCGAGCCACCATCCATCTTGATCGTCGTGCCGGTAATATAGTCCGAGCGGGCCGACGCGAGAAACAGGCAGGCATGCGCGATATCCTCGGGCGTGCCGGCGCGTCCCACGGGGACGCTCGCGCCATAGGCGGCGAGCCCTTCCTCGCCAAGCACCGCTCTCGCCCGGTCGCTCGCGACCAGGCCGGGATTGATCGCATTGACAGTGATCCGCTCGCGCACCACGTCGCCCGCCGCCGCCCGGATGAACGCATCGAGCGCCGCCTTTGCCATGCCATAGGCGGTCATGTTGGGGACGACATTGAAGGTGCCGTTGACCGACCCGATAGCGATAAAGCGGCCGCCATCGCCTGCCCTTGCAAGAGGCGCCCGCGCTGCATCAAGGAGCCACCAGGCGGCCTTCGCGATGCTTGCAAACCCCGCTTCGAGCCGCTCGTCGTCAACCTGTCCGAGCCCGCCGTGCGGGATGTCTGCCGCGGCATGGATGACGATATCAACGCCGCCAAAGGCGTCTTCAGTTGCCGCAACCAGCGCGCGGCAATCGGCGTGCCGGGAGATATCGGCGCCGTGACACAGAGCGACACCGCCAGCCTTCTCGATTTCGGCTTTCACCTGCTCGGCGTAAGAGAGGGTGCGCGCGCCGAGCATCACCTTTGCGCCCGCCGCCGCGAAGGCACGTGCGATCCCGCGACCGACGCCGCGCCCTCCACCGGTGACGATGACGACCTTGCCCGAAAAATCTTCCATCAACCGGCCTCCTCGAAAAGTGCACGTAATTCCGGCGCTGATGGCTTCATCGACGGCGTGCGCGGAAAGTCGGAAACGATGCGGAAACGGACAGGAACCTGATAGGCAATGAGGCGCTCCTTGAGCCACGCCTTGAGGTCAGCTTCGGCCGGCGCGGATGCTCCCTCCTTCAAAATGATCGCTGCGGCGGGAACAGCGCCGAGTCGTTCGTCGGCGATACCGACAACCGCCGCTTCGCGCACCACTGGATGATCGTTGAGCGCGGCCACCACATCGTCGGGGTGGATTTTGAATCCGCCGCGGATGATCGCGTTGTCGGCGCGCCCGCGAATGAAGAGAAAGCGGTCCGCGTCGAGTACGGCGCGGTCCGTGGTGCGAAGCCACTCGAGCTCGTTGCCGAGCTGCTTGCCCTTGATTTCGAGGAGCCCTTCCTCGCCTGGAGGCAGGATCCGGCCATCGTCTGGGTCAACGACGCGGGCTTCGATATCGGCGTGGACCCGGCCCACCGCCCCGCGCTTTTCGGACCAGCGGGCACGAAAATCATCGATTGTCCAGCCCGCGATGGCCCCAGCAAATTCGGTCGCGCCATAGTTGGCGCAGATCGGGATGCCATATTTATCAAGAAACGCATCGACAAGATCGGGCGACAGCGGCGCGGTGCCGGAGATGAGCGCGCGGAGGCTCGAGAGGTGGGCAGGATCGATGTCGGCGTCGAGCAGCATCCGAACCGCCGAGGGAACCGCTGGCGCAACCGCGGGTCGGTTGCGCTTGACGGCCGCCACCCAGGCATCGACCGTGAATTTTTCCAGAAGCGCTATTTTCCGCCCCGCCGCAAGCGCGCCGATGCAGCTGTAAATCCCCCCGATATGCGTGAGAGGATTGACGATCATAGTGCAGCCCGAGTTGAGCTTCGGCGGATCATCAAAGCTTCGGGAGCGCTCATATTTGGTGAAGCCGCGAAAGCTCGCATCGAAGGATTCGCGGCTGAGCGGCACGCGCTTGGGTGCGCCCGTCGTGCCGCTCGTCAGCATTTCGATAGCAACCCCGGGCGATGTGGTGATGCGGGCAGAAATCTCGGCTCTCATGACTTCGACGCCATCAAGCCGTGCACCGATGGCAATCACCGCCGAACCTCCTCGCTCGAGAGCTTCGGTAACGCCGGGACGCGCGAGATCGGTTGCATCGGCGATGACAACCGGTAGGTCCAGCCCCTCGATGTCGGCAAAAAGCCGAGTGTCGGGCAGAACCGGGTTGAGCGTCACAAGGCAACGGTCCGACGAAAGAACGGCGACGATCGCGGCGATATGACCGGGCCGGTTGCGCAGCATGACGCCGATCCGGGCATCTTCGGGCAATCCCATCGCCGCGAGCGCAGCCTCGATCCCCTCTACGGCTTCAGCGATCTGGCGCCAGCTATAGTCCGTGCCCTCGAAATCGATTTCGACACGATCGGGTTCGAGCGCCATGATCGCGCGCAGCTTTTCGGTCATCAAGGCCATCAGAGCGCCAAGCCTCCGCTCGCCTCGATGATCTGCCCGGTGACCCAGCGCGCATCATCGCCGAGGAGCATCATCACCGCGCCCGCGATATCCTCCGGTTCACCGAGCCGGCCCATCGGCGTATGCTTCGCGGTCGCTTCATCCCATCCCGGCTGCTCGCGCAGCGCAGTGATAAAGTCGGTCGCGACCGCACCAGGCGCGATGCAGTTGCAGGTGATCTGCCGCTTGGCGACCGTGAGCGCGGTCGAGAAGGTCAGGCTCTGGATCGCCCGCTTCGTCATGGCATAGCTCGCGGCAAAGGGCTGGCCGACCTTCCCCGACATCGAGCCGATATTGACGATGCGCCCGCAATCGCGAAGCCGCGGCAGCGCGGCCTGCGTTACGAAATGCGGGCCCTTTACATTGACCGCGAAAAGTTCGTCGAACAAGGCCTCACCCGCACCCTTGAGCGTACCGTCGCGCCCGCCCCGCCCCACGCCTGCATTGTTGATCAATATGTCGAGGTTCGGCGCGCCGCCGAACTCCCTGTCGCATGCAGCGAACATCGTCTCGATGCCGGATAACGACGACACGTCGGCCTGGACGGCAAAGGCATTGCCGCCGTCGGCGAGAATTTCGGCCGCGAGCGCGTCGGCGGCCTCTTTGCTGCCCGCATAGTTGATCGCGACATGCGCGCCCGCCTGCCCGAGCCTGCGCACGATCGCGGCGCCAATACCGCGCGCGCCCCCCGTCACGAGCGCGGTTTTTCCTCTCAGATTCGTCACAGAAAGAGCCCTCCGCTGGCTTCGATAATTTGCCCCGTGACCCAGTGTGCTTCCTCCCGGCAGAGCATCATCGCGGCCCCTGCAATATCTTCAGGCACGCCGAGCCGTTTCATCGGCGTGAGCTTCGAGGTCGCTTCGGCCCAGCCAGGCTTTTCCAAAAGCGCCTTGTTGAACTCGGTGTCGACCGCGCCGGGCGCGAGGAGGTTGCAGGTTATGCCGCGCTTCCCGAGAACCACGGCTGTCGACATGGTCAGGCTCTCGAGTGCGCGCTTCGTCGCCGCATAGGCAGCGAAGGGCGGCAGCGCCGAGCGCCCACCGAGCGAGCCGATATTGATGATGCGTCCGTTATCGCGAAGGCGATCGAGGCACATTTGCGTGATGAAGTGCGGCGCCTTCTGGTTCACCGCGATCATGCGGTCGAACAAGGCCTCGTCGCACTTCGTGAGGCTCCCGGCATCGCCCTCGCCGCCGACGCCGGCATTATTGACGAGGATGTCGAGGTTGGGGAATCCGCCGAAGGCTCTGTCGCAGGCAGCGAGCATCGCCTCGATCCCTGCCATGGTGCCGACATCGGCCTGGACCGCGAACGCACGGCCCCCGTGCGCGATGACCTCGCAGGCGAGAGTCTCGGCGGCATCATGGCTGTGGGCATAGTTGATCGCAACATGCGCCCCCGCCCGCGCCAGTTTCCGCACGATCGCGGCACCGATTCCCCGTGAACCACCGGTGATGAGCGCTGTCTTTCCGCTCAGTTCCGCCAATTTCACTCTCCCCAGCCGTTTCCACATAATTGACTTAGTTATACAAGTCGTGCAAGCCCTGCTGAAAAGAAAGTGGGAGCAGAATGAGCGGGACGATCGAAAGCGAGCGCGATGGCGCCTTGCGCATCCTGACGCTGAACCGGCCTGAGCGGCACAACGCGATGGACGATGAGATGTCGGCGCTCTTCCGCGCGGCGCTTGACGAAGCGCTCGAGGAGAGCGGCAGCAATGCAATCCTCATTCGAGCCAATGGCAAGAGCTTCTGCTCGGGACGTGACACTACTGTGCTTGGCCAGCGCGCCCGCGAGGAAAGCGATTTTCATTTCATCCGCCGCCACCAGGAAGGCCGGCTCAAGATGCAGGAGGCAACAAAACCCATTATTGCGGCGCTGAAAGGCGGTGCAATCGGCGGAGGGTGCGAGCTCGCGCTTGCCGCGGACATCCGGGTGAGCGACACAACGCTGAAGATGGCGCTGCCCGAGATAAACTACGGCGTCCTCCCCGACACCGGCGGCACCCAGATGATGACCGCGCTGGTCGGCCCCTCGCGCGCCAAATATATGGTCATGAGCGGCCGGCCGATCGATGCCCGGACTGCGCTCGAATGGGGCGCGGTCGATTTTGTTGTCGCTCCTGAAGAACTCGATGCCAAATCGCTCGAAATCGCCCGCGATATTGCCGCCAAGCCGCCGATCCATCTCGCCATGGCGAAGGAATTGGTCAATCTGATGCACGGCCCGGCGATCCGAACCGGCACCCGCGCCGAGCTTTACGCGCAATCCTATCTCTTCAAGACCGACGATTACCAGGAGGCACGCGCCGCGCTCCGGGAAAAGCGCGCGCCCTCTTACAAGGGGAAATAGAAATGGCACTTCCCCCTCCCCCGCCGCTCGGCGCCAAGGCGCTGCCCGACGGAACCTACGCAGGACAGGTCGTCGCCGTCACCGGCGGCGGAACGGGGCTCGGCAAGGGCATGGCGACCGAATTTGCGCGCCTCGGCGCCAAGATCGCGGTGCTGAGCCGCAAGGCTGACCATCTCGCGGCGGGGATCGCTGCGACCGAGGCGGTCGGCGCCGAAGCGATCGCGGTAGCGTGCGACGTGCGCGATGCGGATGCGATCGCGCGCGCCTTTGACGAGATCGAGGCGAAGCTTGGCCCTGTCGATGTGCTCATCAACAATGCAGCGGGCAATTTCCCGGCGCCTGCCGAAGAGATGACGCCGAACGGCTTTCGCACGGTGGTCGATATCGTCCTCAACGGCACCTACAATTGCAGCCGCGAGTTCGCGCTGCGGCGGCTCCAAGCAGGACTGCCTGGCGCGATCCTCAACATCGGGGCCACCTACAGCTGGACGGGCGGGCCCGGGACGTCGCATTCAGCCGCCGCCAAGGCCGGCGTCACCAACCTCACCCAAAGCCTCGCGGTCGAGTGGGCGCCCGATGGCATCCGCGTCAACTGCATAGCGCCGGGGCGCTTTCCACACGACGATTTGCCCATGCATATGACGCGCCACCGCGAGGGAGAGCGCGGCGACAACACGGTTCCAGGCATGCGCGTCGGCGAGGTGCGCGAGCTCGGCTGGGCAGCAACGTTCCTCTGCTCGCCCTACGCGGCTTATATCAGCGGGCACACGCTCGTCGTCGACGCCGCCAACTGGCTGCGCCGTTCGCTGGTGATGCCCGAGTTCGTCCCCATCCGCGACCAGTTCGGCAGGCGCGCCGTCGAAAGCGGCCAGGCGCGCGAGGCGATTGCGAAGACGCGCGGAGACAGCTGATGCATATCGGATTTACAGCGCAAGAGACGCGCTTTCGGGAGGAATGCCGGGACTGGCTCGATGAGAATGTGCCCGCCGAGAAGCGACCGATCGACGCCGCTGACGCCATCGATTTCGACAAGGCCTGGCAGCGGCGCCTCTTCGATGCCGGCTGGGCGGGGATCAACTGGCCCGCCCAATATGGCGGCCGCGGGCTGTCGATCGTCGAGCAGGTTATCTGGCTCGAGGAATATGCGAAGGCCCGCGCGCCGTGGATCGGCGCGAACTTCGTCGGGATCAATCATGGCGGGCCGACGCTGATCCTCAACGCGAGCGAAGAGCAGAAGGCCTATCACCTGCCGCGCATCCTCAAGGGCGAGGCGATATGGTGCCAGGGCTTTTCGGAACCCGGCGCAGGGTCTGACCTTGCCGGGATCAGGACGCGCGGGCGGATCGAGGGCGATGAGCTGGTCATCAACGGGTCGAAGATCTGGACGAGCTTTGCGCATGTCGCTGACTGGCAGGAGCTTGTCCTGCGCAGCGAGGAGGGATCGACCCGGCACAAGGGGTTGAGCTGGGTCATCTGCGACATGCACGCGCCCGGGATCACCGTGCGCCCGATCCGCAAAATGTCGGGGCAAACCGAGTTTGCGGAAGTATTCTACGACGACGTGCGCATCCCGCTCGCGAACGTCGTAGGCGGGCTCGGCAACGGCTGGAGCGTCGCGATGTCGACGCTGAGCTTTGAACGCGGCACTGGCTTCATCGCCGATCAGGTGAAGCACAGCCAGGAAATCGAGGAACTGATCGCAGCGGCGCGCGCGAACGGAATGATCCGGGACGAGCGCATTGCGGACAAGCTTGCGCAGCTGCGCGCCGAGGTCGCGGCGGTCCGCGCGATGACCTATCGCAACATCTCCGAAGTGGCGCGGACCGGGCAACCCGGGCCCGAGGCATCGGTGATCCGTCTCTTCACCTCCGAACTCGGTCAGCGGCTTGAGCGCATGGCGGTCTTGCTGATGGGCGAGGATGTCCTCGATTTTGCCTATGGCGAGGACAATGCCGTCGCCGATTACTTAAGGGGCTTCGCCGCGACCATCGCAGGCGGCACCGCGCAGATCCAGCGCGACATCATCGGCGAGCGACTGCTCGGCCTGCCCAAATCGAGATAATCGCCATGGACCTGACACCGAACGAGGGCCAGACCGCTTTTCAGACCGCGACCGCCGAGTGGTGCCGCGGCAACATGGCGCTCGAGGATTGCCGCAACCGAGCCGATGCACTTTGGACAGGGCTCGAGGCGATGGGCTGGACGGCCATGACCGCGCGCGGGATGGGCCTCGACCATGCAACCGAAGCCCTTGTCTTCGCCGAGCTCGGGCGCTTCCTCGCGCCGATCGGCCTCCTCTCGACTGCGGTGGCACGCCGCTGGTTCGAGGAGAGGGTGACGGGCAAGGTCGCGCTCGCGCTGACAGGGTCCGTGCACGCTGCCTTGCGCGTCCTCGACCCTCCAGCTTCAAAGATGGTGCTGATGGCCGAGGCGAAGAAACTCACGCTTCTCGATCTTCCCGCTGCCGAGGGAGACGGTGGCGCGCACCATGTGCCGCACGCTCCCACCATCGACCTTTCGACGCTGCAGAGCCGGCGCGAACGCGCAGGCGCGGAATGGACCGCCGACGATCCCGCCGCGCGCCTCCACCTCCAGCTGCTCAGCGCCGCATTCGCTGTCGGCTGCGCCGACGCCGCGCGCGACATGGCAGCGGACTATGCCAAGCTTCGCGAGCAGTTCGGACGACCGATCGGCTGGTTCCAGTCGCTCAAGCACATATGTTCGGACATGGCCGTTCGCGCGGCCGCCGCGCGGTCCGAGCTTTATTTTGCGGCCTGCGCGCTCGATGAACATGTTGCCGACGCGGCTTTCCATGTTGCTGCAGCCAAAAGACTGGCCGACCAGGCCGCACTCGACAATGGCCGCGCCAACATCCAGGTCCATGGCGGCCTCGGCATGACCGACGAGGCTGCCGCGCATCTGCCGCTGAAACGCGCGCATCTGCTGCAGTTTGTCATGCCGGCCAGCCGCGAAACATTGCTGGCCTGACGATGTCATGCATCGACGATGGCCTGAAACTCGCGCTCAAGCCATTGGCGCAGGCGCGGCTCGATCCGCCCGGAGAATTCCGCGAGCGGCAGTTGGTCGCGGTAGGTGAAGAAGCCCAGCGAGACCATCATGAAGCGCGCCGCCCGCACGCCGGCATCGTCGCCGCCAATCCATTGCTTGAGCGGTTCAAAGACCCGGTCGCGCAAGAGCCGCTGAGCAACGGCGCGCGCGTCGCTGTCGGCCGAGGCCCCAAAAAGCATCGGCAACGGACTGACGCGCCGATCATCATCGGCAAACCGCGCCACGATCTGCTTGCCGAAGTCCTCCTTGGGCAGATCGGTCATCAGCCGGGTGTGCAGTGCCGCATCGAGCGCTGCTTCGAACAGCTTGAGCTTGCCGCCGAAATAGCGACTAACCAGCGAAGGGTTCACCCCTGCGCGCGCCGTAATCTCGCGCACTCCGGCTTCTGCAAAGCCTTTGGCCGCAAAAATTTGCTGCGCAGCATCGAGAATTGCTGCGCGGGTGCGGTCGGCGTCGCGTGCCGGCGCATCGATCGTGCTCGTCATCATCTCTCCCCGTTGACTCACCTTGTAAACGGTCGTTTACTTAGGTCAATGGGAGATGGAAAATGACCGATTCGCAGGGTATGGCGCGCGCGCCCGTTTTCGAATTCGATTATATCGCCGACCCCGGCCTGCTCGCCGATTGCCACGACCGCTATTGGGAATTGAAGGAGACAGCGCCGCCGGTCTTCTGGACCAATGCGCATGGCGGGCATTGGATCTGCAATACAGGGTCATCGGTGCAGCATGTGGTGCGGCATCCAGAGATTTTTTCGAGCCGCTTCCTGTCGATTCCGCCCAATCCCGACCAGCCGCGGATGATTCCCGAAAGCCTCGATCCGCCTGAACATCGCCGCTACCGTCAGTTGCTTCGGCCCTTTTTTGAATCGAAAGCGATTGCCCCGCTCGAGGCCCGCGTCACCGAATGGACCGAGGAACTGCTTGGCAAGGTTGCGGCCACCGGCGAATGCGAATTCGTCAGCGCGGTCGCCTCGCGCCTGCCGGTTGCGGTGTTCATGGAACTCTTCGGCTTCCCGATGGAGAAATTCGACGAGTTTCGAAAGCTCGTCGTCGACTTCTTTTCCTCGCGCGCGAGCATCGAGCAGCGCCAGGCCTATGCCTTCCAGATCATGGCGCACCTCGGTCAGCTCATTCAGGATCGGACCGCCGAGCCGCGCGATGACATGATCTCAAAGATCATCGCCAGCGATTTCGAGGGCCGCAAGCTCGACTTCGACGAACTGATGTCGATCGGCTTCCTCATGTTTCTCGCCGGGCTCGACACGGTGACCAACGCGATGAGCTTTGGCATGCGACATCTCGCGCACGACGAAAAGCTGCGCCAGCGCGTGATCGACGATCCCGCGGCGATTCCCAACATGGTCGAGGAATTGCTGCGTCGCTATGCATTCGTCGCCACGCCGCGCTACATTGTTCAAGATACCGAGCTCGAAGGCGCTCAGCTCAAGGCAGGCGACTGCATCCTGGCGCCCCTCCCCCTCGTGGGCTGGGACGAGGCGCTCACCGAGGACCCAAAGACGGTGTCCGTGGAGCGCCAATTCTATCGTCACGCCGCCTTTGGATCGGGCATCCACACATGCCTTGGCCTCCATCTTGCCCGCATGGAGCTGATCGTCTTCTACCGCGCCTGGTTCGCGCGGATCGGCCATTTCCGGCAGATCGAAAAAGGCGACGAGACCTGTCGGGGCGGCAGCGTGATGGCGCTCGAGCACCTCCATCTGGCCTGGGGTTGAAGTTCCGAGGCCGCTCTAACCCCTGAAACGATAATGGAATGAAGAGGATATCGGTATGGCAAGTGCACCCGCAGTTCACCTGCATCTCGGACATGAGCAACGCACGAGTGGCAGCGGCGGGGTGCACTTCCATCTCCACCCCGTAAGCCAGGAGACGCAGGCGCAAATCCCGCTGGCCGGCGCCAAGGAAGTCGAAGAAGCGGTCGCAAAGGCCGAAGCCGTGCGCGAGCAATGGCGCCGCACTCCGCCCGAGGCGCGGCGGGACATTCTTAACCGCCTCGCCGACCTGCTCGAGGCGAACAAGACGCGGCTGGCTGAAATGGCGGCGCTCGATGGCGGCACGACGTTGATGGTCGGCGAACGCGGGGTCGACACAGCGGTCGGCTGGACCCGTTATTACGCTGGATGGTGCGACAAGATGTCCGGTGAACTCATCTCGACCTTCGACACGCGGGGCGAGCTTAGCTACACCGTTCCGGAGCCGATCGGCATCGTCGGCATTATCATCACGTGGAACGGGCCCGCTCATTTCGCTCGGCATGAAGGTCGTCGCAGCCCTCGCGGCGGGCAATTGCGTGATCTGCAAGCCCGCCGAAATCACGCCTTTCGCTCCCGAGCTCTTCGCTCAGCTCTGCAAGGAAGCCGGCGTTCCCGACGGTGTGCTATCGATTTTCCCTGGCACCGCCGACGCGGGCGAAGCGATCGTCCGGCACAAGAAGATAAGGAAGATCAGCTTCACCGGCGGGCCGATCACCGCGCGCAAGATCCTCGCGGCGTGCGCCGAAGAGATCAAGCCGTCGGTGATGGAGCTTGGCGGCAAGTCGGCGAGCCTTGTCTTTCCAGACTGCGACATTCAGGCCGCCGCCGAGCGCGCTGTGTTCTGGACGGTCGGATGCCTCTCGGGACAGGGCTGTGCCCTTCCAACCCGCCAGCTCGTCCACGCCGACATCTATGACGACTTCGTCGCGCGGCTGAAGGCGATCATCAGCCAGTTCAAGGTCGGCGATCCGATGGACCCAACTGTCGCTGTGGGACCGGTGATCAACAAGGCAGCCGTCGACCGAATTCTCGGCATGTTCGAGAGAGCGAAGGCAGATGGCGCGGCGAAATTCGAGCTTGGCGGCGGCCGTTGCGGCGGCCCGCTGGCCAACGGCAATTTCATCGAACCGACGCTCATCGTCGACGCCGATCCCGACCATGAAATCTGCCAGGTCGAAATCTTCGGGCCCGCGGTCGTGGTGATCAAGTTTAAGACCGAAGACGAGGCGGTCGAGATCGCGAACAACTCCGAATATGGCCTTGCCGCCTATATTCAGTCGAATGATTTGCAGCGCGTCCATCGCCTGTCCGAACGGCTCAACGCGGGGGGCGTCTATAATAATGGCGGCTTCCAGATCAATCCTCACACACCGTTTGGCGGCGTGGGGATCTCGGGCTTCGGCAAGGAGGGGGGGCGCGCCGGTATCGACGAGTTTCTCCACTACAAGACCGTGACCATCGGCGTCGGCGCCCCGATTTTCCCCAGGCAGGAGGCATGAGCATGGCCGATTTTACCAACGAGCAGTTCCGCCTCGACGGAAAGGTCGCGATCGTCACCGGTGCCGGCGGCCGCGGCAACAGTATCGGACGTGCCTACGCGGTCGGCCTTGCCAATGCGGGGGCGAGCGTCGTCGTCGCCGACCTCAATCGCGAAGGCGCCGAACGGGTCGCGGGCGAAATAAACGAGACGGGAGGAAGGGCCACCGCGGTCGAGGTCGACATCGCCGACGAGGCGTCGGTCGCTGCTATGATGGAGGCGGCAAAGGCTGCCTTCGGCGGTCTCGACATACTCGTCAACAACGCCGCGCTCATGGTCGAGGCGGTTGGAACGCCGGCAATTCAGACGAGCATCGCCGATTTCGAGAAGCTGATGCGGGTCAATCTGGTCGGCGCACTCATCTGCTCCAAGGCGGCCGTCCCGCTCTTTCAGATGCGCGGCGGCGGCAAGATCGTCAATCAGCTCTCGGCGGGCGGTTTTCCAGCGCAGACGACATACGGTATCAGCAAGATCGCTCTCCTGGGCCTGACGACAACGCTCGCGACCGAGCTCGGTCCGCTGAATGTCAACGTCAATGCCATCGCGCCCGGAATGACCATGTCAGACGCCGGCAAGGCGCTGACCCCTGAAGAAAGCCCCTTTGTGCAGGCAGCGATGGCGCGCGTTGTCAAGCAGCCCCGCGGCGAACCGCAGGATCTGGTCGGGGCGCTGCTCCTGCTTTGCTCGCCCGCGGGCGACTGGATCACCGGGCAGGCGCTCAACGTCGACGGCGGCTTCATCATGCGCAACTGATAGCCTTTGCTGCCCTCCGGCCACAAACCCGGAGGGCAGCAAGATGGTCAAGCAATACGGCGCAGTTCGTGCTTCAGCACCTTGCCGGACGCATTGCGCGGCAATTCGGACAAGATGCTGAGGCGCTCGGGCGTCTTTTGCTTCGCAATCCCCGCGGCAAAGAAATATTCGCGCAGTTCGTCAAGCGACAAGGCGGCACCGGGCGCGAGCACGACGCAAGCACGCACAACCTCGCCCATCCGCTCGTCGGGTGCAGCCACGGCTGCCGCATCGACGATCTTGGGGTGGGAAAGAAGCAGAGCCTCGACTTCTTTCGAAGAAATATTCTCACCGCCGCGGATAATGATATCCTTCTTGCGGTCGGTGATGAGAAGATAGCCATCCTCATCCACGTGGCCGATATCCCCGGTGCGATACCAGCCCCCCGGCAGAAACGCGCCTTCGTTCAGCGACGGGTCGAAATACCCCATGAACAGTTCGGGCCCGCGCGTGCAGATTTCTCCGTCTTGCCCCGGGGGGACATCCTCGCCATCCTCGTCGACAAAGCGAATTTGCGAACCCGGTATCACCCGTCCCTCGGTGTGGAGCTGCTTGTCGAGCGGGTCGCCCACAACCCCCGAGGTAACTGTCGGGTGCTCGCTCGACCCGTAGCAATGATAGACCGCCAGTCCCTGTTCCTGGCAGCGCGCGATCAGCGAAGGAGGCACCGGCGCGGCACCAACCAGATACTGGCGGAGCGACGCAAGTGTGTAACCGTGCGCGTCGGCAGCGGCCATCATGCCCGCCAGATGAAAGGGCGTCCCCGACGAGGACGTTATATTATGCTCTTCGATCAACCGGGCGGCGAGCGCTGCGTCCCACTGATCCATCAGTACCAGCGGCGTGCCCTGACACAAAAAGCGGTACATCGACAAGGCACCCGCGACATGGCCCGGAGGCCAGGGTGAAATGATCGCGTCGTCGTCGCTTTCGCCGCGCATCTCGCGCATCGACGCAAGTTCGGCAAGGAAGGTGCGCGCCGAGTGCATGACGCCCTTGGGATCAGCGGTCGTTCCCGATGTGTAGACGAGCAGGGCAAGATCATCTTCGCCGACCTCGACCGGCCTTTGAACCGGACATGGCGCCTCAAGCGCCGCGAAGTCGGGACCGGTGACGCAGTGGCGTTCCAGCGCCGGCAGCTGTCCGCAACCGGCCACCACCTGAACATAATCGATATTGCGGAAGCGCTCGGGTGTAAAAAGCCATCGTGCACCCGACTGCTGCAGGATGAAGCCAAGTTCCTTGGCGCCATAAATGGTGACGATGGGCAGCATCACGGCTCCAGCCTGCGCGGCCGCGACCGCCACGACGAGCCATTCGCGCCAGTTCGGCACCATGCACGCGACGATATCGCCGCGGCCGACCCCCGCGGCGGTCATCCGGGTACCCATGCGGCGCCCCGCCTCAACAACCTCGCCCAGGGTTGAAGCGGAGGAATTTGTGTCGGATGCAACGGTGAGCGAAGCATGCGGCGCTCGCTTTGCCGCAGCCATCATGGCGTCGATGAAATTCATGCGTTGAGCGAGTCGACGATCCGTTCGCCTTCGCCGCGCGTCGCCCAGGTCTCATTGGCGTTGCGCAGGTGCAGCCGCCAGTGGGACACTGCGCCCTCAACATCGCCTTCTTCGATCAGTGTCACGAGCTTTTCGAAAGACTTATACCCAGCCCGCAGGCTCTTGTACTTGTCCTCGGTCGTGCGCGGATGACGTCGTTGATAATCGTTCTGATGGTTACGCGCGAGGTCGAGCAGCATACGGTTCATGAAGCTCAGCGTCTTGTTGCCGGTCGCCTCGACAAGCGTTTGATGGAAATGAGCAATATTGTCGACGAAATCGGAATAATTGTCCGCTTTCAGCATGGCATCGAGACCAGCAAGAACCGTCTTCACGCGGGGAAAGCCCGGTGTCTGACCCTTGGCCGTTGCGAGCCAGCGCACGACCGTGGGTTCGATCGCGAGCCGCGCCGCGTAAAGATCCGCAATCGTTGTTCCCTGCGCTTCAAGAACATAACCCGCGTAGCGCGAGACGAGTTCGGTCGATGGGCGATGGACGCGGGCACCGCTGCGCGATCCGCGCACGACGCTGATCAGATTTTCCGCCTCGAGAATGCGAAAGGCCTCGCGCAGCGTTGGCCGCGAGACGCCGAGCGTTGCCATCAGCGTGCCTTCGGGCGGGAGCGAATCTCCTTCATTGAGCTCACCGCGGACAATCTGCGCCCGGATCTGGTCGGCAACCAGTTCCGACGTCTTCGGTACCCGGATGCGCGCGTTGCCGTTTTCCATTTGCAAATTCCTGCCCCTGCTGCCGGATGCTGGTAAAAATTGCGAGCTACACTGCCAGCGTCTTTAGGGGCTTTGGTACAGCCCCGCAATGATCGCGCGGTATCTTGATATTATTGTCCAAATGACAGTCCTTCATTTAGCGTCCACTTCCCGTCACGACCGCGTACCCAGCCCGATGCGGCCCAGGTGCCCCCGTCGACCGGTAGCAAGGTGCCGGTGATGTACGTGGCCATCGGACTGACAAGGAAGAGCGCGGCATCGCCGCATTCCATATCGATCCCTTCGCGGCCGAGCGGCACAACGCGGTTCATCGCATCGACCTCGGCATCGCTGCGCACCTTCCACGTCGCCGGGTCGACAGCTCCTCCACGATTGCCCTGGTTTCCGGGTGTAATCGTATGGTCGGGTGCGATACAATTGACCCGGATCGCATGCGCCGACAGTTCCACGGCCATCGATTTTGTAAAGCTGAGCATCCCCGCCTTGCACGCAGCGTAGACGGCGAAATTCGGAGCCGCGCGGCTCGCCTCGATGCTCGCTACATTGACGATCGAGCCCCCTCGGCCTCCGGCCGCCATATGCAGTGCCGCGGCCTGCGTTGCGATCAGCATCGACATCAGATTGATGTCGATATGCTTGCGCATACTGCGCTCGCTTTGCTCGAGAAACGGGCGCGCCGATACGCCGCCGGCATTGTTGACGAGAATGTCGAGCCTGCTCCACTCGCAGGCGGTTTGGTCGATCGCCTTGCGCAGCGCGTCGCTGTCCATGACGTCGCCCGCGATGGCGAGCGCCCTTTGTCCGCGCTCCCGCACGCGCGCTGCGGCTTCCTCGGCACGCTCGGGTACGATGTCGAAGACCGCCACGTCGGCGCCGCCTTCAGCGAGGCGAAGCGCAATCGCGCGGCCAATGCCGCCCCCGCCGCCTGTCACAAAGGCCGACTGTCCGTCGATCCGCGTCCGGTCAGTCATCGATGCCAACCCCCATGACCGCCCCGGTCACATAAGCGGCATAATCGCTTACGAGATACGCCGCGAGGTGACCGAGCGTCGGCCCAACCTCCCGCGTCAGAATGGCATTTACCCGGATGCCGTCGCGGGCCCATTCGACCCCGAGCGTTTTGACAAGATTGCCAAGTGCCCCCGCGGCGGCCGCGTGATCGGCCCCATGCGCCTGCTCGGGGGCTCCCACGAACAGCACTGCCCCGCCCTTGCCCCGGGCGCGGCGCGCAGCGGCGAAATCCTGAGCGCCGAGGAAGCGCTGGTCGAGCCCGGCGTCGAGGCCTGCGCGCCACTCGGCATGCGTCAACATGTGCGCAGGCCTGGTCGCGGCGGGGCGCGCGATATGAACCCAGATATCGCACTCGCCTTCACTCACCAATGTCGCGCCGGCCGCCTCGATCGCTCGCGCAATGGCATCATGCCGCCCGTCGATGCGCGCGCGCTTGCCTGCCAGCCAAGCGTTCATCGCCACCCCCACGGTCCGTCGGCGCGTTCTCGGGGCGGCACAAAGTCTGGCATCATCAGCGATCGGCGGAGGCTTTCGCCCCCGTCCTGCACGATCACCTGCCCGCTCAGCTCGCCAAGAAGCGGGGTGCAGGTCATCGCGGACAGCCAACCGAACTCCCATATGCTCCCCGTGCGGCCAGCGGGGATCATGTTCTGCAAAGGTTCGATGCCCCCTTCGCGCCGACCCGCGGTTGATGTGGCATGGGGGAAAAATCCCGCCGCAACCGCGTTGACCCGAATATCGTAAGGGGCCCAGTCGGCGGCGAGCTTTCGGGTCATTGTTGCCTGTGCTGTTTTCGCTGCGGCGCTGTGCGCGTCGCCCGGAAACCCGGTCCAGATATACTGGGCGCTGTTGTTTACGATCGCACCGCCCTGCCCTGCGACGATGCGTCGGCGAGCGAATTCGGTCGAGCAATTGAATGTCCCGTCGATCGCGATCCGCGTGACCGCGTTCCATGCATTTAACGAAATATCCTCCGCGAGAATCGGGAAATTGGCGCCGGCGTTGTTCGCAAGCAGCGACACCGGACCAAGCGCTTCCTCAGCCTCGTCGAAAGCCGCCGCGACGGCGTCCGGCAGCCGCACATCGCAGCTCATGGCATGCGTGCGCACGCCGAGCTTCGCGATTTCAGCGGCACCTTCCTCCGCGCGCTCGATGCTGCGGCCCATGACGGCGACATGGGCACCGCCCTAGGCAAAGGCCCTGGCCATCGCGAGCCCCATGCCCGAACCGCCGCCCGTGACCAGGACCGTCTGGCCCGCAAAGATGTCGGCTGGATAGGGCGGCATGTCGTAGGGCGGCGGCAACGACAGGATATGATGTGCTGGAACCGGCAATTCTCTCTCCCTGCCCATGGGGTTGCGCCCTCGCCCCCCGCGTGTCAAGACATACATAACTAAGTTATACAGGATGCTGAGATGGAGATCATTGCCGAAGGGCTCGCTTTTCCCGAAGGACCCGTCGTCATGGCAGACGGGTCGGTCGTCGTCGTCGAACTTGCAGGCGGACGCGTCACCCGCTGCTGGAACGGGCGAACCGAGACGATCTGCGACATCGGCGGCGGCCCGAACGGTGCCGCGATCGGGCCAGATGGTGCACTCTATGTCTGCAACAATGGCGGTCTTGATCTTGGCAAATTCCAGAATGCGCGCGGGCCCGGTCACGAAGGACGCCTTGAGCGGGTGGACCTCTCGACCGGCAGGTTTGAGCGGCTCTATGATGCTTGCGATGACATCGCGCTCGAAGCCCCCAACGACATCGTATTCGACGCCGACGGCCGCATGTGGTTCACCGACCTCGGCAAGACGCACGACGGCATTCGCACTGCCAGCGGATTGTTCAGCGCACTGTCCGACGGATCCTCCATCACAGCGATTAACCGCCATGCCGTCTCCTATAATGGCGTTGGCCTGTCACCGGATGGCGGCCACATATATGTCGCCGACACGCATCAGGCGCGGCTCTGGCGCTATGATCGAAAGGTGGAGGCACAGCGCGCAGACTGGGTGGCAACAGCCCCTGGCCCGGTCGGCTTCGACAGCCTTGCGGTGACCGAAGCAGGCAATATCTGCGTCGCGACGCTTTACGATGGGGGGATCACCACGATCACCCCGAAGGGCGAGGTCAGCAAGCGCGACATCGCGGGCGAACCTTATGTGACCAATATCGCGTTCGGCGGCCCAGATCGCCGCGACGCCTATGTCACGCTCTCGCAGACGGGGCGGCTTGCCAAGCTGCGCTGGGACGAACCGGGGCTCGAACTTCATTATCATGGCTGACCTTGCCGCCGATCGCGATGCCATCCGGGATCTCCTCGCATGCTACACCTATCATGGGGACCGCGGGCGCCTTGCCGAGATGACGGCCTGCTTTGCCGAGGACGGCGTTCTCGAATATCCCGGCAAGGCGCCAAAGGGGCCGGCGGCAATCGCAGCAGCGCTCGCAGGAGGAAAGCGCGACGCGCGCAGGACCTTCGTCCGCCACCACATCACCAACCCGTTGATCGCCGTGAACGGCAACCAGGCGACGGCGCGCAGCTATTTCAGCGTTTATAGCAATCGCGGGGTCGACCACTGCGGGACCTATGACGACGAGCTGATCCGCACAGCTGCCGGCTGGCGCTTCGCATACCGGCGGGTGCGGATCGACTGGCAAGCCGAAAATTCGCTTTTCGAGCCAATGCCCACGCGCTGATCAACATTGACACCATTGTGTCGATTTGACATCACGGTGTCATGAGTGCGCGCTTTACCGACTTTGAACGATTCGCGGACGAGGTCGCGCGGCTACGTGGAAGGATGCGCGCGCTTTATGCCGAAACGCGCGCCGAAAGCGGCCTGCCCGAAATGGAGCTCACGGTCCTCACCGCGGCCGTGAATGCAGCGTCGCCGCCTACGGCCGCACAGATCGGCCGTAGCCTCGGCCATCCCCGGCAGGTCGTGCAGCGGGCGGCAAACCGACTGGCCGACCTCGGCCTGATCGCTTTTACCGAGAATCCTGAACATAAGCGCGCGTCGCTGATTGTCGCGACCGATGCCGGCCGCCGCCTCAAGGCCGCGGACCACGCCCGCGCCCAGGCCGTGACGAGGGCGGTCCACGCCCATGTTCCCGCGCAGGCATTTGGTGAGGCTGCAAGACAATTGAACACGATCCGGACCGGAATCGAAGCCTATTTGCGCGAGCGCAGCGAATGACCAGCGACGCTGCCTTCCTCGCGGACCCTGAGCGGCTGACTGCCTGGCTCGATCCCCATATCCCGGCGCTAGGCGACGGCCCGCTCGAGATCAGGAAAATCCACGGCGGCACCTCGAACGTGATCCTGTCGCTGAACCGCGGCGGTGAAACGCTGATCCTCCGCCGCCCGCCCGCCGTCCCGCCACCGGGCAGCGAAAAGAGCGTCATGCGGGAGGCCCGGGTGCTGACTGCGCTCAATGGCACCGACGTTCCCCATCCCAAATGCCATGGCAGCTGCCCCGATCCCGAGGTCATCGGCGCGCCCTTCTATGTCATGGAACTGGTCGAGGGCTGGCCCGCCGAACTCGCTCACGGCAAGATTCGCGACCGGCCGCCGTTCGACAAGCCGCCGCATGCGCGCGAGGTCCCCTTTGCGATGGTCGATGGGCTGATCGCGCTCGCCAACGTCAACTACAAGGCGGTGGGACTCGATGATTTCGGGCGCCCCGACAACTTCCTCGAACGCCAGGTCGACCGCTGGGAAAGCCAGATGAAAAGCTACAAGCAGCTTTACGATCACGAATGGCGTGAACTCCCCGGTTACGCGCTCGCCCGGGACTGGTTGCGCGCCAATATCCCCGATGATTTCCGTCCAGGCATCATCCACGGCGATGTTGGCACCCCCAACGCCCTGTTCGCCTTTGATCCCCCCTGCCGGCTTACCGCCCTGATCGACTGGGAATTGTCAACGATCGCCGATCCGCTGCTCGACCTCGCCTGGTTCTGCAACGGCGTGCGCGATGACCGCTTTCCGGGCCATGTGCCCGAAAAGGCACTGTACAATGTGACGGAATGGCCCACGCGCCAGGAATTGATGGCGCATTATGCAGCAGGCACCGGCCGCGACATGGCGAGCTTCGATTATTATCTGATCCTCGCGATGTTCAAGGGTGGCTGCATCCTCGAATACAAGGTCGCGCAAGCCGCCAAGGGCATTTTGAGCGCTGAAACCGGACGTCTTTTCGACCGGCTGGTCCGCGGCAATTTCGCCGAGGCCGAGAAACTCATCCGCCTCATCGGCTAATCCAGGGACGACAAGATGATCGATTTCCGCATCGAACCTGAACTGCAGGCAAAGCTCGACTGGATGGCAAGGTTCGTCCGCGAGGAATGTGAGCCGATGGATATACTCTTCCCCGGCCACGGCGCCCCCTATGACGTCGCGAACAAGGAATCGCGATCCTACATGGCCCCTCTCCAAGAACAGGTGAAAGCACAAGGCCTGTGGGCTTGCCACCTGGGCAAGGAGCTTGGCGGGCCGGGCCATGGCCAGCTCACCCTCGCGCTCATGAACGAAATTCTCGGGAGAAGCTATTGGGCGCCGACCGTGTTCGGGACGGCCGCCCCCGATACCGGCAACAGCGAAATCCTCGCGATGTTCGGGACCGAGGAGCAGAAGGCGAAATATCTGCAGCCGCTGATGGACGGCACCATCGTTTCCTGCTTCTCGATGACCGAGCCGCAGGGCGGCGCCGACCCCAAGGAGTTCACCTGCCGCGCGTGGCAGGAAGGAAATGAGTGGGTGATCGAGGGCGAGAAATGGTTTTCGTCGAACGCGCGTTTTGCCGCATTCCTCATCGTCATGGTCGTAACCAACCCGGAAAATCCGCCGCACCAGCGCATGTCGATGTTGATCGTGCCCACCGAGGTGCCCGGCATTGAGTTCATCCGCCACTCGCAGACAATGGGCGACAGCAAGGGGAAGGATGACGGCACCCACGCCTATATCCGATATAACAAGGTGCGCGTCCCGCTCGACGCGATGCTTGGTGGCCCGGGTGAAGGCTTCAAGGTCGCGCAGGCGCGGCTCGGCGGCGGGCGGGTCCACCACGCGATGCGCACCGTCGGCAAATGCCAGCGTGCGATCGATATGATGCTCGAGCGCGCCGTGTCGCGCCGGACGCAGGGTAAGCAGCTCAGCGAACACCAGTTTGTGCAGGGGGCGATCGCCGATTCCATCATCGAGCTTGAGCAATTCCGCCTGCTCGTGCTCAAGACCGCGTGGATGATCGACGAGGTTGAAGCGGGGCGTCTGCCCCACGGCTCGGCGCGCACGCATATTGCGATGTGCAAGATCCAGATGGCGAAAGTCTATCACGACATCGTCCAGCGCGCGATCCAGCTCCATGGCAGCCTCGGTATGACGCTCGAGCTGCCCCTCGCCGACATGTGGATGGGGTTGCCAGCGCTGGCACTCGCTGACGGGCCGACCGAGGTGCACAAGATCCAGGTCGCCAAGGCCTATCTCAGAGACGCCACCCCCGCACCGGGGCTCTTCCCGAGCGAACATATCCCGACGCGGCTTGAGGCAATCCGGAAGAGGATGGGCGCATGACCCCAGATCCGCTCTTCGATTTCACCGGCAAGGTGGCGCTCGTTACCGGCGGCTCGCGGGGGCTTGGCTATCGGATGGTGAAGGCACTCGCTGAACGCGGCGCCGACGTGATTATCGCCAGCCGCAAGCTTGACAAATGCGAGGAAGTCGCCGCGGAATGCCGCGCGCTCGGTCGCCGCGCGCTCGCCCATGCAGCGCATTGCGGACGCTGGGACGAGATCGATGCGCTAGTCGAGGCGGCCTATGCCGAATTCGGTCGCGTCGACATCCTCATCAACAATGCCGGCATGTCGCCGGCCTGTCCGAGCCACGAGATGACCGAAAATCTGTTCGATTCGGTACTTAATCTCAATTTCAAGGGCCCTTTCCGCCTCGCGAGCCAGGTTGCTCACCGTATGAGGAGCGGAGACGGCGGCTGCATCATCAATATCAGTTCGACAGGCGCGCTTATGGCGCTTCCCATGGTCGTCCCCTATGGGTCTGCCAAGGCCGCGCTCAATGCCATGAGCGTATCGCTTAGCCGGGAATATGCCCCGAAAGTAAGGGTGAATACGATCAGCCCGGGCCCGTTCCTGACCGATATTTCAGAGGCGTGGGAACCCCAGAAGCGCGAGACGCAGCCCGTCGCCCTCGGCCGTCCGGGCCACCCCGAAGAGATTGTGACCGCAGCGCTGATGCTCGCCAGCCCTGCATCCTCCTATACGACCGGGGCCCTCGTGCGCGTCGACGGCGGCCAGCGTTGAAACCTTCCTCCGCATGGCTTGGGGCCTGCGGAGGATATTTCGTCCCTCTACTGGCGGAACGATGCGAGCCGCTGATCGAGGATCGCTTCGGCTTCGGCGATAATCCGGTCGATCAGTTCCTGGCAGCTGGGGATGTCGTGGATCAGCCCCTGTACCATGCCCGCCCAGAAGACGCCCTTGGAAAGGTCGCCGGTCTCGAGCAGTTCGCGCCCCGCCGAACCTGCGACCAGTTCCTGCACATCGCTGAACTGGGCGCCCGGCTGCGCGAGACGGCGAACGACCTCTTCCGATACGGCACTCTTGCCGACGCGTGCGGTGTTCTTGAAATTGCGGAAAATCAGGAAGCTCCCGCGCTCGTCATTGTCGATATAGGCTTGCTTCACATTGTCGTGGATCGGGGCTTCCCTGGTCGCGCAAAAGCGCGTTCCCATGTTGATGCCCTCGGCGCCGAGCGACAGCGCTGCAACGAGCCCGCGGCCATCGCCAAAACCGCCCGAGGCGAGCATCGGGATCTTCACCTTGTCCGCGGCGGCCGGAATGAGGATCAGCCCCGGGATATCATCCTCGCCCGGGTGCCCTGCGCATTCGAAGCCGTCGATCGAGATGATATCGCACCCTGCCTTTTCGGCCGACAAGGCGTGGCGAACCGCGGTGCATTTGTGGAGGATGGTGACGCCATGGGGCTTGACCCGCGCCCAGATCTCGCGAACCGCCGGCGTACCTGCGGTCTCCATGATCTTGACCCCGCTCTCGACGATGGCGTCCGCATAGGCGTTGTAATCGGGCGAGTTGATCGTCGGAAATACGGTAAGATTTACCCCGAACGGCTTGTCGGTCATCGACCGGCATTTTTCGATCTCGTCGCGCAGCGCTTCAGGACTCGGCTGAGTGAGTGCCGTCAGAATGCCAAGGCCGCCGGCGTTCGACACCGCGCTTGCCATCTGGGCCGTGCCCACGCTCTGCATGCCGCCCTGGACGATCGGATGTTCGATCCCCAGCATTTCGGTAATCCGCGTCTTGAAGGCCATACTCACCCCTTTCAGTCTTATATAACTTAGTTATACTTCTTACCCCGTCCTGACAAGAGGTGTCCTGATGTCTCACGATAGGCCAATGGCAATACCCCGCGCCGTAATCGCCGATGAACTCGGTCCGGTGAGCAATTATCATCTGGTCGACCATGACCCCGGCCCCCCCTCACCCACGCAGGTCCGCATTTCCATAAAGGCCACGGGGATCAGCTTCGTAGACGTGCTCACGGCGGCGGGCGGATACCAGGTCAAGCCGCCCGTTCCCTTCATCCCTGGGAGCGAATGCGCGGGCATCGTCTGCGCGACCGGCGAAGAGGTCGAAGGGTTCGAAGTTGGCGATCGCGTCGTGGCCAGTGGGTGGGGCGGGCTGTTTGCCGATGCCGCCAATCTGCCGGCGCGTACGGTGCGCAAGATGCCCGAAGGGCTGACCTTCGAGGAAGCGGCCGTTTTCCCGGTCAGCTATGCGACCGCGTGGCACGCGCTGGTCGATCGCGGCAATCTCAAGGTCGACGAGACGCTGCTTGTGCTCGGTGCAGGGGGCGCGACCGGCTATGCGGCGGTGCAGATCGGCAAGCATCTTGGGGCCCGGGTCATCGGATCCGCATCGAGCGATGACAAGCGCAAGCTTGCTATTGCGGGCGGCGCAGACAGCGTGGTCGATGCGCGCGCCGATAATTGGCGCGAACAGGTGAAAGCCGCCAATGATGGCAAGGGCGTCGATGTCGTGTTCGATCCCGTAGGGGGCCAAGCGACCGATCCGGCCTTCCGCTCGCTCGCATGGAATGGACGCCACCTCGTGATCGGTTTCCCGGCAGGCATCGCGGCGTTGCGGACCAACCTGCCCCTGCTCAAGGGCGCGAGCCTGATCGGTGTCGACATTCGCCAGTTTGGCATTTTCGAACCGGAAAAGAACCAAGCCAACCGCGACACGCTGTTCGCGCTGGCAGCCGAGAGGAAGTTGAGGCCGGCCGTTGCAAGGCGCTATCCCCTCGATGAGTTCCGTGCCGCCATGGAGGATGCGGCAGCGGGGAAAAGCGCGGGGCGGATCGTACTGGTGATGGACTAGCCGCCGTCGGCGACTATCCTGCCTCTTAACAGAGCCCCAGGCGCCGACGAGCTGAGCCCGTCGGCACGCATGAGCCACGAGAGTCGCGGTCAGACGGTCGCCTTCAACGCATCGAGCATCCGTACGAAATGCCTGGGGTTCCAGACGTCCTGATCCTCGCCCCAGCCGATTCCACCGTCGATATCCCAGCGCATCAGCTGGTTCACGCCATAGCCCGCCTCGCTCATCGTGCTGACGACAAAGCCCTCGCTTTTCATCTGGCGGCCATGTTCGTCGACGAGCTCCACCTGCATATGGGTGCTCCAGCCGGTCCTGGGACTGCGAAACACGCGCATCCGCGATTTCGAGGCATCGAGGCTGCCGAACTGACCATCGCGGCGAATCCAACCGGCATTCATTGGCGACCAGCCGTCGGCATCGCCTTCCTGCACCCGCGCAAAGCCGAGAAAGCCGGTGCCATCCTTGCGATGGCCGAAGATATACTGGATTCGCCCGCGGCCGCGCTCACGCTCGATTTCTCGCCAGCGCGCCCCCCCGGGGTGTTTCACCCGCTCCATATCGCTCGCATAGACTTTCGGACTGGCAGCGTATGGCCCGCCGCGCGGCCCCCAAGTGCGGTCGCGCACGCCGATGCCGTCGATGCGGATCCGTTCGCCGCGGAGCGTCATCCAGCCCTCGACATGACCGAGCTGGTCAAAATGCGGCGTCTGCATGAAGGGCGGCTTGCCCGGCGGGAAGCGATGCGGCTCGTGGAGCCCCGTATGGGTAAAATCCAGCGCGAAGCCGCGGTCCGGGTCTTCATATCGAAGTTGGTATTTCATTCCGGGCTCCAGCATCTTGAGACTGTAACCGCCGCCATTCTTGTCGCCCGGGAATGTGATGTCGGTAAGGTCGGGATCGTCAGGCATCGGCGCCTCCTCGACCTTGCGGTAATAAGCCATGCGGGCCGGGTCATAGCCTTCATCGTCCCAGGCAAAAATGCGCCAGGTTACCGTCTTGCGGTTGGGATAATAGGGCGCATGGATCCAGCAGCCGATCTTGCGTTCGGGAATATTGAACGACCACCAGTTGGTTTCGGTCTCATAAGGGTCGTCCGACAGCGGGTGATAACGGTCATCCTCAGGCTTGAACGCCAGGTCGTCAGTCATGCAATTGTCTCCAGTTCGTCGAGCGCGGCAGTGAACAGCGCAGCAATCCGTCCGACATCGGCAATCTTCTCCGCATCGGCGATAACGCCCATGTCGAGATTTTCACCGCTGCGGCGCGAGGTGATATTGAGAAAGCGGCCCGACCCGATGATGGGAACAGGGTAGTTGTGGCGCTGATGAAAGCCGGCATAGCTCCGCCCCTCGGCGGGACCCGGTACATTCGACAGCGTCAGATTTCCCGGAAGGAGCCGCTTGCCGCCTGCGACGCGTTCGGCAAAGGCCGCGCGCCGGTCCCGTGCGCCGAACGGCTTTTCAGCCGCGTCGAGGAGCGCCTCGTCATATAGGGTCCGCTTCATCTCCTTGGCCATCGACGCCTGGATCGCGCGAAGGCGCGCCAGCGGATTGGCAAGATGCGTCGCGAGATGCGGATGCAGGGCTACAATGCGGTTGCCAAAGGGGCCATGCTCCTCGCGGCG
The DNA here is from genome assembly GCF_001278035.1 of Sphingopyxis sp. 113P3. Lineage (NCBI taxonomy): Bacteria > Pseudomonadati > Pseudomonadota > Alphaproteobacteria > Sphingomonadales > Sphingopyxidaceae > Sphingopyxis > Sphingopyxis sp. 113P3. The sequence goes on from NZ_CP009452.1 coordinate 2,672,224, forward strand.
GTAGGAGCGCGCCGAATTCACAACAAGGGGGGTCTCCGGCAGATCTCCGATCTCCAAGAGATAGTGCCGGAGCGCGGTGCTCGCGAGGGTAAGGAAGATGTCATTGACCGTCGCACCAAGGGCTTTGCGCACTGTCTGAATTCGCGCCACCGGCAGGCTGATCGTCGCGTAGCGGCGCATTGTCGAGGTCGGGCCCGAGAGCTTGAGCTGCGGCGTCGGTGCGCGATCATCCTCCAAAGCATCGAGCGCTGCGAGCGCGACCCTGCGCCGCGCCGATTGCTCGGCGCGCAGCGCTTCTTCTGCCTCGAAGCGGGCCTTGGCCTTCTCGAGCCACTTTTCGGTATCGGGGAGCCGCGCATCGGCAAAGCGCGCAGTGACGGGGGGGGCCGCGTCGCTGAGGAGCCCGAGTATGGTCTGGAAGCCGATGCCGTCCGCGACGCTGTGGTGCATTTTGAGATAGAGCGCGCTCCCCCCTTCCACGAGCCGCTCGAAGAGATGGACGGCAAAGGGCGGGCCCGACAGATCGAGCCGCCGCATGTTGAGCCGGGCCACCGCGGCATAAAGCTCAGCCTCGCTCCACGCGCCGTCGTGGGGCTCGATGGCAACCAGCGTCTCTAGATCGGGATGCGCGATCTCGCTCCAGACGTCGCTGTCGAAGCCATCGGGGGCCTGGTGCAGCCGAACAAGCAAGGGCGTCGCGGGCAGCCGGTCGGCGAGCTGGCGGCGGATAGCCGAGGCGAAACCCGACCGCTCATCGGCCGGAACATCAAGCAGGATAAGCGCGCCGACGTGCATTGGCGAAGCGTCGGTTTCCGACAGGAGCATGAAATGATCGTCGGGACGCAGACGCCGCACGCCGGGGACGAGGATCTGCGGATCGCTCACAGCCTACCAGCCCGCGAGTTTCGCAGCCCGCGCCCGGTGCTCGGCGGGACTTCCGAGCCAGGCGCGATCGGCCATCGCGCGGCGAAACCAGTAATGGAGACCATATTCCCACGTATAGCCGATGCCGCCATGGGCCGCGACCGCGGCACGGGTCGCACGGACATAGACCTCGCAAAGATGCGCCTTCGCCGCCGCCGCCGCGCGCGGTGCGTCGGGCAGCTCCGCGTCCCATGCATAGGCTGCGTACCAGAGAAGCGCACGGGCAGGCTCGACGTCGAGAGCCATGTGGGCGAGCTGATGCTTCAGCCCTTGAAACCGCCCGATCGGTTGACCGAACTGCTCGCGCTCCTTCGCATAGGCGACACTCATGTCCGTCACCCGCTGCGCGCCGCCGAGTGCATCGGCGGCAACGAGGACCAACGCCGCGTCGGCAAGGCGCGCCGTCATCGGATCAGCAGCGGCAAAGAGGGTCTCGCCCGCGCCTGAGGGAACCTGAACCTTCGACATGGGGCGAGTGCGATCGGCAGCCTTCACAGCTTCGACGGCGACATCGGCCGCGTGAACGAGGCGCACGCCCGAGACACGATCTACAATCAGAAAAAGATCAGCGGCGCGCGCCGAGGGGGCATAGGCGCTGCCGCCGTGGACCAAGGTTGCGACCTTTTCTCCACTTGCCAGCGCGTCGCCTTCGCCGTTTCGGCTCCTTGCTACCGCCGCCGCGGCGAGCAATTGCCCGACAATCGGCCCCGGGGCGGCCGCCTCGCCCGCCATCTCGCAGACAAGCGCGGCTTCGAGCAGACCCATGCCGCTATCGGGCATCAGCATACCGCCGAGGCCGAGCGCCATTAACGCCGACCAGCTCTCAGGATCGAAGTCGCCGTCGCCTTCGGCAAAGGCGTGAATGCGTTCCAGCGGCCAGCTATCGGCCAGCGTCCCGCGTACCGCGTCCTGAATGGCCGTCTGCTCCGCGGTGAGATGGAAATGCATGGCCTAGCGCTCCCCGCTCATCGCAAGATCGCGCGGCAGGCCGAGCCCGCGCTCGCCGACAATATTGCGCTGGATGTTCGAGGCGCCCCCCGCGATCGAGTTTCCAAGGCTGCCCATGATCTGGTCGAGCCATTTTTCCGGCCCGCGCGGTCCGCGAGGACCGCGCCCACCCGCGCCCGGCGGCTCGAGGAATGCATGTTCGCCAATCAGCTCCTGCGCGAGCAACGCCATGTCATGGCCAATCTCGGTGAGCAATAATTTCATCATCAGCGCGATGGGGCCGGGATCCTCGCCAGCCGCGGCGCAGCTGAAGATGCGATAACTCGAATAGCGATGCGAGAGAACGAACCCCTCAATCCGGCCAAGCTGGTCGCGAACGAGAGGATCGTCAATCCGCCCAACTTGCTTGGCAAGCTCAACAAGCTTGGCAAACTGCTTGCCAAGACCGTCGGCGCTGCCGATGCTCGCGCGTTCGTGTTTCAGCGTCGTGCGGCTGACATACCAGCCCTTGCCCCGCTCGCCCACCTGCCAGGATACCGGTGTTTCGGCGTTATCGAAGAAAAATTCGCAAAATGTGTGCTCACCGCCCTCGCCTGTCATCTGGCGGATCGGCCGACGGGTGACGCCGGGCTGGTCGAGATCGATCAGCAGATAGGTGATACCATCGTGCTTCGGCGCGTCGGGCTCGGTGCGAACCAACATGAACATATGGGTCGCTTGCATGCCCTGCGACGTCCAGATTTTCTGGCCATTGATGATCCATTTGCTGCCATCGGCCGACAATTCGCCCTTCGTGCGAACGCTTGCAAGGTCGCTCCCCGCTCCAGGTTCGCTATACCCTTGGCCCCAGATATATTCTCCCTCGACGGTCTTGCGAATGAACAGGTCCTTCTGTTCCTCCGTCCCCTGCTCGAGCAATGTTGGCACGGTCATGTTCATCCCGTTGCCCCCGACTTCCATCGGTGCACGCGCCTGAGCGAACTCCTCGCGGATCACCTGCGCCTTGATGACATCGACCGGTTGCTCAGACCCACCGTAACGCTTCGGAATTGCGCGGTAGAGGTAGCCCTGTTCCGTCGCGAGCATGCGAAAGGCGCGGACGAAGGCCTTGAGGTCAGCGCCGCGCAAGTCCGCCCGCGGGGGCCAGTGGGCCGAGAGGAAAGCTCGCACCTCTGCGCGGAAAGCTTCGGCCGCTTCGCCATAGCTCAGGTCCATCAATTGCTCTCCTTCGTTCGCCGAATCCTATGCCTCAGTTGTATAACTACGTCAAATATGTTGTACCGCCGATGGACCGTGCTAGCACTACTTTGGCAGAAATGTGATTTTTGGGATTCCCAAAAGGAGATTTCCCTGATTCATGGGGAGCCAGCTTTTATGGAGGCTGGCGATGTCAGAGGATTGGCGCAATGATCTTGAGGTTTGGCTGACGCCATTTTTGTCGGCGTTGCGGCACAAGGCGCGGAAGCGTGTGTGCCCGGCCTATATCGCGGGATTGATCGGCCCCGGTGACCGCAAGAGCGTGCAGCCGATGGCGGCTCGTGATGGTGAGTTTGGCTACGACCAACTGCATCATTTCGTCGCGGACGGGGTGTGGGATAGTGCGCCGCTCGAGGCTGTTCTTCTGAAGGAAGCCGATCGTCTGGTTGGAGACGAAGCGGGATATCTGGTCATTGACGATACTGCCTTGCCGAAGAAGGGCCGTCATTCGGTCGGCGTGGCTGCGCAATACGCCTCCTCCCTTGGCAAGACCTCGAACTGCCAATCCCTCGTTTCGGTGACGCTAGCGTCCGGGGAGGTTCCGGTGATGGTGGGCCTGCGGCTCTTTTTGCCTGAAAGCTGGACGGACGACGCCCCCCGCATGGAGCGCGCCCGTGTCCCCCAGGAGCGACAAGTCGCTCGCACAAAGCCGGAGATCGCTATCGAGGAGATCGATCGGGTCATTGCCTCGGGCACTCGGTTCGGCTGCGTTCTAGCCGACGCCGGCTACGGGGCGAGCGGCCCCTTCCGCCAGGCTCTGAGCGAGCGTGGTTTGCGGTGGGCGGTGGGCATGTCACGGCGTCAGAATGTCTATCCGGCAGACACCGGGCTGATCTTTCCCGAGGCAGCAACAGGCAGGCGCCGCAAATATCACGTCCCCGACCGCACCGCCGTTTCTGCCGAAAAGATGCTGGGAGAAGAAAAATGGAAGAAAATCAGCTGGCGACGCGGGACCAAAGGCAAGCTGACCTGTAAATTTGCGGCATGCCGCGTCCGGGTGGCCGATGGCCACAGGCACCGCATGAGTGACGGGCGGGTCCAGGCCATGCCCAGCGAGGAGGAAGTCTGGCTGGTGGGGGAACGGCGCGAAAGCGGAGAGCAAAAATACTATCTCTCGAACTTGCCAGCCGACACGCCGATCAAGGCGCTCGCCGGTGCCATCAAGGCGCGGTGGATCTGCGAGCAGGCGCATCAGCAGCTGAAGGAGGAACTCGGTCTCGACCACTTTGAGGGCCGATCATGGACCGGACTACACCGACACGCGCTGATGACGATGATCGCCTATGCCTTTCTTCAGTCCCGCCGTCTAAGCGCAGCGGGGCGGAAAAAAAAGAAACTCGGGACCGCCGCCGCAACCGACCATGCCTGCCGTCAGGCAGGCGATAATCAACCTCTTCGCAAGACCGCCACCGACGATCTGCCCTCACTGCAATAAACTGGTTACAGCGACCGATCCGAATAATCTGCCAAAGTAGTGCTAGTGCATGAAGCCCAGCCGCTCGGGAAGCGGGACCCGCTGCGCCTTGTGGGTCAGCACGACCCCCTCGCCCACTGCGGTATGACCAAGAAGCGTCACCCGGACGTCGAGCCCTTCGGCGATCTCGCGGATCGCAGCGGCCTCAGCCGGGTCGGCTGCGAAAAGAAGCTGATAATCATCGCCGGCAGTCGCCGCGGCCATCCGCGTGTCGACCACATCGGGGCGGACCGCAAGCAATGCTGCCGACAAGGGCAAGGATTCCAGCATGATGCCGAAGCGGCAGCCGCTCGCCTCTGCCATGCGCCCCGCGTCGATGATGAGGCCGTCGGATATGTCCATCATCGCGTGGACATGGGGCGCGACCGCCTGACCGAAGGTCAGCTGCGGCTGCGGGCGGCGATAGGCGTCGAGGCAGGTTTCATTGGGCTCAACCTCACCAAGCCGCATCGCAAGGCCGACGCCCGCATTGCCGATCGTTCCGGTCACCCAGATCTGGTCGCCGGGCCGCGCGCCGCCGCGCGATGGCGCGCCCTCTTCAGGAGCGCGGCCGATCGCGGTGAGGCCAAAGCTGCGCGGTGCGCCCGCTGGCGCGCGCACCGTATCGCCGCCGAGCAGCAGCAGGCCGAAGCGGCGCAGCGCGATATCGAGACCATCCGCGAAGGCCTTGTCCCATGCCTCGTCGCCCAGGCTGTAGCCGACGAGGACCCCGAGGGGCGCTGCGCCCTTGGCGGCCAGGTCGGAAAGATTCACCGCGACCAGTTTCCACGCGACGTCCTGCGGCTTTTCGTCGGGCAGGAAATGGATGCCCTCGATGATCATGTCGTGGGTGAGGACCAACCCTTCCCAAACCGCGGCATCATCGGCGAGCCCTCGCGCAGCGGGGTCGGTCGCGATACTCCGCAGGCGGGCAATGAAATCGGCTTCGCTCATAGACCCCTCGCGTCGACTGGGAGGCATCTCCTGTCCATCACCTCGCGCCGAACCGAGACACTATCGCGGTCGCCCCAGGCTGGCGGTGACGGCGGGCTTCGAGGATGCGAACGGGCGGGTCAAGCGCTGGTTCCCCGCACGGCCTTGCCGATCGCATCGAGCAGACCATTGGCAAAGCCCGCTTCGCGCGCATCGAAGAAGGCCTTCGCCACATCGACATATTCGCTGACAACCGCGCCCACCGGCACATCTGTGCGGGCGATCAGCTCATAGGCGCCGGCGCGCAGGATTGCCTTCATCGTGCGGTCGAGCCGCTCCATCGTCCAGCCGCTCGCGAGCCGCGCCGTGATCGCCGCGTCAACCTCGTCAGCCCTCGCGATGGCGCCTTTCACGATATCATCGAAGAATGGCACGTCCGCATCGGCATATTCGGCGTCTTCGATAATCGCACCGATGCGGTGCTGGTGGAATTCGTGAATCAGCTGCGCGACGGGCGTATTTTCCATCTCGTGCTGATAGAGGGCCTGCACCGCGGCGAGGCGGGCGGCGGAGCGGGGCTGGGTGCGTTTTGTGTTCTTGCTCATGACTGTTTCAATCTGTTCTGGACGCTGAGCGCATGGGCGGGCAGCCCTTCCGCGGTCGCGAGCGCAACCGCGGCGGGACCGATTGCCGCCAGGGCCCCCTCGTCGAGCGCGAGGAAGCTGGTGCGCTTCATGAAGTCGGTGACCGACAGCCCGCTCGAAAAGCGCGCGCGGCGTCCGGTGGGGAGAACATGGTTCGGCCCGGCTACATAGTCGCCGATCGCCTCGGGCGTCTGGCGGCCAAGGAAAACCGACCCTGCATGACGCACCGCCTTGAAGAGGACGTCGGCCTCGGCCGCGTCCACCGCGAGTTCGAGATGCTCGGGCGCCAGCCGGTCGCAAAGCGGGATCGCGTCGGCGAGCGTCGGAACAACGATGACCGCGCCATTTTCGGCCCAGCTTGCCTGCATCGTCGGCGCGGTGGCTAGCGTCGGGATCACATGCGCAACCGCCGCGGCGACCGCGTCGGCGAAATCGCCGTCGTCGGTGAAGAGGATCGACTGGCTGGTCGGGTCATGCTCGGCCTGGCTCAAGAGGTCGGCGGCAATGACGCGCGGGTCATTTTTCGCGTCGGCGACGACAACGATTTCGCTCGGCCCTGCAACCATGTCGATGCCCACGACACCGTAAAGCTGGCGTTTTGCCTCGGCGACCCAGGCGTTGCCGGGGCCGGTGATGACATCGACCGGCGCAATCCGCCTCGTGCCATAGGCGAGCGCCGCGATCGCCTGCGCTCCCCCGATCCGCCAGATTTCGTCGACCCCGCCGATATGCGCGGCTGCCATGACAACGGGATTGACCGCGCCATCGGGCGTTGGCGTGACCATGACGATACGCTCGACCCCTGCGACCTTGGCCGGGAGAATGTTCATCAAGACCGAAGAGGGATAGGCGGCGCGCCCGCCGGGCACATAAACACCCGCTGCATCAACCGCGCGCCAGCGTGCGCCGAGCCGGGCGCCCACCGCGTCACGATAGTCGCGGTCCTCGGGTCGCTGCGCGGCGTGATAGGCGCGGATGCGCTCGGCCGCGAGATCGAGCGCGGCGCGAAGCGCGGGGTCGAGCGCCTCATAGGCCGCGGCACATTCTTCCAGCGAGATGCTCCAGCCTTTTGCATCGAGATCGAAGCGGTCGAACCGCGCGGTATAGTCGGCGAGCGCCGCATCGCCCTTGGCCTTCACCCGCGCAATGATCTCGGCGACGTCGGCCGAAACGTCGGACGCGCTCTCGCGCCGGTCGTTTACCAGCGCGTCGAAGGCGGCCGCAAATCCAGGGTCCGAGGCGTCAAGCCGGCGCATGCCCAACCGCCTGCCGGAATGTCTCGACCAGTGCGGGCACTTCGGCCGAATGCAGCTTGAAGGCCGCGCGATTGACGATCAATCGCGCGGACACCTCGCTGATCACCGTCTGCTCGGCGAGCGCATTCTCGACCAGCGTGCGCCCCGTCGAAACCAGATCGACAATATGCGAGGCGAGCCCGAGCTTCGGCGCAATTTCCATCGCGCCGTTGAGTTTGATGCATTCGGCCTGAATGCCCTGCCCCTCGAACCAGCGGCGCGTGGTCGAGGGATATTTGGTCGCAACGCGGATATGGCTCTCGCCCAGCCCCGGCGGCGCGCTTCCTTGGGGTCCCGCGAGCGACAGGCGGCAATGGCCGATGCCGAGGTCGACGGGTGCGTAAAGCTCCGAATAATCGAACTCGTCAACGACATCCGACCCGACGATCCCGAGCTGCGCCGCGCCATGGGCAACAAAGGTTGCAACGTCGAAGGCGCGCACGCGGATCAGGGAGATATGCGGCTGGTTCGTCCCGAACACGAGGGCGCGGCTCCTGGGATCGAAGAAATCCGGCGCAGGCTCGATCCCGACGCGCGCGAGCAGCGGCAGCGCCTCGTCGAGGATTCGTCCTTTTGGGATAGCAAAGATGATCGGTTCGGGCATAAACGCCGTGCCTTTAAGCGGCAGCGGGAGAAAGGGCAATGAGCGAGCGCTATCAGTTTGTCGACATGGCAAAAACCGGCCCCGACGCCGTGCGCACCGCTTTTTCGAACCAGGTCGCCTATTGCCGCGCCGCCGACGCGCCGGTGACGGCGCGGATCGTCGCAGCAGCAGCCAGCCTTCTCGACAAGCCCGCCACCGACTTCGCGCGGCAGATCGCCGAATGGCCGGGCGCGCCGCTTGCCGACGCCCTGCCGCTGCGGGTAGCCGGCGGGCTCCACGCGCTTCACCTCACGGGCTCCGCGCCCGAGCTTGCGCCCATCTACGCCAATGCCGACGATATCAATGACGCCGCGATCGTCGCCGGCGTCGTTAGCCGGCACGAGACGGCCCTTCTCCCCTGGCTCGGCGGCCCGCCGCAGACCAACGAGGCGGGGCGCTCGGCCAATTTCATCGCGGCGATGCTTTGGCTTGCCGACCAGGGCTTGCCACCGCGCTTCCAATGCCTCGAAATCGGATCGAGCGCGGGGATCAACCTGATGCTCGGACGCTATCATTATGATCTTGCAGGAGTCGAGGTGGGGCCGGAGCCCGGCGTGATGACCTTTGCCCCCGAGTGGCGCGGCGCGCGCCCGCCGCACCACCCCATTGCAATTGCGAGCACGCGGGGCTGCGACATTGCGCCTGTAGATCTCGCCAATCCTCAAGAGGCGCTGCGGCTCAAGGCCTATATCTGGCCCGAGCATCATGTCCGCTTCGGCCGTATCGAGGCGGCGATCGCAGCGGCCAGGGCCGTCCCGCCCGATCTGGTGCGGATGAACGCGGCCGATTTTGTCGAGACCGAGCTTGCAAAGCCGCAGGCCGAAGGGACGACGCGCGTGCTCATGCACTCGATTGTCTGGCAATATGTGCCCGATGATGAGCAGGCGCGGGTGACCCGGGCGATGGAGAGTGCGGGGGCGAGCGCCACCTGCGAGCGGCCGCTCGCCTGGATCTCGCTCGAGGCGAACCGCACGCTGCACCGGCACGAGATGAGCGTGCGATACTGGCCCGGCGGCGGCGAACCGGTGTTACTGGGGAGCGCGCATCCCCACGGGGCCTGGGTCGAATGGACCGCGCCCTCATGATGCGTCTCTCGATTTTGGGTATCGAGCCCAGCCATGCTATGCTGCGCGCGGAAAGGAGAATGCCCATGCAGGCCGTAACCGAAGGCGACCGCCGCAAGGAACTCGCCGTCCTCCTCGACCAGATCCAGGCGCATCCGGAGCGTGACTGGACCCGCGAGCGGCAGCGGATCGCAACGCTCAACAAGCTGATTGCGCCCACCCGAAAACCGCACTGACGGCTCGAGGACACAAAGGCTGCAGGCGGCTCGCTGCGATCGCGCCCGAAAGCCTAATGCGTATTCCGGCGGCGGTTCGCCGCATCTGAGCGTCTGCCCACCGCGTTGACGCGCAGGCTCCGGGAACGCGCGGACCTTCTGTTCGTAATCCCCTCATTCGGCCGCTCGCGCGGGATCCTTGCCGCGCGGGCGGCTGCTTTGAAATCCAAGGGGGAACAGCAGGAGACACATCATGCGCAAGACCCTCATCCTTTTCGCGGCCAGCGCCGCTGCGGTGGCCACGCCCGCCCTCGCCCAGCTTGACACCGGCGTAGTCGGGCAAGTTGGCGGCACGGTTGATCCCGGGCGCGTTGCCGGCGACGTTGTCGGCGATGTGACGCAGCCCGTCGGCGGCGTCGTCGATCAGGTCGACCAGACCGCAAATGACGCGCTCGACAGCGCCGACCTCAAGCTCGCGGCCCGCGAGGAAGTGCGCGCGGGCGCGAATGTGACCGATTCCAAGGGCAACAGCATCGGGACGGTGCAAAGCATTGACGGCGACAACGCCGTGGTGGTGAGCGATGGCAAACTCTACAATGTTCCGCTTTCGGCTCTGTACAGCCACGCCGAAGGCACCGCGCACGGTCTTGTGACCAAGCTGCCCAAGGCCGAGTTCGAGGCGCGCGGCGCAGCCGGCGCCGAAACAGACGCTGCGAACCCCGGTCGCTGACCGAACGAGCCCCTGCGCGGCCATCCCCCCCCCGGCCGCGCATGAAGGCGCCGGAGCCCCCAACGGCTCCGGCGCCTTCACTCCATACCCGGAAAGCGCTTTGCGGCGTGCACCTCCACTTCGTCCCCGGCCCTTAGCGGAATCACCGCACGTCCAAACCAGACGTAGCGCGCGCTAGGCTGCGTCAGGTCATTGTCGTAACGCGCTGCGACCACAGCCTTGTCATATCCCATCCATCCAAGCGTTGCCGGCAGGATCTGGCTTGCCGAATGTCCCCCGCGCGGCGCCTCGGCATAGGCCTCGGCGAAGCGCGCGGGAAGAAAGGCGAGCAGCGGCACACGAAACTCGTCTGCCACGGGCTCGCGGCTGCAGTGCGGCAAGGCGCCCGGCGTCAGATTCTGCCCGTGGTCCGAGGTATAGACAATGGCGACGTCCCGGCGGTCGACCCCGGCGAGCAGCCGTGCGAAGAAGCGCCGCTTCGACCAGGCAAGTGCGGTCGCATATTGGCGTGCGGCGGGCGCGTCGGCGGGAATTGTCCCCAGCGGATAATGGTCGCGGTACTGGAAATGCACCCCGCGCAGCACCGCGTAGCTGAACGTCCGCCCCGGGCGCTTGATCTCGGCGTTCAGCCGGTCGGCAATCTGAAGGTCGGTGTCGATCCCCCCTTTCATCGAGAGGGCAGTGTCAATCAGGGCGCGCTCGGGCGGCAGCAGCAGATTTTGCGGCGCCCCGCTCGTCTGCCCGTCGATCAGCAGCGTGCGGTAGCCCGCCGCGTGGGCGTAGCCCCAGATCGAGGGCGTACGCCGCAAATCGGTTTTGGGGCCGGCGCGGCGCACATCGACGCCCGATCGCAGCGCGACATGCGCGGGGGCGGAGCAATTGGCCATCGAAGCTGCCACCCCGAAATCGAGATGAGGTACATTAGTGATCAGCGGCGCGATGATGCGCTCGAACGGCGCCTGCGCAACGCTCTCGTCGATCACCCAGACGATATGGCGCGGCGCGAGCGCGGCCCCCTCGCTCGTCGGCCGGAGCGCAGGCGCCGCGCGCGGCGGCGGCGCTTCGGCGGTCACAATATCCCAGCCAAGGCCGTAAAGATTGCGCTCGGCGCTTTCGGGCCAGAGGCCAAGAAGGCGCGTTGCAAGCCAAGGGACAATGAGCAGGATCAGGAGGGCGGGCAGTGCGCGCCGCGAGGCCGGAAGCCATCCGCTCCGCCGTGCGAGCACCCGCGCGGCCGCGAGCAGCGCCAGCGCCAGCGCCGCCTGCACGCCGGCAAGGAGCAGCGGCGCGCCAAATTCGCCAGCTGCGGCCCCCGCCTGCCGCGCTTCGGCCAGCATCCAGCCGAGCGTTGCGGCGTCGAGCGGCGCCCCGACCACCTGCCCATAGCCGAGGTTGACGAGGATCGATGCGCCCGCAAGCGCGAGGAGCGCGGTGAACCAGCGCCGGGGGAAGAGCAACGTCGCGGCGAGCAGCAGCGCGGCTTGCGCGGCGAGGAACGCGAAGGCCGACGCGGCGCTTGCCGCGTCGCCGGCGGCGAGACGGTAAAGTACCGAATGGACGAGCTGAAAGCGGTTGGCGAGCGCGAAACCGGCAGCAAAGAGCAACACGGCCGCGGCCATTCGTATCCCGCCGCCGCGCACCGCACGGCGGTCCTCGCTCATCCCCGCATCCCTCATCGAAGAAGGCCATAGCGGGAGAGGGTTGAAAAAGCACGAAGCGATCGCGAGGACCTTGCGCGCTTCCCAAAGGAAAATGGCCCGCCCCGGGGGGTGGGGACGGGCCAGTTTCAGTGCCGGAGCGCCCGATTGCGCATCCAGCCCTCTGATTATCTCGTCAAACTCTCGTCAGCCTTCTTCCTCGAAGAGGTCGGCAGCGTTGGCGGCGCTTGCCGAGAGCCGCACCGTGTCACCATCCACCGAGGCGACTAGCCCGGCGGGCAGATAATGGTGCCGCGCCCCTTCGCCATCCCCGGCCTGTGGGCTGTCGCTCTTGGTGAGCTTGATCCGCTCGCCGTCGAGATGGTCGACGGTGCCGATGTGAACACCGTCCGCGCCCACCACCTTCATATTTTCCTTGATCGCGCTGTGGTCATGCTCGGCCATGGTCTCTCTCCTTGCCGCCCGCGCGTCTCGCCGCGCGAGCTCTTCATCATACGCGCCAGATCGCGTTCTGCTCCCACGCTCCCCGACGAGCCGGGTCAAATTGTCGCCGGCCTTTCCCCTTCAAACGATCCTCGTATCAGGGCGCCCCTCGGGGTTCATCGTCGTCGATCCCGCCGGGGCCGAGTTCGCCTTCCTCATCGTCATCGCTGCGCTCGCCTCGATAGGCGTCCATGTCGATCCGCCCCGACCGCTCCATCTGGCGCATATGGTCCACAAGATCCTGGCTGTCGTCGCCCGGCCCCTGCGAGGGCGTCTTGTCGCTGTCACCTAGCCTGCGGCCGCTTTGCGCGTCCTCGGCAACGCTTTGCCCCTGGTTCTCGTCGTCGCGCTGCTCGCGGTTGACCGCCTCGGGCGCGCCGGGGTCGCGGGCATCGCTCGCGGGGGATGGAGAAATTGTCTCGTTCATGGCCGGCTCCTTCAGGATGGATACCGGTTCAACGCGCGGCTTCGCGCCGCTGTTCCTTCAGGCAGCGTCGGCGAGCACCTTGCGCTCGATCACGCGGATGAAGGCCTCGGGTTCCTGCGCCCCGGGGATCAGCATCCGACCGCCCAGAATGAAGGCGGGAACGCCGGTTATATTCTGGTCAGCCCAATAAGCCTCTTCGGTGCGCACCATTTCGGCAAAGTCGCCCGAGGCAAGGATTGCCGCTGCGCGGTCGGCGGCGAGCCCCACCGACGCAGCAACGTCAGCCAGAACATCATGATCGCTCACATCGCGATTGTCCGTAAAATGGGCACGAAAGAGCGCAAGCTTGAGCGCGGTCTGCACACCGGTTGGACCTGCCTGAGTGGGCTCCTCGAGGGCTCCTGCCCAGGTCAACAGGCGATGCGCATCGAAGCTGTTGCGCATTCTGAAACCCGGTCGGCGGTTGAAGGCGAAATCGAGATCGGCGGCGATTCTCGCCAGGCGGTCGCGGTTCGCCCGGCTCTGATCCGGCGTGATGCCATATTTTCGGATCACATGTTCCACTGCGTCCTCTCCCCCGGGCGGCATGTCGGGATTGAGTTCGAAAGGATGCCACTGGACCCGAAAATCGAGCCGTCCCGCAAAATGCGCGATGACCTTTTCAAACTTCAGCCAGCCGATGATGCACCATGGGCACATCACGTCGGACACGATGTCGACCGAGAGCAAGGGACGGGGCGACCGGGCCACGGCAATTCTCCTTCGCGCGCGGTGCCCGATTGATCAGCTCGTGCGACGATCCTTGCCGCTTCGCCGCTCGCCCTTGCGGCGTTCGCTGCCCTTGTAATCGGGAGCATCGCTGGCACGCCGTTCGCCCGATCGCCGATCGGGACCGTTTCGTTTTTCCTCGTCGGACATCCTTGTTTCCTTTCCACCACAAAGGAACGGGAAGCGACCTTGCGGGGAGTTACTCACATAATTGTCGAAAACACAAGCATCGGCGGATGAAAATCGTGCCCTGCAGGGCGCCTTCATGACGCAGCGAAGCCGCGCGCTCGCACGCGCAACTGGACAGCCTTTTTCAGCTATTGCGACGGCCTCGTCCCGGATGGATCGGCCGGGAGAGACAAGGTGAGGGAACTTGGGGGAACCATACACCCCACACGGCTTCCATTCGTCGTTCCGCGATTGGGTCAGCGAAGAGACGAACCACCCGAGCGAAATCGCCGAAGCCGCCCTCGCGCATACCTTCGCGAACAAGACCGAAGCCGCCTATCGGCGCGAAAACCTCCCAGAGAAGCGCCGGGCGATGATGGCCATCTAGCCGCTCTTATTCGTGACGATGTTGTTCTTGGGGAAGATCAATCGTTGGCGGCAGCGGGCGTTTGAGCAGGCCGAGTGCCTCCGCTGCGTCTTTCATCGCGTGGGATCGAGAGGCTTGCGGGTTTGATGGAGGGGCTCGGACGTTCAGCGGCACGGCCGCACTGGCTATGTCGGGGCGGGCCTGAGGGCGGCGGCGATGATCCGGAACAGGGCGGCGTCGGGACAGGCGGAAGCGAAGGCGACCCGGATGCGGGAGGCGGTCTCGATGACGCGTGCGGCGACTTTGAGGAGCCGCAGGCGCAGGGTCGCGAACTCAGCGTTGGCAAGCGCGGCTGCCTTGGGGATGGCCTGCTGGATGCGCCACATCAGCCAGAATGCGGCGGTGTGCAGGATCAGCCGCATCTGATTGGCGTTGGCTGATCGGCATGACGTGCGATCGCTGGCGAGCTGGGCCTTGTGCAACTTGATGAGGTTTTCGGCCTGGCCGCGGGCGCAGTAGAGTGTGTCGTAGATGTGCTCGGCCGAGCCCTGCTCGAGCGAGGTGACGACGTAGCGGATATCCATGCCGAGCGTGCTGGCCTCGATCCGGGCGACGACACGGCGCTGGCATTTCCAGCTTTTCGCCCCGTAGCGGGTCTGGGCATAATTTCGCAGGACCACGTGCTGTTCCTCGGCCCGCTTGACCGCGCAGGCATCGGCAATCTTCACGATCTGTGGATCGGCGCGCAGCACAGCGTTGGTGGGCAGGCCGAAGACATAATCGATGCCCTGTGCCTCGCAGAAGTTCATGACCTCGGGTCTGCCGTAGTGGCCGTCGCCCCGGATCGTGATGTGGGTCGTGGGCCAGTGCCTCTGGATCTGCCGCACCAGGCGACGGATATGGCCCGCGGCCTCCGCGCCGCTCGGCGTCTTGCCGGTGCGCAGCAGCATGGCGACCGGCCGCCCCGTTGCCGTGTCGTAGACGTGGATCGGCAGGAAACAGCGCTCACCGTGATGCCCGTTCCAGAACGATAACTGCTGGTAGCCGTGCACGACATCGCAGGTGTCATCGATGTCCAGCGTCACCGCCTCGGGCGGGGATGGATAACTGGCGCAGTAGATGTCGACCATCGCGGCCATCATGCGGGCCAGCTCGCGCGTGGTGGGTGCGTTTTCCCAGCGGCTCATCGTCGGTTGGCTGGCAAGGCCCGCGCCCGAACCCGGTAGCTTGCCCAGCGCCAGGCGGAAGCCGGGATCGTCACGCAGGGCGTCGAGGTCGTCGGCGTCCTCGTAGCCGCAGGCAATCGCCAGAACCCGAGCCCGCAGAATGTCATCCAGCTTGTGGACCACCCGCGAAGGATCGCGCCGATCGGCGATGCAGGTGGCCAGCTGCCTGCAGATGTCCATCTCGCGCTCGGCCTGCGCCAATAGCAGAACCCCGCCGTCCGACGTGATGCGACCGCCGTCGAAGGCAGCCGTGACTTTCTTGCGTTGGACCGCTGGGAATCGAAATGAGCTTGAGGTAACGTCGGTCATGGCGGGTGTAGCCTATGGCAATTTCTGTCCCGGAGCAGGGACGGCTTAGACACCCAATTTCTTACTTCAGAACAGAGCTTTACGCTACTCCCGCCTACCGCTCAGACACCCCTTGGTGCATAAGAGCGGCTAGGCCGCTCACTGCGAAAAAGTAGGCCAGAAACGAGTAATATGCAGGACAGTTTTGAAAGCCTGTTATGAACTGACGGCTTTTCGGCGGGACGCGCAAGGTTTGCTGCCAAGCTGAAACCTGATTGCAATCCGACGTCCTTTGGCCAGGTCCAGCACCATCCGCGGGTTGTCTGATCGCGCACACCGCCGCAAAAATTGAACTATCATTGAATTTTCTGGTCAATTTGGTAGAATATTCACCTAAGTCGGGTATAAATTCACCATTACGCTGACTCGGGAGTGCAAAAATGTTGTTGAGATTCCGCGCCAAGAATTACCTTTCCTTGGCCGACACCGAGGAAATCTCGCTCGTCGCTTCTAGTCTCAAAGGTCCAGAGTGCAGCTTAGTGCCCATTCCCGGGACTGACCTTTCTGCTTTGCCGAGCGCGATAATCTACGGCGCAAATGCATCGGGAAAAACAAACTTCTTGAAAGCCTTCAACTTCCTGAAACGCGCCATTCTTCAATCTCACACGCGCGGCAATCCCGAGGGGGGAGTGCCCCGGGTCCCGTTCAGGCTCAATCCTGATCATGCTTCAGATACGACAATGCTCGAAGCTGAATTCGTGGTCGAAGGCATTCGGCTACAATACGGCTTTGAATGCGATGACGACGCGTTCACCGCCGAATGGCTTTATGCCTACCCAGAAGGCAAACGGCGGCGATTGTTCGAGCGAACCGGAAATAAGGTTGAGTTTGGCTCTCACTTTAAGGGACCGAAGAAGATTCTCGTCGATCTCATGCGACCTAACAGCTTGTTCATTTCGACCGCAACGCAGAACGATCACGAGGAATTAAGCCATATCGTCGGCTTTTTCCGGCGGACCCGATTCAGTATGAATGTCGCGGTAGCTAAGGAATTGATCAATAACGCCTTCAAAGAAGATCAAGTGGACCCGAGAACGATTGAGTTTTTGAAATCGATCGGCACCGGAATCACAGGATTCAGGCAAACGGATATCGAAATCCCTGAGTCAGTTCGGATGCTGACAAAGGAGTTCGTTGCTATTGCTCGCAAGCATATGGGAGAATCAGCCTCCATGGATGACGAACATCCGGATCGTTCCCGTGATGTCGCAATTGAATTTGCTCATTCCAGCATCTCTGGGGAGCCATGCTACTTTGGTCTCGAACGTGAAAGCTCAGGGACGAGACGGCTCGTTCTTATGATGAATATCGTATTTAAGGCACTCGATGAAGGAAATCTTGTCGTAATTGACGAACTCGATGCTAGTCTTCATACGTTCGCTGCTGCGCAGATTATGGCGCTTTTCGAAAATCCGAAGATTAATCGGAAAGGCGCTCAGCTGATCGCCACGACGCACGATACAAACTTGCTAAGCCTATCGAGATTGCGTCGTGACCAGATTTGGTTTTGTGAAAAAGATGACGCGGGCGCGTCGCATCTTTTCCCATTGTCCGATATCAAGTCGAGGCCGACCGACAATTTCGAGCAAGGATACCTTGAAGGCCGTTATGGTGCGATCCCACATGCGAGTGACCTCGTAACGCTGTTTGAAGCCCGGCAATGAGGCAGCGCAGATCCCTCCGACGCGCCACTCCCAAACGCGCACCCAAAAAGAAGTTCATTATCTATAGCGAGGGAAAAAACACCGAGCCGCAATATTTCCAAGCTGTTCGTCGCAACCTTTTGGGTGCGCTGGTAGACTTGGAGGTAATTGACGCGGCGGGCGTTCCGATGACGATTGCCGAAAAAGCTTGCGAGCGCGCAACAACTATGAGGCGCGGCCGAGGACGGAGGTCCTCCTTCGAAGAAGGCGATCAGGTTTGGGCAGTCTTTGATCGTGATGAGCACCCGAAGGTGCCCGAAGCGATTGAAAAATGCCATGCATCGAGTGTGCAGGTAGCGTTTTCGGATCCATGCTTTGAAGTCTGGCTCTTACTTCATTTCGACAACTTCGACCGTCCGGACGACCGACGTCAGGTTCAGGCAGCGCTGGCAAAAATATGCGATGATTATGATCCAAAAGGAAAGAAATCGGCAGATTTTAGCAAATTGATGCCAAAGGTCGAAGACGCAGAAAAACGAGCTGAGGCACAACTAGCACTACTTTGGCAGAAATGTGATTTTTGGGATTCCCAAAAGGAGATTTCCCTGATTCATGGGGAGCCAGCTTTTATGGAGGCTGGCGATGTCAGAGGATTGGCGCAATGATCTTGAGGTTTGGCTGACGCCATTTTTGTCGGCGTTGCGGCACAAGGCGCGGAAGCGTGTGTGCCCGGCCTATATCGCGGGATTGATCGGCCCCGGTGACCGCAAGAGCGTGCAGCCGATGGCGGCTCGTGATGGTGAGTTTGGCTACGACCAACTGCATCATTTCGTCGCGGACGGGGTGTGGGATAGTGCGCCGCTCGAGGCTGTTCTTCTGAAGGAAGCCGATCGTCTGGTTGGAGACGAAGCGGGATATCTGGTCATTGACGATACTGCCTTGCCGAAGAAGGGCCGTCATTCGGTCGGCGTGGCTGCGCAATACGCCTCCTCCCTTGGCAAGACCTCGAACTGCCAATCCCTCGTTTCGGTGACGCTAGCGTCCGGGGAGGTTCCGGTGATGGTGGGCCTGCGGCTCTTTTTGCCTGAAAGCTGGACGGACGACGCCCCCCGCATGGAGCGCGCCCGTGTCCCCCAGGAGCGACAAGTCGCTCGCACAAAGCCGGAGATCGCTATCGAGGAGATCGATCGGGTCATTGCCTCGGGCACTCGGTTCGGCTGCGTTCTAGCCGACGCCGGCTACGGGGCGAGCGGCCCCTTCCGCCAGGCTCTGAGCGAGCGTGGTTTGCGGTGGGCGGTGGGCATGTCACGGCGTCAGAATGTCTATCCGGCAGACACCGGGCTGATCTTTCCCGAGGCAGCAACAGGCAGGCGCCGCAAATATCACGTCCCCGACCGCACCGCCGTTTCTGCCGAAAAGATGCTGGGAGAAGAAAAATGGAAGAAAATCAGCTGGCGACGCGGGACCAAAGGCAAGCTGACCTGTAAATTTGCGGCATGCCGCGTCCGGGTGGCCGATGGCCACAGGCACCGCATGAGTGACGGGCGGGTCCAGGCCATGCCCAGCGAGGAGGAAGTCTGGCTGGTGGGGGAACGGCGCGAAAGCGGAGAGCAAAAATACTATCTCTCGAACTTGCCAGCCGACACGCCGATCAAGGCGCTCGCCGGTGCCATCAAGGCGCGGTGGATCTGCGAGCAGGCGCATCAGCAGCTGAAGGAGGAACTCGGTCTCGACCACTTTGAGGGCCGATCATGGACCGGACTACACCGACACGCGCTGATGACGATGATCGCCTATGCCTTTCTTCAGTCCCGCCGTCTAAGCGCAGCGGGGCGGAAAAAAAAGAAACTCGGGACCGCCGCCGCAACCGACCATGCCTGCCGTCAGGCAGGCGATAATCAACCTCTTCGCAAGACCGCCACCGACGATCTGCCCTCACTGCAATAAACTGGTTACAGCGACCGATCCGAATAATCTGCCAAAGTAGTGCTAGGCCGTGGACTCATAAGCGTTGATCCAGAGGCGTGCTGAGAAGAGCTTGATGGCGGCGAGGAAGTTGTCGGCTCGCTTGTCGTATCGGGTGGCCAAGCCTCTGGCGTGTTTGAGTTTTCCGAAGAAGCGTTCGATCAGGTTGCGATATCGGTAGAGGAAGGTGCTGAACACAAAGCCCTGCCTGCGATTGCGCTTGGCGGGAATGTTGGCGAAGCCGCCTTGTGCTGTGATCCGCGCGCGGATGGCGTCGCTGTCATAGGCCTTGTCGGCGAGGAAGGTGCTGCCTTCCGGCACGGCGCCGAGCAGCGGATCAGCTTGTTTGCAATCGCTCGCCTGTCCTTCGGACAAGTGCAGCTGGATCGGCAGGCCTCGTCCATCAACCAGTGCGTGGATCTTGGTCGTCAAACCGCCGCGGGAACGTCCCATGCAGCGATTTGGGTCCCCCTTTTTAAGGTCGCACCGTGCTGGTGGACCCGGATGGAGGAACTGTCGATCATCACCAACTCGCCGTCGAAGGCATGGGAAACTGCCGTCAGCAGCCGATCCCACACACCGGCTTTGCGCCAGCGCACGAAGCGATTGTAGCAGGTGGTGTGTGGACCATAGCGTTCCGGAATATCCGCCCAGGGGCTGCCTGTGCGGAACCGCCACAATATCCCGTTGATCACCCGGCGATCATCCACACGTGGCACGCCCCGCGGCTTGTTCGGAAGCAGCGGCTCGATCACAGACCATTCGAAATCTGTCAGCTCAAAACGGCGACGCATCTCCAAGACTCCTTTCCCGAGCCTTGAATCAATCACTGCCGCCTCGCGCAACTCAGTTTATGAGTTTACCGCCTAGCGCTTCGAGAGAAAGAGGGCACGCCGCCACGCCGTCCTTATACAACCGTCTTCAACCTGACCAAGCAGATGCGAAAGGCTCATTTTGCTTACAAGGGCTCCGACGCCAGTTGAGCTTGCCATTTTGACGGCGACTATGGTGGCGTTCGTTAATCTTCTCAGCAAGATGGAGCAGGCTCTTTTGTCACGGTTCAGCCGCGCGAAAGCTAGCGGCGGCTATGGGCGTCGCCATTGCGGGCCGGAGTGTCCGTCGCCCGCCATGGAGTCCTCCGAAGATGCGCAGATTGACCGGCTTCGCCACCGCCGCCGCGGTCCTCGTCACCACCATCGGGCTCAGCGCCGCGCCCGCCGAAGCGCGCGGCCGCCACGGCGGCTGGGGTCACCGCCATCATGACCGGATCGATGCCGGCGACGTGATCGGCGGTCTGTTCGTGATCGGTGCGATCGCTGCGATCGCAAGCGCTGCGAGCAAGCCGAAGCGCGACCGCGATCACCGGTATGAACCACCCTATCGCGATGACCCGCGCGAAGATGCCGATTACGAGCGGCGTGACGTGCGCCCTTATGAGGACGGCGCCTATGGGTCGGGCGAAGCCGAAGCGCGCGCGAGCGATGCCTGCAGCTGGGCAGCCGAAGGCGAACTCGGCGAGGGCGCGCGCGTCGAAAGCATCACCGACGTGCGTCCCGGCCCCCGCGGCCTTTCTGTCACCGGCACGGTTTCGGAGGCAGACGGTCCGGTGCGCAGCTTTACCTGCAGCTATCGAGGCGGCCGCGTGATCGATGTCAGCTTCGGCTGACCCCTTGCGTCCGCTGTCTGATCGAAGCTCCCCGCAGGACGGGCCTCGTTCCGGCTGGCCCGTTGACACACGGGCGAAGATGAACGCCAGCCAACGACGGCTGAACCTCAGATAAGCAAGGGGTTCAGCGCCCCGTCACCCCCGCGCTGGTAATTCATCTTCAACAGGCTGCGAGTTCGCGCTGCCTGACGGTGAAGGAGACCGAACCATGGCTGAGATGATCAAAACGTCTTTGACCAAGGCCGCAATTGGTGTGGCCACCGCCGGCGCCTTGATGAGCGCCACACCTGCAATGGCGCGCGACCGTTATGACCGCGACGGCATCAGCGCAGGCGAGATCATCGCCGGAGCCGTGGTGCTCGGCGGGCTCGCGGCGATCCTGTCCTCGGACAATGATCGCAATGATTATCGCGCCCGCTACAACGATCCGCGCTACGGCTATGGCTATGATTATGGCCGCTATGGCAACAGCCGCACCGCGGTTGACCAGTGCGTCCGCGCAGCCCAGCGCAGCGCAAGCCGCTATGGCCGCGCCGACGTCACCCAGGTGACGAGCGTTGACCGCAAGCGCGACGGATACAAGATAAAGGGCCGCATCGTGGTCCGCGACGGTTACGGCGGACGCTGGGGCCGCGGAGGCTACTACGACAAGGGCAAGTTCAGCTGCGACATCCGTTACGGCCGCATCCATGATCTGAAGCTTTCGGGTCTGCGCTAAGCTGCCAGGAGGTGCAAGGGAGCCCGCCTGCCGATCGGCAGGCGGGCTCTTTGCGTGCGAGGTGTCCGCGAATGATGACCGAATATTTACCTTCCTTGTTTATACCGGTCCTTGGGACAATAATCGCCATCCGGACGTGGGGGACCGGACGGCAGCTATGGGTTGCGCATGTCTGATATCGAGACCGGATCCGATTCCGCAGGAGCGGACGACAAGCGCCAGCCGCGCCAGTCGCGCCTGGTGAAGGCTGCGCTCGCCTGTTCGCGCTTCGGACAATTTGACGTCACGATCCGCAACGTGTCGCAGACGGGGATTGGCGGCAAGGCGCCGCACACCCTCAATCTTGGCGAACGGGTAACGCTGTTCCTCCCCGGGCACGATCCGATGATGGGCACCGTCCGCTGGGTCGTCGACCACCGGTTCGGGCTCGAAACCGATGCCGAGATCTTTCCCGGCCGGCTCCGCGCTGCGCATTCCGATACGCTGGTGGCCGCGGACAGCCATGCCGACTTCCAGATCATGCCGCCGCCCAAGGTTTCGGCATGGCGGCCGGGTCTCACGCAACCCCAGCCGCTGCCCGGCCACTACGGCCGCAAACGCTATCCGCTCTTATGCACCAAGGGGTGTCTGAGCGGTAGGCGGGAGTAGCGTAAAGCTCTGTTCTGAAGTAAGAAATTGGGTGTCTAAGCCGTCCCTGCTCCGGGACAGAAATTGCCATAGGCTACACCCGCCATGACCGACGTTACCTCAAGCTCATTTCGATTTCCAGCGGTCCAACGCAAGAAAGTCACGGCTGCCTTCGACGGCGGTCGCATCACGTCGGACGGCGGGGTTCTGCTATTGGCGCAGGCCGAGCGCGAGATGGACATCTGCAGGCAGCTGGCCACCTGCATCGCCGATCGGCGCGATCCTTCGCGGGTGGTCCACAAGCTGGATGACATCCTGCGGGCTCGGGTTCTGGCGATTGCCTGCGGCTACGAGGACGCCGACGACCTCGACGCCCTGCGTGACGATCCCGGCTTCCGCCTGGCGCTGGGCAAGCTACCGGGTTCGGGCGCGGGCCTTGCCAGCCAACCGACGATGAGCCGCTGGGAAAACGCACCCACCACGCGCGAGCTGGCCCGCATGATGGCCGCGATGGTCGACATCTACTGCGCCAGTTATCCATCCCCGCCCGAGGCGGTGACGCTGGACATCGATGACACCTGCGATGTCGTGCACGGCTACCAGCAGTTATCGTTCTGGAACGGGCATCACGGTGAGCGCTGTTTCCTGCCGATCCACGTCTACGACACGGCAACGGGGCGGCCGGTCGCCATGCTGCTGCGCACCGGCAAGACGCCGAGCGGCGCGGAGGCCGCGGGCCATATCCGTCGCCTGGTGCGGCAGATCCAGAGGCACTGGCCCACGACCCACATCACGATCCGGGGCGACGGCCACTACGGCAGACCCGAGGTCATGAACTTCTGCGAGGCACAGGGCATCGATTATGTCTTCGGCCTGCCCACCAACGCTGTGCTGCGCGCCGATCCACAGATCGTGAAGATTGCCGATGCCTGCGCGGTCAAGCGGGCCGAGGAACAGCACGTGGTCCTGCGAAATTATGCCCAGACCCGCTACGGGGCGAAAAGCTGGAAATGCCAGCGCCGTGTCGTCGCCCGGATCGAGGCCAGCACGCTCGGCATGGATATCCGCTACGTCGTCACCTCGCTCGAGCAGGGCTCGGCCGAGCACATCTACGACACACTCTACTGCGCCCGCGGCCAGGCCGAAAACCTCATCAAGTTGCACAAGGCCCAGCTCGCCAGCGATCGCACGTCATGCCGATCAGCCAACGCCAATCAGATGCGGCTGATCCTGCACACCGCCGCATTCTGGCTGATGTGGCGCATCCAGCAGGCCATCCCCAAGGCAGCCGCGCTTGCCAACGCTGAGTTCGCGACCCTGCGCCTGCGGCTCCTCAAAGTCGCCGCACGCGTCATCGAGACCGCCTCCCGCATCCGCGTCGCCTTCGCTTCCGCCTGTCCCGACGCCGCCCTGTTCCGGATCATCGCCGCCGCCCTCAGGCCCGCCCCGACATAGCCAGTGCGGCCGTGCCGCTGAACGTCCGAGCCCCTCCATCAAACCCGCAAGCCTCTCGATCCCACGCGATGAAATAGACGCAGCGGAGGCACTCGGCCTGCTCAAACGCCCGCTGCCGCCAACGATTGATCTTCCCCAAGAACAACATCGTCACGAATAAGAGCGGCTAGCACTCGTCGGGCGTCGCACTTGGTATATTCGGGCGATACATTTTTGGGATCGCTGTCGTTCTGATCGCATTTGCGCGTCCTGGGGGCGCCGGCCTTCTGTCTGAAAGGCGCGGGACGCCCCCGGGGGGCGGGCTTGGCAAACACACTCATGCCCGCCGGCGGTTACGGCGGGCGCGCGGACTTGGTCGTTGCCAACTACAGCAGCTCGAACACGTCATATCGCACCGCGCCGCCGATGCTGGCGCCAAGGCCCACGGCAACGATGTCGTTCAACCAAGCGTAGCGCTCGTCGCCGGTTTCGAACATCGGTGTCGTCCGGAAATAGACTTCGGCCTTTTCCTCGGGCGTCTGGGGTCCGCCATTGCGCGCATGCTTGTGGGCGGCGGAGAGCGGTCGCAGAATCCCGCGATAGGAAACGTAGATCAGCGCGCCGTCGTGTGTTTCCATCGTGATCCGCGCATCGAGGCGCAGGGTGTCATTGTCGTCGATCGTCGCCCAGTCGCCTCCGCTCGGCATCACCCGCCCGCGTAGCCGGTCGCCTTCGACCTCTCCGCCGGTCAGCGCTGCGATCATCCGGCGCCCGAAATGCGCCTTGCCTACCATTTGTTGAGGTTCTGTGAAGGTCGCGCGATACGAACAGAGAAAGCGGAAACGAGGCTCTTCCATCGATTGTTCTTTCGAAAGGGGTGCGATGGCGCGGCGGCGAACCGCCGCGCCACGGGTCAGATCTTGAACGCGATTGTCGCGCCATAGGTGCGCGGGGGCGCGTAGGGTGTCAGGATCTGGCGAAATGCGCCGAAATAGGTGATATAAGTCGGCGTCAGTTCATTGGTCAGATTTTTGCCCCAGAAGGACAGTTCCCAGCGATCTTCCGGCCCCGACAGCGAAAGCCTTGCGTCGAGATTCTCGTGACTCGGCCAAAGCTGTTGCGGGATATTCGACGCCTCGAAAAAGGCGTCATCCACCCAGCTGTAATCAACCCGGAGCTTTGCCGACAGGTCGCCGAAAGGTACTTCATACTGGCCGCCGATATTGAATTTATTCTTCGGCGAGCGCGGCAACTGGTTGCCGGTGTAATTCTGTCCCGGGATCGTATATTCGGTGAACTTCGCATCGAGCCAAGCATAGCTGCCGTCGAGCTTGAAGCCGTCGAAGGGCCGGACCACGGCCTCGACTTCGATCCCCTTGATCCGCGCCTTGGCCGCATTGCTGACGACGACACAGCACAGGGGAATGAGCTGCGAGATCTGCAGGTCCGAATAGTTGGTCCGGAATGCTGCGATGTTGAGCCGCAGACGGCGGTCGAACCAGTCGCTCTTTGCGCCTATTTCATAGCTCCACGCGAATTCGGGATCATAGGGGGTCGAGGCGCCTGCCGCAGTCCCCGAGAGCCCCTGGAACCCGCCGCTCTTGTAACCGCGCGCGACCGAGCCATAGAGAAGCACGTCGTCGGTCGCCTTCCAATTGAGCGCGAAGCGGGGGGTGAAGGCCTTCCAGCTCTTCTTGCCCGTGACGTCATAGCCTTCAAGCGATCCCAGTGGCGGCGGCAGGCCCGGCCCATCGTCGGCCTTGTAGCCCGCGAAGCGGCCGCTTTTGCGTTCCCACGTCATGCGCGCGCCGACCGTTGCGATCAGCGAAGGGACAATCTCGTAATCGAGCTGACCGAAAACGGCGACGCTGCGCGCATTGACCGACTGCGGATAGATACCGGTGCCCGATCCTGCCGGGGTTGGGAAATCCTGAATCTGACCTTCGACGCGATCATTGTTTTCCTTGAGATAATAGACGCCCGTCTGTCCCTTCAGCTTGCCGTCGAATGCGTCGAAGCTCAGCCGCAGTTCCTGGCTGAACTGGCTGTTATCTTCCTGCCCGAAGCTGGTCGATTCGATCTGGTTGGGCGGATTGATCGGGTTGCTGAAGAAGGGGGTAACGAAATTGAACTTCACCTTGCGGAGAGCGGTGAGCGAGGTCAGCGTGCCGATGGGCAGGTCCAGATTGGCCTCGGCCGAATAGGTCTGTATCGTCCGTTTGACCTCGCCGTCGATATAGGCGTTCACAACGCGCGGATTGGGGTTGATCCCGACGCAGTGAATGCCGCCGTTGAAGCTCGTATCGCAATTATTGTGGCGCGGATTGCCCTTCTGGTCCTGATGAGAGACGTCAGCGCGCAAGATGAGGTCGAGGGTCTCGGTGGGGACGAAGCGCAGGGCGACACGGCCTGTCGTCAGGTTGAGGTCGTTGACGTCGTTGCCCGTCGTCTCGTTATATTCGAAGCCGTTGCGCTGCTTGTGCGAGAGTCCGGCCGCCAGATAGACTTTGTCAGTGAGGGCCATATTGCCGCGCGCGGTTACGCCGAAGCGATTATAATTGCCGTAGGTGCCCTCGAAATAGAAGCTTTCCTCGTCGGTCGGCTTACGGCTGATGAACTGGACGAGGCCGCCGATGGCGTTCTTCCCGAACAATGTCCCTTGCGGTCCGCGCAGCACCTCGACCCGTTCGAGATCGAGCGAGTCGAGGTCGGGGGTGCCGCCGCGGCCCGCATACACGCCGTCGATGAACACGACGACCGACGGGTCACCGCCGGCATTCTGACTGATGCCCGGCGGACTGCCGATGCCGCGCATCGCGAAGTTGGTGTTGACCGGATCGACCGCACTGACCGCGAGGCCCGGAGTGCGGATGGCGATATCCTGCACCGTTTCGATGCTGTTGTCGCGGAGCTGTTCGGCGCCGAAGGCGGTGACCGACACCGGCACGTCCTGCAGTCGCTGCTCCTGGCGCTGGGCGGTCACGATGATGTCGCCGCTGGTATCCGCGACGTCCTGCGCCGCTGCGATTTCGGGCGCGATGGCTATCGCCACTCCCGACAAAAGCAGGGCACACCGCTTGCTTCCGATTTTCGCCATTTCTCTTCTCCCAGCACGTTTGTTCTTTTGCATCCCGATCACGCTTGACTCGGTTACAAATTTACTTAGTTTTCTAAGTAACTAATTATATATAACAGGCTGACTTGCTGCGCAAGAGCGAGCGATGAGCGGGAGATGGGAGCTATGACGACGGGCACCGAAGCGGCAGAATCCCATCGATGGCCGCGCCCTGCCTATGGGTGGTACGTCGTTGCCGTCCTGCTGATCGCCTATACCCTATCGTTCGTTGACCGGATGATCCTGAGCCTGCTCGTCGCGCCGATTCGAACCGCGCTCGACATCTCGGATACCGAGGTCAGCCTTCTAATCGGGCTTGCATTCGCGCTCTTCTATACATTGCTCGGGCTTCCCATTGCGTGGATCGCCGACCGCTGGAATCGGCGGAATTTAATCCTCGTCGGGGTGGCTTTGTGGTGCTTGATGACGGCCGGATGCGGCTTTGCGGGAAGCTATGCCACGCTATTCCTCGCGCGCATGGGGGTGGGAGTCGGCGAAGCGGCCTTATCGCCCGCGGCCTATTCGATGCTCAGCGACGTCTTCCCCCGCGACCGGCTGGCGCGTGCGATGGCGATCTATTCGATCGGCGTCCCGCTCGGTTCGGGGATCGCGATGATTCTTGGTTCATTTGTCGTCCAGGCGGTGCTCGCAGCGCCGGTGGTGAAACTGCCACTGATCGGCCCAGTCGAGGCGTGGCGCACAATCTTCCTCTGGGTCGCGGCGCCGGGCCTACTGGTCTGTTTGCTGCTTCTCACCATTCGCGAACCCGTGCGTCGGGGAAGCGTCAAGGCCGTGGCGACGGGAGACGGGGCTGCACCGGGCTTCCTTGCGCACCTAAAGGCGCAACGTGTCGTGCTGGGTGCGCTGTTCGCGGGCATGTCGCTAATCGGATTGGTGATGTATGGCGTGATCGCCTGGGTGCCGACCTTCTTCGCGCGCACCTATGGCATGGACGTGTCGACGGCGGGCTTGTGGTTCGGGATCATCATGGCAACCGGCGGCGCGGCGGGGCTCGTGGCGGGTGGGTCGCTCGCTGACCGGATGTTCGGGCAGGGTGTCGCCGACGCGCACCTCCGCGTGATGCGGCTGTCGATCCTGCTCGGCGGTCCGCCGCTCCTCGCTGCGGCGCTGATGCCGGGGCCTGTGCCCGCCTTCGTTCTGCTCGCTGTCGCCTTTCCGATGCTGACCATGCACGGGGTCGGCACGGTCGCGCTTCAGCTGATCACCCCCAATGAATATCGCGCCCGCGTGACTGCGCTCTATTTCTTCATCGTCAATCTGGTCGGGCTTGGCTTCGGGCCGATGCTGATGGCGCTGACCACCGACCATTTGTTCGGTTACGATGGCGCGCTGCGTTATTCGATTGCTCTGGTGACGGGCGTCGCGCTGCCGCTGGCGGCAATCATTCTGACCATGGGCTTCAAGGCCTATGCGGGCGCCCTCACGAAGAGCGCAGATATCGATTCAATGTGCGGCGCGGCGTGCGAAGCAAATGGTTAGGGGCGCCGACGCGCTCGGCCTGCTCTTCACGGGCCCGCACGCGACAGGGTCACGGTGCACGTTTCTGAAGAACAACATGGATGGAGAATGTCATGATAGGAATTATCGCCGAGTTGAAAGCAAAGCCGGGCCAAGGCGACGCGCTGCTCGCAGTTATGTCTGAGGCGGCCGCGCTGGTGACCGCGCATGAGCCCGGATGCCTCTTCTATGAGGTGTGTCGATCCCGATCGGACGCCGACGTCATCAAGCTGTTTGAGATATATGCCGATCAAGCAGCGCTCGACGCGCATCGCACCACGCCCCATTTTGCGCTGATTGGCGGCAAGCTCGCTCCACTGATAGCGGCTCCGCCGCAGGTGGAAACTCTTGACGCAATCAGCGGGTCGATCACCCCGCCGAGCGAGGGGGGAACCGTTCAACGGACATGTTGACTTGTTCGTCGTGAGGACATTGGCAGGGAGACCTCCTGCGCGCGCATAGCCCTGCGCTGGCAGAAAGATTGCCGCGTGAGTTTGCATTGTATACAATCTCGTTGACAAAAACACCGGTCGGCTTTTAGCTTTGGCCATGCGCACGGCAGCCACTCCAATTGGGACCAATGAAGGACGCAAAGCCAGTCAAATCGAAATCGCCCGCTTCGTTGCGCACGGCATTTTGTCGGGTCTGGAGCTCGGGGAGATTCTTCCTGGACAGCGGCTTGTCGAAGCGGATCTTTGCCTTCGTTTTGGGGCGAGACGGCAGCCCGTTCGCATCGCTCTCCAGGAATTGGCGGGGCGGGGTGTGGTCGAGATTACGCCCAATCGGGGTGCCGCGATCGCACGTCTCGATGTTGATGAGGGTATCAAGACCCTCGAGGTCACCGAGATACTGTTCGATCTCGCGGCTCGGAGCGCAGCGCGCAATATCGCTGCGGGCGCGTCGCCGGACCCTCTTACGAAAATAGCTGAAGAATTCGAGGAAGCGCTTTCTGCAGGTGGGAATCCTGCCTTCGTTGCGGCTCGGCGCCGTTTTTTCGGGGCGATTGGCGAGGTGTCGGGAAATCCCGAGCTTGCGCGCCTGATTTCTCAGGTCCGCGTCCATGTGCTTCGGGCGCAGTTCGGGTTCGCGGCTATCTGGCGTCGTCACGCGCGCGAACTTGGTGCGATTTCCGGAGCCGTCCTTGCGGGTGATGAGCGACGGGCCGGGGAGCTCTGCAGAGCCCATATCCAAGGTGTCAGAGAACATCTCGAGCAACAACGATAGCCGCTCTTATGCACCAAGGGGTGTCTGAGCGGTAGGCGGGAGTAGCGTAAAGCTCTGTTCTGAAGTAAGAAATTGGGTGTCTAAGCCGTCCCTGCTCCGGGACAGAAATTGCCATAGGCTACACCCGCCATGACCGACGTTACCTCAAGCTCATTTCGATTCCCAGCGGTCCAACGCAAGAAAGTCACGGCTGCCTTCGACGGCGGTCGCATCACGTCGGACGGCGGGGTTCTGCTATTGGCGCAGGCCGAGCGCGAGATGGACATCTGCAGGCAGCTGGCCACCTGCATCGCCGATCGGCGCGATCCTTCGCGGGTGGTCCACAAGCTGGATGACATCCTGCGGGCTCGGGTTCTGGCGATTGCCTGCGGCTACGAGGACGCCGACGACCTCGACGCCCTGCGTGACGATCCCGGCTTCCGCCTGGCGCTGGGCAAGCTACCGGGTTCGGGCGCGGGCCTTGCCAGCCAACCGACGATGAGCCGCTGGGAAAACGCACCCACCACGCGCGAGCTGGCCCGCATGATGGCCGCGATGGTCGACATCTACTGCGCCAGTTATCCATCCCCGCCCGAGGCGGTGACGCTGGACATCGATGACACCTGCGATGTCGTGCACGGCTACCAGCAGTTATCGTTCTGGAACGGGCATCACGGTGAGCGCTGTTTCCTGCCGATCCACGTCTACGACACGGCAACGGGGCGGCCGGTCGCCATGCTGCTGCGCACCGGCAAGACGCCGAGCGGCGCGGAGGCCGCGGGCCATATCCGTCGCCTGGTGCGGCAGATCCAGAGGCACTGGCCCACGACCCACATCACGATCCGGGGCGACGGCCACTACGGCAGACCCGAGGTCATGAACTTCTGCGAGGCACAGGGCATCGATTATGTCTTCGGCCTGCCCACCAACGCTGTGCTGCGCGCCGATCCACAGATCGTGAAGATTGCCGATGCCTGCGCGGTCAAGCGGGCCGAGGAACAGCACGTGGTCCTGCGAAATTATGCCCAGACCCGCTACGGGGCGAAAAGCTGGAAATGCCAGCGCCGTGTCGTCGCCCGGATCGAGGCCAGCACGCTCGGCATGGATATCCGCTACGTCGTCACCTCGCTCGAGCAGGGCTCGGCCGAGCACATCTACGACACACTCTACTGCGCCCGCGGCCAGGCCGAAAACCTCATCAAGTTGCACAAGGCCCAGCTCGCCAGCGATCGCACGTCATGCCGATCAGCCAACGCCAATCAGATGCGGCTGATCCTGCACACCGCCGCATTCTGGCTGATGTGGCGCATCCAGCAGGCCATCCCCAAGGCAGCCGCGCTTGCCAACGCTGAGTTCGCGACCCTGCGCCTGCGGCTCCTCAAAGTCGCCGCACGCGTCATCGAGACCGCCTCCCGCATCCGGGTCGCCTTCGCTTCCGCCTGTCCCGACGCCGCCCTGTTCCGGATCATCGCCGCCGCCCTCAGGCCCGCCCCGACATAGCCAGTGCGGCCGTGCCGCTGAACGTCCGAGCCCCTCCATCAAACCCGCAAGCCTCTCGATCCCACGCGATGAAAGACGCAGCGGAGGCACTCGGCCTGCTCAAACGCCCGCTGCCGCCAACGATTGATCTTCCCCAAGAACAACATCGTCACGAATAAGAGCGGCTAAGAACGTCCCTCACGCATAAGAAAAACCGGCGCGGATCGCTCCGCACCGGCTTTGCTCGACCAGACAGAAGAGGCGTCAGGCGACGCGGCGTACTTCGTTGCCGTCGTCGTCGATGTCGCGCAGCACATAGCCGCGGCCCCAGACCGTCTCGATATAATTTTCGCCACCGCAGGCCAGCGCGAGTTTCTTGCGCAGCTTGCAGATGAAGACGTCGATGATCTTGAGTTCCGGCTCGTCCATCCCGCCATAGAGATGATTGAGGAACATTTCCTTCGTCAGCGTGGTGCCCTTGCGAAGGCTCAAAAGCTCCAGCATCTGATATTCCTTGCCGGTCAGATGCACACGCACGCCGTCGACTTCGACCGTCTTGGTGTCGAGATTGACCGCGAGCTTGCCGGTCTTGATCACGCTCTGGCTGTGGCCCTTCGAGCGGCGGACGACCGCATGGATACGCGCAACCAGCTCGTCGCGGTGGAACGGCTTGGTGACATAGTCGTCGGCGCCAAAGCCGAACGAGCGGACCTTGGAATCCATTTCGGAGATGCCCGACAGGATCAGCACGGGCGTCTGCACCTTTGCGGTGCGCAGCTTTTTCAGCACGTCATAGCCGTGCATGTCCGGCAGATTGAGGTCGAGCAATATGATGTCGTAATCATAAAGCTTGCCGAGATCGAGGCCTTCTTCGCCCAGATCCGTTGTATAGACATTGAAGCCCTCGGTGGTGAGCATTGTGTCGATCGCCTTCGCGGTCGTCGGCTCGTCCTCGATCAGCAATACACGCATTGGGCACCCCTTCGACTGTTTCCCACGAGAGCCCCGCGAACCGATCACCGGGCCATCGTAATCGTCCGCGGCGGATCGGTCCCCTGTTGCGGGACTGCCGGACCATTAACCACGAAACTAATGAAGGGAAAAGGTTAATTTTGGTTTAACCCGCAGGAATCCACGAGTCGCGACGAATTGCCAGGCCTCAGGCCCCGCGGTTTGATGCGCCTTCGTCCGCCGCGGCGCGCTCTCCCACGCGGTTGCACGAGCGCTTCAAGACATCCACCAGATAATCCGAAAGTGCACGCACGCGCGCCGGACGTAGCCGCGACGGGGGCGAGAGAAGGTGCAAATACGCCTGCGGCAGCGACCAGTCTGCCAGGATGCGCACGAGCCTTCCCGCCGCAAGCTCCTCTTCGGCAATGAAATCAGGAAGCATGGCGATCCCGCCCCCCGCGAGAAGCCACGGCACCGCAATGTCGCCATTGTTCACGAACAAGGGGCCGCTGGGCACCACGGCCGCCTCCTCCGTGCCGCGATGGAAGCGCAGCGGGGCCGCGCGCTCGCGGTGCCCATAACCCACGAGCCGGTGACGCGCGAGTTCGAGCGGGTGGCGAGGCGTCCCGTTCCTTTCAAGATAGGAAGGGCTTGCCATCACTGACGCTGCGACCGGCGCAATGGTGCGCGCGAGCAAAGCGGAATCATCAAGGCTCGCGATCCGCAGCGACAGGTCGATCCCTTCGGCGACAAGGTCATTGCGCGCATCGTTCAATATCACTTCGATCTCGACCGCTGGGTGCTGCTCGAGAAAGGCGGCGAGGGGCGGACCGAGCACCTTGATCCCAAAGCTCATCGGTGCTGCGAGGCGAATCGGGCCCGCAAGGTCGACGCGGTCGCCGCGCGCCGCCTCGGTTGCAGCGGTCGCCGCCGCCACCATCGCGCGCGCCTCATCGAGCAGTCCCGCTCCCGCGGTCGACACGGCAACGACGCGGGAGCTGCGGTGGAGCAACGTGATGCCGAGCGACGCCTCGAGCCGCGTTACCGCCTTCGAGACGCTCGCCTTCGACAATCCGAGCTGAGCCGCCGCCGCGGTAAAGCTGCCTCCGTCGGCCACGGCGACGAAACAGGCCCAGCCTTCATAATCCGGAAGCGCCATGAACACCCTCCAAATGGAAACGATAGATTTCCATCTACGCTATTTCAGAAACAATCCCAACCGCTATGTTGGTCTCAACGGAAATAGGCCGCAGCGGCAGCCGCGGTGCAAGCCGGCCAAGAGAAAGGATTGCCCGATGATCGACATTCGCAAATTCGAGACGCTGGGCCACGCGAACCACGGGTGGCTCGATGCCCGTCACCATTTTTCCTTCGCCAATTATCATGACGAAAGCCGCATGGGCTGGGGTGCGCTGCGCGTCTGGAACGACGACGCCATCGCAGCGCAGTCGGGTTTTCCCCCGCATCCGCACCGCGACATGGAAATCATCACCTATGTCCGCACCGGGGCGATCACCCATCGCGATTCGATGGGCAACAGCGGCCGCACGGCGGCGGGCGATGTCCAGGTGATGAGCGCGGGCACCGGCGTCACCCACAGCGAGTTCAACCTCGAGGATGAAGAAACCACGCTGTTCCAGATCTGGATCCTCCCAGATCAGGCGGGCGGTAATCCCGGCTGGGGCCAGCGCGATTTTCCGAAGGCCGACCGCTCGGGCCGCTTCGTGACGCTCGCAAGCGGAATCGAGGGCGATGATGCCTTGCCGATCCGCGCCAACGCCCGCGTCGCAGCGGCGACGGTGAACGCCGGCGAGAAGGTCGCCTACGACCTCGGGGCCGGCCGCCACGCCTATCTGGTCGCCGCCAAGGGCCGCATCCGCGTCAACGGCGAGGATGCAAGCCCCCGGGACGGCATTGCGATCCGCGACGTCGGCACGATCACCGTCGAAGCGCTCGACGATGCCGAGCTCGTCCTGGTCGACAGCCTCTGACACCCCCCGGGCCGCCGCCCCGCCCCTCCCTCGCGGCGGCGGCCCACCCCCTTCGCCATCCTCCCCCAAGCTGCCCACGGAGCATTTGCCATGACCCACATTCTTCGTATCGATGCGAGCGCCCGCACCCGGGGATCGACGACGCGTGCGCTCGCCGACCAGCTCGAAGCCCGCCTCGTCGAGCAGAGCTATGGCGCGTCCGTCACCCGCCGCGACCTCAGTGCGGCCCCGCCCGCGATGCTCACCGAAGCCTGGGTCGGCGCAAATTTCACCGACGAGACCGAGCGCAGCGAGGAACAAAGAAAGGTGCTGGCCGCCTCCGAAGAGCTGATCGGCGAACTCGAGCAGGCCGACACGATCGTGATTACCGCGCCTATCTACAATTTCTCCATTCCCGCCGCGCTCAAGGCATGGATCGACCAAGTGACGCGCGCTCGCCGCACCTTCCGCTACACCGAGGCGGGGCCCGAGGGGCTGCTGAAGGGCAAGCGCGCCTTTGTCGTCTTCGCCTCAGGCGGCGTTCCGCTCGGCAGTCAGGTCGATTTTGCCAGCGCCTATCTCAAACATATCCTCGGATTTATCGGCATTACCGACGTCGTTTTCATCGCGGCCGACGGCCATCAGACCGACGGCACGGCCATGGCCCGCGCGGCCACCGCGATCGACGCGCTGAAAGAGGCCGCCTGACGCCCACAGGGCCTCCCTACTCCCCTCCCTCGCGGGCAGTTTTTCTTGTTTATCCACGAAAGGACATGATCATGACAAGGATATTGGTTCTCTATTACTCAAGTTACGGGCATATCGAGCAGATGGCTGAAGCTGTCGCTCTAGGCGCGCGCGCCGCGGGCGCCGAGGTCGATATCCGCCGCGTCGCCGAAACCGCGCCCGCCGCGGTGGTCGAGGCGGCCGGCTTCAAGACCGACACCGCGCACCCGCAGCTCAGCGACCCGAACGAACTTGCCCAATATGATGCGATCGTCGTTGGCACCCCTACCCGCTACGGCCGCATGGCGAGCCAGATGGCAAGCTTCTGGGACACCGCTGGCGGCGTCTGGGCGCAGGGCAAGCTCAATGGCAAGGTCGGCGCCGCTTTCACCTCGACCGCCTCGCAGCACGGCGGGCAGGAAACGACGCTCTTCTCGGTCCTCACCAACCTTCTTCATTTCGGCATGACGATCGTCGGCCTCGACTATGGCTTTTCCGGACAGATGGGGGTCGATGAGGTCAAGGGCGGCGCCCCTTACGGCGCTACCACGATCGCCGACGGCGACGGGTCACGCCAGCCAAGCGAGACCGATCTCGGCGGCGCGCGCTATCTCGGCGAGCGCGTCGCGCGGACGGCCGCGAAGCTTGCCGCTTGAGAACAGCGATGCACCGGCTTCCCGCTCTGTTCCTTTCGCATGGGTCGCCGATGCTGTCGCTGGAGCCCAGCCCGGCGCGCGATTTTCTCGCCGGGCTGGGCGACCAGCTGCCGCGGCCGCGCGCGGTCCTGATCGTCTCGGCGCATCACGATGCCGCTTATGAGGCCGGGCGCGTCACGGTCACCGCTTCGCCCGCCCCGCCCACAATACATGATTTCGGCGGATTTCCGGACGCACTTTATGCCATGCAGTATCCAGCACCCGGCGATCCCGTACTCGCCGCGCGTATCGCAGCGCTCCTCGGCGCAAAGGGCCTCGACGTCGCACTCGACCCGGCGCGCGGTCTCGACCATGGCGCCTGGATCCCGCTTTCGCTCGTCTACCCGGACGCGGACATTCCAGTCGTCCAGCTTTCGATCGCCTCGCACGCGGCGCCCGAATGGCACTACGCGCTCGGAAAGGCACTCGCACCGCTCCGCGACGAAGGCGTTCTGATTGCAGGATCGGGCAGCATGACGCACAATCTGCGCGCCCTTTTCGCAGCGCGCCCGGCCGTCGATGCGCCCGCGCCCCCTTGGGTCACCGGCTTTGCCGATTGGGTGGCTGAGCGCCTCGCAGCGGGCGCCGTCGACGACGTTCTTCACGCGGTCGAGCGCGCACCGCACGGGAAGGACAGTCATCCCACGATGGACCATATCCTGCCCTTGTTTGTTGCGATGGGCGCGGGGGGCACCCCGCTCGAGGCCCGGCGGCTTCACGCCAGCACGACCTATGGCCTGCTCGCAATGGACGTCTACAGCTTTGGCGCTCTTTAGGACCGCGGCCTCCCCCGAACCGCAGGATCCTTCGCCGGTTCCGCCTGCACCGGCGCGTTCGGCGAGCGAGGGCCCTCGATCCAGCGCGGCGCCCATTCCCACGCCCGATGCTGCAAATCCTCTTTTGCGCTTTCGGCTACCGGGCGGGCCGCCTATAGCGCGGCGATGCTCCTTTCTGACCGCATCCTTTTCCTCGACGGCGAGGCGATCGTAATCGACAAGCCGGCAGGCCTGCCGGTCGATCCGCCGCGCGACGGCAGCCTCAGCCTCGAGAACCACCTTGATTCGCTGCGCTTCGGCTTCAAGCGCTGGCCGCTCGCGGTGCACCGGCTCGACCGCGACACCTCGGGCTGCCTGCTGCTCGCGCGCAATCCCAAAGCCCACGGGCGCTTCACCCGCGCCTTTGAAGAGCGCGCCGTCGACAAGCAATATCTCGCGATCCTCGAGGGCGTTCCTGATGGCGACGGCGGCACGATCGACTTGCCGCTTGCCAAGATCTCGTCTGCCGAGGCGGGTTGGCGGATGGTCGGCGACGCCGACGGCACGCAAAGGGGCAAGGCGGCGGTGTCGCATTGGGAAAAGCTCGCCGTGGTCGAGGGGCGCAGCCTGCTGCGCTTTCGCCCGGAGACCGGGCGCACCCACCAGCTTCGCGTTCATGCGCTCGAAGGACTCGGCTGTCCGCTCGTCGGCGATCCCGTCTACGGGCGCGGCACCTCGCGCACACGCACGCTGCTCCACGCCGAGCGGCTGGTGGTGACGCGCGAGCCCAAGCCGCCGATCATCGCCGAGGCGCCTTTCCCCGATGCGTTCGTCGCGCTCGGCTTCACCGCGCCCGAAGGAGCGGCGCCGACCCGCGGCTGACCTCCCGCGCGAGCGCAATCATCGAGACGCATCTGGAAACGGTGCGGCCGGGCAGGCAGCTGTGCGCGTGAGCGTGCCGCCCGCGCGCCCTATTGCCAATTGAGCCCCTCGGTCTTGAAGGTGAATTGCTGATTGCCTTTCTGGAAGAACTCACCTTCGATGATGAGCTTTTTTGACTTTTTGAGACTGGTCAGGAACGAGCGCTCATTGAGGATGAAGGCGACATCCGACGAGCCGTCGCTCGCGCCGGTGCAGCTGAACCGCCTGATCGGCTGATCGTCGAATTTGACCGAGACATAGCCGTCGCTAAAGGAATGGCAGAGAATCTGCCCCTTATCGACCGAGAAGATGATGCTCAAACCGTCCTTCTTCTGCTGGCGCACCGTCAGATAGCCATTCACGACGCCATAGGGGAAATCGAGGTCCACTTCATTTTCGCTGACAACGCGGGCAAACTTCGTTGTCGTGCCGCGCATTTCGTCGGTGGTTTCGCTATAATCCCAATTGGTATCAGGAGCATCGGAAGCCTCGGCCGCTTCGGCTTTCCCGCCAGCGGGTCTAGCAGCGGCAGATCGCTCCTTCTCAGACGTTCCCGCCTCGCTCACGGACGCGGGGTCCGGCTTAGGGGCGAACACCCCGATCAGGATGAAGGACGCGAACGCGGCAAGGCCGAAATGCCACCGCTTTCGGCCAAGATACGGCCTGAAGACCCCGACAATCGCGGCGAGAAACACAAACAGGAACAGAAACGACACGGAAAGCCCCCCCTCGCGAAAATAACTGCGTCGATATGCCGGCTTGGCGTAAACGGCGGCTTAATCATCGGTCACCGCCCTCGGCCCAGGGTTCCGGCAATGTCCCTGTCAGGTCTTACGCCCGGTGTGATGTTTCTCTTCCGGGTTTCGAGACTGTGTCATCCCGCGGCGAGAGCGGATGGGGTTCTAAAGCTGCTCTCCTGCTCCGCGTATCGCCGCCCAAGCCCGGTCGGGCCACAATCCATCCTGATCCAGGCGCCGGCTACCAATAAGTTGCACGGCCGATAGAGCCTGCATATCGAAGAGCCATGGGTCTCATACCGATCACACGCAGCATCGCCATCGACAGCGATGAGCTTGACGAAAGCTTCGCGCGCTCGGGCGGCGCGGGAGGCCAGCATGTCAACACGACCGATAGCGCGGTCATGCTCCGCTTCGACGTGGCCAACTCTCCTTCCCTGCCCGAGGCCGTCAAGACACGACTTGCCGTCCTGGCAGGGTCGAGGCTGACCAAGGACGGGATTCTGATCCTTCGCAGCGAAGGGAGCCGATCACAGGCCCTCAACAGGCAGGAAGTGCGCGAACGACTCTTCGCCCTGATCCGCGAGGCGACCTTCGTCCCAAAAAAGCGCAAACCGACCAAGCCAAGCGCGTCGTCGAAAAGGCAGCGCGTCGAGAGCAAGCAGCGTCGGGGCGCGATCAAGGCGGGACGCGGGCGGGTGCGCGGGACCGACTGAAGCGCACCGCCGGTGACCCGCCTCTACCGCCTCGATGCGCCTGCCAGCGCGATCGCGGCCGCCTTCGGCATCGAGGCGGGCGATGATCCCTGGACCGGTGATTATGTCGCCCCCGGCCGCCCGGCGCCGGTAATCGTCGGCGACGGCCGCAGCGGATCGCGCCGATCTCTGCGTCCGCGGCTGTGGGGCGTCGCGCCGCCGCCCAAGGGCGTGCAGCCCGTCACCACGGTCCGCAACCTCCAAAGCCCTTTCTGGATCGGCACGCTGCGGCATGCCGAGCTGCGCTGCCTCGTGCCCGCGACCGCCTTTGCCCTGTGGTCGGGTTCTGCGGGCGCAAGGCGGCAGCACTGGTTCTCGCTCGCATCGCGCCCCGTCTTTGCCTTTGCAGCGATCCAGCGGCAGATCGAGGATTGGCCGGGATTTGCGATTCTCACGAGCGAGCCCAACCGGCTGGTTGCGCATTACCATGAGGGCGCGATGCCGCTCATCCTCCATGCCGAGGATCATGACCGCTGGCTGACCGCCGACTGGCGCGACGCAGCGGCGCTGGTTGCACCCTACCCCGGCCAGCTGATGCGGGTCGGCGATCGGCCGCCGCCCGCGCTTTAGGTTCCGGGCTTTTCCGACTTTTTGAGGATATGCTTCCACTCCTCCGCCGTCACGCGCCCGACCGACAGGCGCGAGAGGCGGATGAGGTCCATTCCCGCAAGCTTGGGGTCGCCCTTGATCGCGGCGAGCGTCACCGGATGGGCAAGCGGCCGCACGGGTTCGACGCGTACGACGACCCAGGGCGAGCCTTCCTCGGCGGTCGGGTCGGGAAAGGCGGCCTCGGTGATCTTCATGATCCCGACGCATTCCTTGCCGATATTGCTGTGATAGAAAAGCGCCTCGTCGCCGACTTTCATCGCCTGCATGTTGAGTTTCGCCGTGTGGTTGCGCACACCGTCCCAGATCCCGCTGCCATCCTGGACCAGCGTATCCCAGGAATAGACGTCGGGTTCGGATTTCATCAGCCAATATTGCTTTGCCATGCGGCCGCGCTTAGCCGAGCGGACCGCGCGACGGAACTGCCTTTTTCCCTTTCACCCTCCGGCCGGAGCGCCTAAATCGCAGCTATGAGGCGCCCCGGGGCGCAAACCCCTTACAGATGGACTCCACTCGCATGACCGCCGCCGTTCCCGTTATTTCCCTCTCGCTTCCCGCCGAGCAGTTCGCGCATGATTTTGGCGCCTCATTCGAACGCTTCGGCTTTGCCATGATTACCGATCACGGCATCGAGCCTGCGCTGATCGACGATGCCTGGGCAAAGGCGAAGCAATTCTTCGCGCTGCCCGAGGAGCAGAAGCGGGCCTATCATATCCCTGGCGGCGGCGGCGCGCGCGGCTACACGCCCTTCGGAACCGAGATCGCTAAGGGCGCGAAAGAGGTCGACCTTAAGGAATTCTGGCACGTCGGCCGCGACCTGCCCGAGGGCCACCCGCTCGCTGCGCAGCAGCCGAACAATGTGTGGCCCGCCGAGATTGCAGGGTTTCGCGACACCTATGAAAAGCTGTTTGCCGAATTCGACCGCGTCGGCGGCCGCCTGCTTTCGGGCATCGCCCGCTACCTGGGGCTTGCTCCCGATTTCTTCGACGAGACGGTGAAGGATGGCAACAGCGTGATGCGCCTTCTCCACTATCCGCCGGTCAAGGGCCCGGCGAAGGGCATCCGCGCCGAGGCGCACGAGGATATCAACACGATCACCCTGCTGCTTGGCGCCGAAGAGGCGGGACTCGAGATTCTCGACAAGGACGGCAGCTGGCTTCCCGTGAGCCCGCCCGCCGGGGCAATGGCGGTCAATGTCGGCGACATGCTGCAGCGGCTCACCAACAACCGCCTGCCCTCGACCACCCACCGCGTTCGCAACCCCGATGAAGGGCGCGCCAGCATCGCCCGCTATTCGATGCCCTTCTTCCTCCATTTCCGCTCGGACTATGTCATCGAAACGCTCGACAACTGCATCGATGCCGAGCACCCGAACCTCTATCCGACGCCGATCACCGCCGATGACTATCTGCAGGAACGGCTGCGCGAGATCGGACTCAAGAAATAGGCGCGTGTTGCGGTCGCTCTCAGCGCCCGTCCCAGAAATCGAATACCGCCTGCTGCTGCTCGCGGATGAAGCGGGCAGCGCTCGCGCCCTCCCACGGGCCATCGTAGCCAAGCAGCAGCGCGGTGCCGCCGACCCACCAGCCCTGCCCTGGCAGGCGGTCGCTTTCGCGCACGACGAGCACCGCAAGGTCGGGCTCGCCGTCAAGCGCGCAGAGGCGGTCGACCTCGGCAAGCGTCTTGCACAGCGCGCGCATCTTGGGACGGGTGAAACGGAAACCGAGATCGCCAAGCAGCTCCGAGTAGCTCACGCTTCGTCTCTCGCGCGCAGCCTCGGTCAGGATCGCACGGATCCGCGGCGCGTCGCCGAGCGCGCCGACGTCGGCGGCGGTCTCTTCGGCGCCTAACCCCTGGTCTTTGGCGGCCATGGTATGAATCCGGAGGTGCGCTCAACATAGTCGGCGTAGCCCTCACGCGACTTGTGAAGCCCCTTTTCGAGCAGCGCCTTGCCTGACCAGCGGGTCAGCGTGAAGGTAAGGAAAACGGGGCCGATAATGCTTGCGAGCGCGACCCAGAGCCCCGCGTCGGCGGCGACCAGCCAGATGCCCCACCAGGTGAGCGTGTCGCCGAAGTAATTGGGATGGCGCGTATAGCGCCAGAGGCCGGTGTCCAGCACCTTGCCGCGGTTTTCGGGGTCCTTGCGAAACGCGTGGAGCTGCGCGTCGCCGATGCTCTCGAACGCAATTCCGGCGAGCGCGGCGAAGGTGCCGAGCGCCGCCAGCCAGCCCGCGGTCGCGGGCGGGGTCGTCGCGCTCGCCCAGATGCCGACCTGTGCCGGAAGCGAGGTGAGAAAAAGCAAGGGCGCCTGGGTCAGGAACACCGAGACCAGGGCGGCCGTGCCCCAGCTCCAGCCGCGCTGCTCGATGACGCTGCCGAGGATCTTGCGGTAGCGCGGGTCCTCGCCGTTGGCGCGCCAGCGCAGGAACAGGTGCCCGGCAAGGCGCAGCCCCCACAGGGTGACAAGAAGCAGCAAGAGCTGGGTCCGTACTCCATCAAAGCCCGCCTGAAGCGCGGTTCCCCATGCGAGCAGCACCATGCCGAAAGCCCAGAAGGCGTCGATGAACGAGACATCGCGGATTGTCCACGCCGCGATCCAAAGGGCAAGAATCACGACCAGGAGGCCCGTGAAATTGATCGCCAGAACTGACCCGAGCCCCGTCATGCTACCGCTCCTTCGCCCTCTTCTCCTAATATATCAGCAAGCGAGCGCACAGCCCGGTCGGGATATTTGGGGGTGCAGTCGCGATAGATGGCGAGCACCTTCTCCATATCGGCACGAAAATCGCCCGTCGGCCAGATCGCGGGCCCGAGCCCGCCCGTCTTTTTACCATAATCCATCAAGCCGACCACCATCGGGACCTTCGCCGCCATCGCGATGTGGTAGAAGCCGGTGCGCCATTTCTTCGTCCGTCCGCGCGTGCCCTCGGGCGCGACTGTCAGCATGAACGCGTCGCGGCGCGCGAATTCAGCGACCATCGCATCGACATAATTTTTCCCGCCGCTGCGATCGACCGGAATCCCGCCCATCTGCCGCATGAAGCCGCCGAGCGGCCACCGAAAAAGGGAAAGCTTCCCCATGAAGTGCGGGCGAATGCCAAGGTCAGCCGTCAGACCGAGATAATAGAGAAAGTCCCAATTGCTCGTGTGCGGCGCGGCGATGATCAGAAAGCGCCGCGGCTCGGGCACCTCGCCCGCTGCCGTCCACCCCTGGCGGCGGTAGAACCACAGCATCGCGGCGCGTACGAAGCGCGCAAGCAGACCCGGCGGGTCGTCCTTGAAAGCACCCACAGCCGCTCCCCTCTCCAGAGCCCGGGATTGCGCGAAGGCGCGCGGCGACGCAAGCGACGAAAGCTTTGCCCTTTGCCTGAGAGCCCGGCCTTGCTATCGGCACCGGACAATGGCGAATACGACCGACGATCCCGAACACACCGACCCCGTCCCCGGCCAGATCGATACCCCGTTCGACAGCGCGCTGTCGGAACGCTATCTCGTCTATGCGCTGTCGACGATTACCGCGCGCTCGCTTCCCGACCTGCGCGACGGGCTGAAGCCCGTCCACCGCCGTCTCCTCTGGGCGATGCGTGCGATGCGGCTCGATCCGAGCCAGGGCTACAAGAAATCGGCGCGGGTCGTCGGCGACGTCATCGGCAAGTTCCACCCCCACGGCGACACCGCGGTCTATGA
The DNA here is from genome assembly GCF_001278035.1 of Sphingopyxis sp. 113P3. Lineage (NCBI taxonomy): Bacteria > Pseudomonadati > Pseudomonadota > Alphaproteobacteria > Sphingomonadales > Sphingopyxidaceae > Sphingopyxis > Sphingopyxis sp. 113P3. Next base: position 2,714,946 of record NZ_CP009452.1, read on the forward strand.
TGCGATGGTCCGCCTCGCGCAGGACTTCTCGCTCCGCTATCCGCTCGTCGACGGTCAGGGCAATTTCGGCAATATCGACGGCGATAACGCGGCCGCCTATCGTTACACCGAAGCGCGGCTGACGCGGGTTGCGATCGACCTCATGCAGGGGCTCGACGAGGGCACCGTCGACTTCCGGCCCACCTATAATGGCGAAGACGAAGAGCCCGAGATCATGCCGGGCCTCTTTCCCAACCTGCTTGCGAACGGAGCGAGCGGGATCGCGGTCGGCATGGCAACGAACATCCCGCCGCACAATGCCGCGGAGGTGATCGACGCCGCGCTCGTCCTCATCGACAATCCGAAGGCCGAGCTTTCGCAGCTCCTCGAGCATGTCAAAGGCCCGGATTTTCCAACCGGCGGCATCGTTGTCGACAGTGCGGACGCAATCGCTCAGGCCTATGAAACGGGCCGCGGCGGCTTTCGCGTTCGTGCGCGTTTTTCGACCGGCAAGGACGCCAATGGCGTCTGGGAAGAAAGCGGGATCGAAAAGCTGGCCGGCGGAACCTGGCAGCTTGTCATCAGCGAAATTCCTTACGGCGTCGCCAAGGGCAAACTGATCGAGGCGATCGCGCAGCTCATCGCCGACAAGAAGCTCCCGATCCTTGAGGATGTGCGCGACGAAAGCGCCGAGGACATCCGCATCGTCCTCGTTCCCAAGAGCCGCAATGTCGATCCCGATGTGCTCAAGGAGAGCCTCTTCCGGCTGACCGAGCTTGAAAGCCGCTTTGCGCTCAACCTCAACGTCCTCGACGCGACGCGCACGCCAAAGGTCATGGGGCTGCACCAGCTGCTGACCGAGTGGCTGCAGCATCAGATCATCGTCCTCGTCCGCCGCGCCGAGCATCGGATCGGCAAGATCGACGACCGGCTGGAACTGGTCGGCGGCTACCTGATCGCCTTCTTGAACCTCGACCGCGTGATCGAGATCATCCGCACCGAGGATGAGCCCAAGGCGGTGATGATGGCCGAGTTCGAGCTCACCGACCGGCAGGCCGAGGCCATCTTGAACATGCGTTTGAGGTCTTTGCGCAAGCTGGAGGAAATGGAGCTCAAGCGCGAGCAGGCCGACCTGATCGCCGAACGCGAAGAGCTCGCAAAGCTGGTCGAAAGCCCGGCGCGCCAGCGCACCCGGCTGAAACGCGATCTCGCCGCCTTGCGCGCGGTTTACGGCCCGGACACCGCGCTTGGCGCGCGGCGCACGACGCTCGCTGAGGCAGCGCCCGCGCGCGACATTCCTCTCGACGCGATGATCGAGAAGGAGCCGGTGACGGTCATCTTGTCGAAGCGCGGCTGGATCCGCGCCCAGCGCGGACATGTCGCGCCCGAGCAATGGGGGGAGTTCAAGTTCAAGGAAGGCGACGAGCTCGCCTTCGCCGCCCATGCGCAGACCACCGACAAGCTGCTGATCGCCGCGAGCGACGGCCGCTTCTTCACGGTGGGCGCGGACAAGCTGCCCGGTGGGCGCGGCTTTGGCGAGCCGCTCCGGCTGATGGTCGATATCGATCCTGAAGCGCGGATTGTCGCGCTGATCCCGGCGAGCGCCGAGGGCCGCCTGCTTCTCGCCTCGACGAGCGGGCACGGCTTCATCGTCCAGATGGGCGAAGTCACCGCGGAAACGCGCAAAGGCCGCGGTGTGGTCAATCTGAAACCCAAGGCCCAGCTCGCCGTGGTGCGTCCGATCGCGCCGGATGATGACAGCGTCGCGGTGGTGGGCGAGAACCGCAAGCTTGTCGTCTTCCCGATAAATGAAGTGCCGGTCATGGCGCGCGGCCAGGGCGTGATGCTGCAGCGATACCGCGACGGCGGCCTCTCCGATGCGACAAGCTTCGTCTTTGCAGAGGGGCTGAGCTGGGCGATGGGCGGCGACAGCGGCCGTACCCGGACCGAGACCGACCTCATTCCCTGGCGCGTTGCGCGCGGCGCGGCAGGACGCATGCCGCCGACCGGTTTCCCGCGAAACAACCGTTTCAACTGAAACGGAAAGTCCCTTTGCCGTAAATAGCTTTTTTACTTCCCGTGACATAGGCATGGGGCAATGGGGAAAGGTCGCACAAAACCCTTCGTTATGGCTATCGATCAGACCGGCGAAGACCGGCCCTTGCTTTACGTCGGCTGGATCGACGCTCTGCCGGTTCCCGCTGCGCTGATCCGGCCGATGGAGCGCGGCAATTTCAGCCTTCACGCGAGCAATGTAGGGTTCGACCGGCTCGGCTTGACACCCGCCAGTACCAGGGCGCCGATCGAAATGCGCCGCGCGATCGAGCGCGCGGCAGCTGGAGTGGCCGACGACACGGAGGAATTCTCCTGCCGTCTCGGCGAGGGCGTCGCTGCGCGCGACTTGCGCGGGGCGATCGGCCGGCTGTCGGACGAATGCGGCGACGAGGCGCTGTTCCTCCTTACGTTGATCGACCGCACCCAGGAAATGATGACCGAGCGCAACCTGCGCCGCGAGCTCGTGTCGGACAGCCTCACCGGTCTTCCCAATCGCGCAGGGTTTCAGGAACTGGTCGAGCAGCGCTCGCGCGGCGATGAACCCGCCGACCATGCGATCCTGCTGCTCGATCTTGCGCGCTTCAGCCGCATCAATGAACATATCGGACCGCTCGCGGGTGACGAATTGATCATCACCGTGGCGCGCCGCCTCAAATCGAGCCTGCGCAGCGGCGACATACTGGCTCGCAGCGGGGGCGACGAATTTGCCATCTTCACCCGCATTACTGGCGGCCGCGCCGATGTGCGCGAACTCGCGCGGCGAATTCGCGGCTGTTTCGATCATCCTTTCCGGATCGGGGAATTGAAGGTCAGCGTCGATTGCGCGCTCGGCTGCGCCATTCAGCCTGGGCATGACACCGATATCGGCGACCAGATCCGTCACGCGCAGATCGCCTTGAAGCGCGCGAAGCAGACCGACCGCATCGAAATTTACGAGCCTGAGGCGGCTATGCTCGCCGACAATCGCTTCGGCCTCGAGACCGCGCTCAGGAGCGCGATCGAGGAAGACCGGCTGAAGCTTGCCTTCCAGCCGCTCATCGAACTGGGCAGCGGCCGGGTCGCGGGCTTCGAGGCGCTTGCGCGCTGGGACGATGAAGGCGGTAGCCCCGTCTCCCCGGCCGAATTCATTCCGGTCGCCGAGGATTCCGGGCTCATCGTGCCGCTCGGCCAATGGGTGATTGCAAAGGCGGCAAAGGTGCTCGCCGCCTGGGACCGCGACAATGGCGGAAGCCCCGTCGAATGCTATTTCTCGGTCAATGTCTCGGCCATCCAGCTCGTCCGGGACGATATCGCGGCCGTGGTTCGCCAAGCGCTCGAAACCAATGCCATCGGCGGCGAGCGTCTGATGATCGAGCTTACCGAAAGCGCGATCATCGGCGATCCTGATCTTGCCCTCTCGGTGCTGAGCGAACTCAAGGCGCTCGACGCGCGGATCGCGATGGACGATTTCGGCACCGGCTATTCAAACCTCGCCTATCTCCAGCGCCTGCCTATCGACGTGCTCAAGATCGATCGCAGCTTCGTCGACCATATGGTCGAGGACCGCGACAAGGCCGCCATCGTGCGCACGATCCAGAGCCTTGCCGAGGTCTTGGGAATGAAGACGACGGCCGAAGGCGTCGAGACTGCCGACCAGGCCCGGCTCTTGTCCGCGCTCGGCTGCGATTTTGGTCAGGGCTACCTCTTCGCTCGCCCGATGGGCGGCGCTGAAGCCTTTGCTTATTGGCGCGAATCGCTCGCGCGGCCGATCATCTGATCAGCAAGTTCGCGCGCGCGCACCGCACCTGGAAAATCTTCCGCGACCCAGGCCGCCTCGACCGCGCGGAGGACGCGCGCCACCTCCGGACCCGCTGTCACGCCGCGCGCAATGATGTCACCGCCCTTGATCGGCAGCACGGGGGGCGACCAGCCTTCAAGGCTTTGCACCTCGGCGACGTCGAGGCTGCCGAGGAGATGGACATCGCGCGCAGCGTCCACGCCGATCTCATAGGCAAGCCGGCGCGCCGGGCGCGCCCTGTCGTCGCGGTGCGCAGCGACCGCGGCCAGGTGCTTTCGCTGGCGCGTCGAGAGGCGCAGCCGGCTCGCCACGGTCTCGGCGGTTTGCGCGTCGGCCGGGAGAAGCGCCGACAGCCGGCGAAGCGGGGCGGGCGGCGAACAGCTCGCGCTCTCGTTCGTGATGAGGCGGTCCAGCGCTACGGCGAAGGCTCGATCAAGCTCGGGTACAATCACCGCGAAAATACCATCGTCCGCCATTCGGCCGGCGATGGGGCGCGGATCGGGAAGCGCGAGGATCTTCATGAGCTCGTCGGCGACGCGCTCGCGTGAGAGGCTCTTGAGCGAGTGGCGCGCGGCGACCACCGCGGCGTGGCTCGCGGGGTCGAGGTCGCCGGTCCCGAACCGCGCGGCGAAGCGGTAAAAGCGCAGGATGCGAAGATGGTCCTCGGCGATCCGGGTCGCAGCGTCGCCGATGAAGGCAACGCGGCCTGCCTCAAGGTCGGCGAGCCCGCCGAACCAGTCGTCCACCTCTCCCGTCGCCGGGTCGGCATAAAGCGCATTGATCGTGAAGTCGCGGCGCGCCGCATCCTCCCGCCAGTCGTCAGCAAAAGCGACCGTCGCGCGCCGCCCGTCGGTCGCGACGTCGCGGCGGAGCGTCGTGATCTCGTGCCGATCGCCGCTTGCGATTGCGGTCACGGTTCCGTGCGCAATGCCGGTGGGGATGACCTTGATGTTGGCGGCAGTCAGCCGCGCGGTGACCTCGTCGGGACGCAGCGGCGTCGCAAGATCGACGTCCGTCACCGGAAGCGCAAGCAGCGTATCGCGCACCGCGCCGCCGACGACCTTGACCGCGCCGCCATCGGCTGCAAGCGCTGCCACGATGCGGGCAAGGCCGGGCCTCTGTCGCCATTCGGCGTCGGGCAGCCGGGTCACCGGTACCAGCCCGCGGGCATTCGCCGCGCCAGATTGATGATGATGCCCGCCGTCACGCCCCAGATTCGCCGCCCCTGCCAGTGCATGTCATAATAGTGACGATCATGCCCCTGCCAATGCGCCTGCTGGCGATGGTAGTTGGCGGGGTTGAAGAGAATGTCGAGCGGCACCTCGAACCAGTCCTCCACCTCGTCGGGGTTGGGGTCGAGCGGCAGGTCGGGCGGAATCACACCGAGCACGGGGGTGATGTGATAGCCGCTCCCCGAGCGATAGGCCTCGCTCGTCCCCGCGATCGTCACGTCCCGCCGGTCAAGGCCGATCTCTTCTTCTGCCTCGCGAAGCGCAGCATCGACGGCGTCGCGGTCGCCCGGATCAATCTTCCCGCCCGGGAAGGCGACCTGGCCGGCGTGACTGCGCAGCCATTGCGGCCGCTGGGTGAGAATGACGCCAGGTTCGGCGCGGTCGGTAAAAGCAATGAGCACCGCCGCGTCGCGAAGGGTCGGGGCGCTCTCGAGCAGATAGGTCTCATCCTCTCCCGGATGGGGAAGCAGATTGCCGAGCGCATCGCGCAGCTTTTCCGAAAGCATCAGACGTCCACCAGCGGGAAACGGACCCCGTCCGACCAGATGGCGGGTTCTGCCGCATTCTCCGCAAGCGCCATCTCGGCGATCTCGTAATAGAGCGCGCGCTCGATGCGCGCCTCAAGTCCGCACCCGATCGCGCCGCGGACATGAAGGCGGGGGTCGGGATTATCGGGGTCACGGCCGAAGGAAAGCGGGTGATCGCCTCCCGCGAGCACCAGATCGTCGGTGTCGAGGCGAAATATGAGCTTGCGCTCCTGCCCCTCGCCCTCGCTCTTCATCTCGACCGCGCGGAAGGGCGTGTCCTCGACCGCGATCGCAAGCTTCTCGGCAGGCGTGACGAGAACATGGCTCCCGTCGGGTTCGCGCCGCAGAATGGTCGAGAACAGCCGGACCATCGCTGGTCGGTCAATCCGCCCGCCTTCATGATACCAGCTGCCGTCGGCGCGAATCTCCATCGCGCTGTCGCCGCTGCGTTCAGGGTGCCAGGTTTCAACGGGAGGCAGCTTGCGCGCCGCAAGAAGCTCGGCCGCCTCGGTAAGCGAAAGCTGCGAAAAGGGTTTGGGAAGCGACGGCGCGGGCGTGACCATGGATCTGACATAGGCGGGCGGGCGCGCCGTGCAACCCCGCGTGTCGTCAGCGCGGAAAGATCATCCCCGCATCGCTCGGCACCGCATGACCGTTCACGGCGCGCGCCAGGAGACGCCTTTTCTCGAAGGGGCCAGGCAGATCCCACGCCCCCGTCGCATCGGCCGCAAATCCGAAGAAGCGGCCATAATATTCAGGATCGCCGATCATCATCAAAGCGCCGTCGGCAATCGCTTCGGCCGCCTCGAGCATGTGCGCCATGAGCGCGCGGCCGTGCCCGCCGCGCTGGACGTCCGGGCGCACCGCGACGGGTCCGACCATCACGAGCGGCAACGCGGCGCCCCTTCTTGTGCGCAGGGCGACAGGCCAGCACTGGATCGTTCCAACGAGCGATCCCTCCTCTACGAGCGCAAAACTCAGCTCGGCGATCGCCGCGGTGCCTTCACGGATGCGGTAGGCGGTTCGTCCGAAGCGGTCGGGCCCGAAAGCGGCGTCGAGCAGATGCTCGACCGCCTGCGGCTCGATATTCGCCAATGGAAGTAACTCGACCAATGCACGCCCTTTCGCTAATGCGGCGGCGCTTTAGGGTCGCGGCACCGCATTGGAAAGCCGAATGTCGCGCCCACAGACAGGATTTTCTTGTGACCGACCAACTCTGGCTCGAAGTCGACGGGCTGACCGTCCAGGTGCTGACCGGCATCTATTCCGAGGAAACCCACCTTCCCCAGCCCTTGCGCATCTCGGTGCGCGCACGGCTCGCGATGGCGGACCATTATGACCCCGCCACCCCCTTGAGCGCATCGAAGAATTACATGCACCTCAAGTTCGCGGCGACCGAGGCGATTCCCAAAGACGTGCATTTCGTGCTCATTGAAAGCGTCGCGGATCATATCATCGACACGCTGTTCCTCCAGGACGACCGGGTCCTCGAGGTGGAGGTAAAGATTGTGAAGCTCGCGATCGCCGAAGACGGCGAGGATATCGGGATCACGATGCGGCGCACGCGAAAATGACGCAGAAGCTTGCCCTTGTTACCGGCGGGCTCCACCGCGTCGGGGCCGCGATTGCAGCGCGGCTCGCGCGCGAGGGCTATGCGCTAGCGCTTCACAAGCACAGCCTCGCCGACCCCGATCCGCTCCTGTGCGACGCCCTTGCCGAGACGGGCGCCGATAGCAGGCATTTCATCGCTGACCTCTCGGAGCCGAGAGAGGTCGACGCTCTCGTCCCGGCGGTCGCCGACGCCTTCGGGCGAACGCCAGACCTTCTTGTCAACAATGCGGCGCTGTTCGCCGAAGGCGAATGGCCCGAACTCACGCAAGCGGACCTTGCCGCCATGATGCAGCTCAATCATCATGCGCCCGTCATGCTCGCCAAGGCGCTTGTTGCCCGGGCGGCCGAAGGGCAGCGCACCGCGATCATCAACATCGTCGATCAGCGCGTCGCGCAGCCTGTGCCCGACCAGATCGCCTACAGTCTCTCGAAATCCGCGCTGTGGCAGGCGACGGCGATATTGGCGGTGGCCTTCGGGAGCCGCGCGCGGGTCAATGCCGTGGCCCCGGGGCTCACCCTTCCGACCGACGATTATGTGCCGGGACAGATGGAGCGGCTCGCCCGGCGCATGCCGCTCGGGGCGTTGCCAACCCCGGCTCAGATCGCCGACGCGGTCGCCTATCTTGCACGCGCCGAGGCGGTGACGGGGCAAACGATCTTCGTCGACGGCGGCGCGCATCTTGCGCCCATGGGACGCGATTTCGTGGCGCTCGAGCGCGATTGAGGCGCATCGCTCGAGCGGCGGCGGGCCCTCAATAGATATGGACCGCCTTGGTCACCAGATAGGAGTCGAGGCCTTCAGGACCGCTCTCGCTGCCGAAGCCCGATTCCTTGATGCCGCCAAAGGGCGCATCGCTTGCTGAAATCACGAAACTGTTGATCCCGACCATGCCGCTCTCGATGCCGTCGGCGATACGGTTGATGCGGCGGCCATTCTCGGTGAAGGCGAAAGCGGCAAGACCATAGGGCAGCCGGTTGGCTTGCTCGAGCGCTTCCTCCTCACTCGCGAACGGGCGCATCAATGCCAGCGGGCCGAAAGGCTCGTGATTCATTGCATCCGCGTCGAGCGGCACGTCAGCGATTGCGGTGGGCAGAAAGAAATTGCCCTCGCCCGTCGCTTCCCCGCCCGCGACGATGCGCGCGCCCTTGGCCTTTGCATCCTCGATCATCGCCTCGAGCGCGGGCGCGCGGCGCGCATTGGCAAGCGGTCCCATCTGCGTATCGGGATCGAGCCCGCTGCCGATCTTCACCTTCGCCGTGCGTTCGGCAAAGCCTTTGACGAAAGCTTCGTAAATGCCCTCCTGGACATAGAAACGCGTGGGTGAGACGCACACCTGGCCCGCGTTACGGAACTTCTGCGCAACGACGCGGTCGAGCGTTGTGTCAAGGTCGCAATCATCGAAGATGAGCACCGGCGCATGGCCGCCAAGTTCCATCGTGATCCGCTTTACGCCGTCGGCGGCGAGCCGCATCAGATGCTTGCCGACCGCGGTCGACCCGGTGAAGCTGACCTTGCGGATCACCGGACTTGCGAGCAGGTGGCGACTGATCATGTCGGGAACGCCGTAAACAAGCTGGGCGACGCCTGCAGGGATGCCTGCGTCGTCGAGGCAGCGCATGATCGCGCTGGTGCAGCCCGGCGTTTCCTCGGGCGCTTTCGCGATCACCGTGCAGCCGGCGGCGAGCGCGGGCGCGATTTTCTTGACCATCAGATTGACGGGGAAATTCCACGGGCTGAACCCCGCTGCCGGACCGACGGGCTGCTTCAGCACCATCGCGCGCTGACCGGCGGGGCGCGGCAGCACGCGGCCCGTCACGCGCTTGCCCTCTTCCGCAAAATAGGCAAGCAGCCCCGCCGCCGACGCGACTTCTCCGCGCGCCTCGGCGATCGGCTTGCCCTGTTCGAGCGTCAGAAGCGTCGCAATCGGCTCGATGCGTTCGCGGATGATCTGAGCTGCCCTGTGCATGAGCGCTGCGCGCTCGTCGGGGGTCTTGGCGCGCCACTGCGGCCACGCCGTCTCGGCGGCAGCGAGAGCCTCATCGAGATCGGCGACTGTCGCGACAGGCAGCTCGGCGATCGGTGCACCCGTCGCGGGATTGTAGACCGGCGCGACGTCGCGTCCTTCTCCGCTCCGCCACGCGCCCGCAATAAAGAGTTGCAGGTCGGCGTTATAGTCGGCGGTCGCGGTCATCGAAGAGCTCCTTCTTGGCACCTCCCCTCTCCACCCGCCCCAAGCGAAGGGAGCAGCCCGATCGGCGCTGATGCTCGAGGGGCGTATCGACTTCGCAGGGCACGAAGGAGAAGAAGGGATGGTCAGCAGATGCGCCTCATATAGGAGGGGCTCAGGAGTAGTTAAAGCTGATACTGATCCGCTCGTGCCTGCCGGCATTGACCATCACCTCGTGCCTGAGCCAGCTTTCCCACAGGAAGATGCGCCCGGGCGCAGGCTCGGCATAGATGAAAGGGTGAAGATGCTCGGGCGCATCGTCGGTGCGGCCGGGCGCTGCCATCAGCATCGGCAGCCGCGGGTCTTCAAGTTTCAGCGCGCCCGACCCCGCTGGCACCGTGACGTAGAAAGTGCCCGAGACAATACTGTGCGGATGAATATGGCCGCTATGCGTGCCGCCCGGTTTCATCAGATTGACCCAGAGACTGTCGAGCCGAAGCGGCTTTGCGAGATCGAAACAGGAGGCCTTGGCAAAGGCCCTCACCTCGCGGTCGAGCAGGCGCTTGAGGTATGCAAAGGCGGGGTCGCGCTGAGGCAGGTCGTTGAGACTCGCATAGCTGGTGTAGCCCCGATACCCGTGAGCGCGGCTCCAGCTGCGGCCCGCGCTATCTTCTTCGGCGAGCAGCCGGCAGCTTTGCTCGAGTTCCTCGAGCAGATCGGGCGTGCCAATGTCGGCTTCGTAGAAATTTGTGGCGAAGAGCGTGCGAACGGGCATGATGGGCGGGAAAGCACAGCAGACGAACGAGGGCAAGGGAGACGAGGATGGAATTCGAACTGATCGCGGACGGTTTGCGCTTCCCCGAGGCGCCGGTGGTGATGGACGATGGCAGCGTGATCGTGGTCGAGATCGAGCAGGGCCGGATCACCCGCTGCTGGCCCGGCGGCCGAAAAGAGGTCATCGCCACGCCCGGCGGCGGTCCCAACGGGCTCGCGATCGGTCCCGACGGCAAGCTTTATTGCTGCAACAACGGGGGTTTCAACTATCTCGAATCCAATGGCTATCTCGCCCCCCACGGGATCGCGAGCGACTATTCGGGCGGGCGCATCGAACGCATCGACATCGAAACCGGCGCGGTCGAGATCCTCTACCAATCCGGCGATCAGGGCGTCACGCTGCGCGGCCCCAACGACATCATGTTCGATGCGCACGGCGGCTTCTGGTTCACCGATCACGGCAAGGTCGATTATGAAAAGCGCTGTCACGACATCGTTGGCATCTTCTATGCGAAGGCCGACGGGAGCTTCATCGAAGAGGTGATTTTCCCCAGCTACAACCCCAATGGCGTCGGCCTTTCTCCTGACGGCAAGAAGCTCTACGCCGCGGAAACCTACACATGCCGGCTGACCCAGTTCAACATTGTCGCGCCCGGAAAGGTCGACGATACCGCGGGTCCCGGCGGGCCCGGCATCCCGCTTTACCGCCCGGCGGGCTATAAATTCTTTGACAGCCTCGCGATGGAGGCGAATGGAAATATCTGCGTCGCGACGATCGGCGAATGCGGAATCAGCGTCGTCTCGCCCGAGGGCGAGCTCGTCGAGTTCGTTGCGACCGACGATATCTTCACGACCAATATCGCGTTCGGGGGCGACGACATGCGCGACGCCTATCTGACGCTCTCGGGCAGCGGGCGGCTCGTCAAGACGCGCTGGGCTCGGCCGGGACTGAAGCTGCAATATTGAAGAAGAGACGGGGGAAACCATGCACCGCGAATCCCATACGGTCGAGCGGATCGGCTGGCTGCGTGCCGCGATCCTCGGCGCGAACGACGGCATCGTCTCGACCGCGAGCCTGATAGCCGGGGTCGCCGCGGCGGGCGCTGCGCAAGCATCGATCCTCGTCACCGGCGTTGCAGGGCTCGTTGCCGGCGCGATGTCGATGGCGGCGGGCGAATATGTGTCGGTGAGTTCGCAGGGCGATGCCGAAAAGGCCGACATCGCGCGCGAAAAATTCGAGCTCAGGACGCAGCCCGAGTTCGAGCTTGAGGAACTGACGCAGATCTATGAGGGGCGGGGGCTCGACCGGCGTCTCGCTGAAGAGGTTGCTGAGGCGCTCACCGCGCACAATGCGCTCGACAGCCATTTGCGCGACGAGCTTGGCCTCAGCCGCGAAATGCGCGCGAGGCCGGTGCAGGCCGCGGCCGCGTCGGCTGCGAGCTTTTCCGTGGGCGCAGCGCTCCCGCTCCTCATCGTGCTGCTCGATGCCGGCCCTTCGCTCCCCTGGACCGTCTCGGGCGCCTCGCTCGTCTTCCTGGCGTTGCTCGGCGCCCTCGGAGCCTGGGCGGGCAGCGCCCCCATCGCGCGCGCGGTTCTGCGCGTGAGCTTCTGGGGGGCGTTTGCAATGGGGGCGACCATGGCGATCGGATCGCTGTTCGAGACCGCGGGCTGAGGCACTGCCCGATGGAATGAACCGGCACGATCGAACCGGCTCCCGCTTGCCAAAGCCAGCCTAGACAGCCAGAAAAAGAAATGCTCGAACTGCTCCTTGCCCCAGAAAATGTCGCGTTCAGCTCCGCGTTACTCCTCATGCTGCTCATCGGCGTTGTCCAGGCGACCGGGCTCGTCGGCGACATGGACGCCGCAGATATCGACGCCAGTGACGCAGGCGCGGCGGATGCTCTGCTCGCCTGGGCGGGCATCGGGCGCGTGCCCTTCTTGATGTGGCTTGTCATTTTCCTCGCCGTCTTCGGCGCCCTCGGCCTGGGGTTGCAGCAACTCATGTCCGCTTTGACCGGCGGGCCGGGCTCCAATCTGCTGATGGTACCGCTCACCGGTGCCGCCGCCCTCGTGCCAACGAGCGTAGCAGCGAAGATCGTCGGGCGCATTCTTCCCGGCATCGAAACCACCGCAATCGACCGCGACGAATTGATCGGGCTTTACGCCGAAATCAGCATCGGCACGGCTAGCGAGGGACATCCCGCGCGCGCGCAGGTCACCGACCGGTTCGGGCAAATGCATCAAATCATGGTCGAACCCGACAGCTCGGACCAGATTTTCCGGACGGGTGAAAAACTCCTGCTGGTCAAACGCGAAGGCGAACTGTTCAAAGGCTACTCGAGCGGCGATTTCTATTTACCCCGGCTCGACTGATCCTAAGATCACCTGGGAGACCTTCCAGGATCTGGAAGCGCGAATCGGGGAGCACACACAATTGATGATCGAGATCGCAATCTACGCCGGGATCGGCCTCGCCGTCCTTCTCGTCCTGGGCTTCATCGTCACACGGCTCTACCACCGCGCGACGAAGGAAATCGCGTTTGTGCGCACCGGTTTTCGCGGCGAGCGTGTCGTGATGAACGGGGGCGCGCTCGTCCTGCCGGTCCTGCACGAGACCATGCCGGTCAACATGAACACCGTGCGGCTAGCGGTCGAACGTAAGAATAGCGACGCGCTCATCACCCTCGATCGGCTGCGGATCGATGTGAAGGCAGAATTCTATGTCCGCGTCCGCCCCGATAGCGGGGCGATCGCGATGGCGGCGCAGACCCTGGGGCTGCGCACGATGAATCCCGAGGCGCTCAAGGACCTCGTCGAAGGCAAGTTCGTCGACGCGCTTCGCTCGGTCGCCGCGGGGATGACGATGAACCAGTTGCACGAACAGCGCGCGGACTTCGTCCAGAAGGTGCAGCAGGTCAGCTCGAACGATCTTGCCATGAACGGGCTTGAGCTTGAATCGGTGTCGCTCACCGGTCTGGATCAGACGTCGATCGAGCATTTCAACGCCAATAACGCATTTGACGCCGAAGGTCTGACCAAGCTCACCGAGCAGATCGAGCTGCGAAAGAAAGCCCGCAACGACATCGAACAGGATACGCGCGTCCAGATCGAGACGAAGAACCTCGAAGCCGACAAGCGGAGCTTCGAGATTGCGCGCGACAATGAGTTCGCCAAGCTAAGCCAGGAGCGCGAAATCGAGATTCGCCGCGCAGAGCAGGCGGCCGAGGTCGCGCGCGAACAGGCTCAGCGCAACCAGGAAGCGGAAAATGCGCGCATCCAGGCCAAGCAGCTTGTCGATGCGAAACAGATTGAGGCGGATCGCGCGATCGAGGAAGCCCGCATCGCACAGGAGCAGGCCATCGAGCTTGCCCGCCAGGAGCAGCAGATCCTGATCCAGAACAAGAGCCGCGAAGAAAGCCAGGCGCGCGCCGAGGCAGACGTGGCGCGCGCGACCGCGGTAGCGGCCGAGGAGCAGGTCTCGACGGCGCGTGAAACCGAAGTCGCCGAGCGCTCGAAGCGGATCGAGCTCATTGAAGCCGCAAAGGAGGCCGAACGTCAGGCGATTTCGCTCAAGGTCCAGGCTGAAGCAGAAAAGGAAGCGGCCGCGAACCGAGCGTCAGCCTTGCGGCTCGAGGCGGAGGGCGAAGCGGAAGCGGAAAAGCTGCGCGCCGAGGCTGCGCGTGTGCGCTTCGAAGTCGAGGCCGCAGGCCAGCGCGCCATCAACGAAGCGGCCAATATACTGTCATCGGGGCAGATTTCGCTGCAGACGAAAATGGCCCTGCTCAAGGTGCTGCCCGAGGTGGTGCGCGAGGCGGCCAAGCCGATGGAAGCGATCGATTCCATCAAGATCGTCCAGGTCGACGGGCTCGGCCAGAATGGCGGCCATTCCGCGATGAACGCGGGCGAGGCCGGGAGCGGAAACCTTGCCAGCAACGCCGTCTCGGCGGCCCTCGCATACCGGGCACAGGCCCCGGTTATCGACAGCTTGATGAAGGAACTCGGCTTTGACGGAGGATCCCTCGACGCGCTGGTGAAGGGCGCCGCTGACCAGCCCGTGGAGACACCGGCGGTCGAAATTATCGAAAAGCCGCGGCGCCGCCGCGAAGCCGCTCCGGCGCCGGATGCGGAATGAAAGCGCAATAGCGGGCCGGCTATCTGCGGGACATTTCGCAGATGAGTGATAATGTGCGGGGGGGCTGGACGCCCCCCCGCGCTACCGCCTGGTCCCGCTGAAGGATAAAGGCAGATGCGGGTCTGCGCGCGGCCCGGATCCCACCATCACGCCTCGCGCGCTTCCAGCCACTCGCGCAGGGCAATGGCGTTGTTGCGGGCCTCGTCTTTCGCCGCATAGAGGAGGGTGACGGGCCCTTTCTTTCTGGCCGTGTCCAGTTCCGCGAGCGCCGCTGCAATATCCTCGCCCCCGGCGTCCAGCGCGGCAAGGTAGACGCTGCGAAATGCGTCCCAGGCTGCGTCGCTGCCCGCAGCGGCATGATGGAACGCATCGCGCATCGCATCGGTGGGCGACAGCGCTTTCAGCCACGCCGCGATGCCCGCCTTCTCCTTCGAGATGCCACGGGGCCATAGCCTGTCGACCAGGAAGCGCGTGCCGTCCCCGGGCTCTGCCGGCTCATAGATGCGCTTCACTGCGATTGTATGGGGAGGCGTCATCTGTATGACTATCCCCCATCCCGCGCTAGTGGGCAAGAGAATCGGAAGGGGTTTGCATGCAGAACGGCTGGGCAATCGACATTGATCGCGACGACATCACGAAAGCGGTGCTGATCGAGGAGGGCCATGCGCCGCTCGCGCCGGGGCAGGTCCGCGTCGCGATCGACCTCTATGCGATGACCGCCAACAACGTCACCTATGCCGTGTTCGGAAAGCCATCGGGCCTGTTCGGCAACGACCAGGGCTATTGGGATTTTTTCGCCGAGCGGGATGCCCCCGGCCGCCTCCCCGTCTGGGGGTTTGCAACCGTCGCGGAAAGTGCCGTGGAGGGTGTCGCCGCCGGCGATCGCCTTTACGGCTATTATCCGATGGCGAGCCATGCAGTGCTGACCCCGGACACCGCGGGATCGGGCGGCTTTACCGACGTCACGCCGCGCCGGACCGCGCTGCCCCCCGTCTACAATCAGTATCAGCGTCTCGAGGCGCTGCCCGACTATCGCGCCGGCCACCATGACTATTGGCCGATCTTTCGCCCCCTTTTCCTGACCGGCTGGCTGATCGCAGACCAGTTCGACGATGAGAGTGACTATGGTGTGGATCAGATCCTGATCGCGAGTGCGTCGAGCAAGACCGCGATCGGCCTTGCTTATTCGCTCGCACGGCGCGGCGGGGAGAGGCCCCAGACGATCGGTCTCACCAGCCGCCCGCATGTCGCCGACCTCGCCGCCCAGGGCATATATGACCGCGTCATCGCCTATGAGGAGGTCATGACGCTGCCTGCTTCGATCTCGGCAGCGCTCGTTGACATGGCAGGCAATGGCGCCGTCACGCGAATGGTGCACAGCCATTTCGGGAGCAATCTCAAGGCCTCGATCATCGTCGGCAAATCGCACTGGGATGCGCAGGCCGATAACGCCGGGCTTCCGGGGCCCGAGCGCCAGGGCTTCTTCGCCCCGGGCCGGGTGCAGAAGCGGATAGGGGACTGGGGCGGCAGTGCCTTCGGACAGAAAATGGGCGAGGCATGGCTCGGCTTCATGGATGTCGCGCCCCGGCTCGCGCGCCCCGATACGCGCGCGGGCGGCGCAGCGGCGCTTGACGCCTATCTCGAAATGCTGTCGGGCGCGGCGGACCCCAAGACAGGACTATTGATCGCGCCATGAGCTTCACCACGGTTATTTTCGACTTCGGCGGCGTCATCACCGCCTCACCCTTCGAGGCGTTCAACAGGTTGGAAGAAGAGCGCGGCCTGCCGCGCGACTTCGTGCGCCAGGTCAATGCGCGCGACCCCGACAGCAATGCCTGGGCAAGGTTCGAGCGCGCCGAGATCGACGCTGCGGCCTTCGATCGCACCTTCGCTGCCGAGGCCCGCGCGCTGGGGCACGAGCTTGAGGGCGAGGCGGTGCTCGCGGTGCTCGCCGGTGCCGTACGCCCGGCAATGGTTTCAGCGCTCGATACGCTGAAGTCGCGCGGGTTCGCGATCGGGTGCATCACCAACAACGTCCCGTCGGGCAAGGGCGCGGGCATGGCGCGCAGCGACAGCGCCGCGGCCGAGATTGCAGCGATCATGGAGCGCTTCGATCATGTCCTCGAGTCGAGCAAGGTCGGGGTACGCAAACCCGACCCTGCGATCTACCGGATGATGTGCGACGCGCTTGGCGTTGCACCGGCCGACTGCATCTATCTCGACGACCTCGGCATCAACTGCAAACCCGCTGCCATGCTCGGCATGCACGCGATCAAGGTGACGAGCGGCGAGCAGGCGCTCGCCGATCTCTCCGCGGCGCTGGAGATGCCGCTGCCCTAGACTTTAGTGCGCAAGGAGCAGCGGCGTCCGGCTGTGCGACAGGAGGTGCCGCGTCACGCCCCCGAAGAGCGTCTCGCGCAGACGGCTGCGGCCAAAGGCTCCCGTGACGATGACCCCCGCGCCGAGGGCCGCCGCTTCGGCGACAAGCTGCTCGCCGACGCTTTCGGCGCTGCGGGCGACGGTCTTGAGCTCTCCGTGGATGTCGTGGCGCGACAGGTAACGGAGCGCGTCGGTCGCGGGGAAGCCGTCTTTATCGCCATCCTCCTCATCGACCGTCACGAGGGTCACCGCGCGTTCCTGAAGAAGAGGAAGCGCCGCGCGGAGGGCGCGGGCCGATTGCGTACTGCCATTCCAGGCGACCATCACGGATCCTTCAGGAGCGAACGACTTTGTCTCGCGCGGCAGGGCGAGAACGGGCACCGATGCCGCGAGGGCCACGTCGCCTGCGAGCAGCGGCAGGTCGCCCCGCCCCTCGCCTTCTCCTGCCGGCAGGCTGACGATGGCAAGATCGGCGAAGGTTGCAGCGCCGGCGAGCGCGCCTGCGACGTCGCCATCGGCCATTGCGATGTCCCAGGGCACGTCCTCGTCCGCGAGGCGCTCGGCAAGGCGGCTTTCGAGCGCCAGATCCTCAGCCTGCGCCGCCGCGAGCGCCTCGGCAGCAAAATAGGTGCCGCCAAAGGGATCGAAACTGACGAACTGGCGCAGCGGCGTTGCGATCAGCAGCGTGACATGCCCCTCGAATTTTCGGGCGAGATCGAGCGCGGTCTGGAGCCGTCCCTCGAAAGCGGCGTCCTTATCGGCATGAACGAGAATCGAGCGCATGCGTGCCTCCTTTGCCATATGATAGGCGGAAGACTGCACCGCAGCTCGCGGCGATTCATTGACCAGCGTCAATTGCCGGCGCGATACTGAGCCGCGCAGCCTGCTCGAAGATGCGCACCAAAACGGGTTCGGTATCGGCGACGCGCATCGCGACATGGAATTCGACCGGCGCGGGCGGCGGCATTCCGGCGAGCCCAACAAGCGCGCCGCGTGCAACTTCGGCGCGGACCATCGGCTCGGGAAAAATTCCGATCCCGCCACCTGCGAGCGCGATGTCGATCATCATCCGGGCATTGTTGCAAAGGTTCAAGGAACGCGGCGCGATGCGTGAGGCGTCGATTGCGTCGCGCATCCGGCCGTGGATTGGTGAATGGCTCGCGAGCGACCAGACCGAGACGGGCGCTGCCTCGCCGCCCGCATCGAAGGCCGCTGCCACCGCGGGACTGGCGAGCCAGAGGAGCGCCACCCGGCCGATGGGCCGCGAGGTGAGCGCGGGATGCGCAACGGGACCCGCGGCGAAGGCCATGTCGGTGCGCCCCGTGAGCAATTGCTGGATCAGGTTGGCGGTGAGGTCGATCTCGATCTCGAGCCCAACCCCCGGCATCTCCTCCTTTAGCGCAGCAACGAAGGGCGGAAGGCAGCTTGCCGCTGCAATTTCTCCCGCGCCGATCCGGACCACGCCGCTCGCCTCGGCGAAACCGCCGCTCCCAAGCAACGCGCTCTCCATGTCGCGAAGCAGCGGCGCGCAGTCGCGCACGAGCTTTCGCCCCGCCGGGGTGAGCGACATCGTGCGCCCGTCGCGGCGGAAGAGCGTCGTGCCGAGCCGCTGCTCGAGTTCGCGCATTCGCGCCGAAACGGCAGGCTGGGTCGTGTTGAGGCGCTCCGCGGCAGCCGAGAAGGTGCCGAGCCGGTCGATCCACAGCAGCGTTTCGAGATGATAAAGCGCGATTCGATTGATCGACATCGCTTATCGATAATCTAAAAACACTATGATTAGAATTGATATGTCGGATCGGCCAATGTCGCAGCATCAATGGCAGGAGGCCGAGTCATGGCGAACAAGCGATATCCCGACGCAGCGACAGCTCTTGAGGGTATCCTCTTCGACGGAATGCAGATTTGCGCTGGTGGCTTTGGCCTTTGCGGCATACCCGAGCGGCTGATCGACGCGATCCGGGACTCCGGGGTCAAGGACCTCACCATCGCGAGCAACAATGCCGGCGTCGACGGCGAAGGGCTCGGCAAGCTCCTGCGCACGCGCCAGATCAGGAAGATGATCTCCTCCTATGTCGGCGAGAACAAGGAATTCGAGCGGCAATATCTCGCAGGCGAACTCGAGGTCGAATTCTGCCCGCAGGGTACGCTCGCGGAACGCTGCCGCGCTGGCGGCGCGGGTATTCCGGGATTTTACACCAGGACCGGCGTCGGCACTGCGGTCGCCGAGGGCAAGGAAGTCCGCTCGTTCGACGGCGAGGACTATATCCTCGAACGCGGCATCTTTGCAGACCTTGCGATCATCAAGGGCTGGAAAGCAGACGAGAGCGGGAACCTCATCTTCCGCAAGACCGCGCGCAACTTCAACCAGCCGATGGCGACCGCGGCGAAGATCTGCGTCGCAGAGGTCGAAGAGATTGTTCCCGTCGGGAGCCTCGACCCCGACGCCATTCATTTGCCGGGCATCTATGTGAAGCGGCTCGTTCTCGGCGCGCCCTATGACAAGAAGATCGAGTTCCGCACCGTGCGGCCGCGGGAAGCCGCGTGAAGCGCGCCCTCGCCCTGTCGCTTGGCCTCCTTCTTGCCGGCTGCGCGAGCACGGGAGGAAACTCCCTCGCGTCCGCGCCCGTCGCCCCCGGCGAACCGGCAACGCCGGCTACCGCGCTTCAATATCTTTATGGCTCGGCCGAGGCCGAAATCGCCGTGCGTGCGGTCAATATCCGGATCGCTGACTATGTGAGGGAGCGGGTCAAGCAGCGGCCGCAGGACAGCGTCATCCTCGCGCCCGGTGCGCGCATCGAGGCGCCGCGCTTTGAGCCTTGCGGCGACAAGCCTTTCGCGGCGGTGTTCGATGCCGACGAGACGTTGATCTGGAACCTCGGCGCGACGCGCTACATGGCCGAGCGCGGTATCGCCTTTGATCCCAAGATCTGGGACAGTTGGGAAAAGACGGGCGCCGGCGCTGCCAAGGCGATGCCCGGGACCGCCGAGATGGTGAACGCGCTACGCGCCGTGGGCGTCACCGTGGTTGCCAATACCAACCGTCTCGCCGCCAATGCCGAGGGCGCCGAAGCAACGCTGCGGGCGGCGGGCCTCGGCGAGTTCAAGCATGGTGAGACCTTGTTCCTAGCGGGCGACGATGCCGGCGGATCGAGCAAGGATGGGCGCCGCGCCGCGATCGCCTCGAAATTTTGCGTGATCGCGATGGCGGGCGACCAGCTCGGCGACTTCAGCCAGCAATTCAATGAGAAGACGCTGGCGCCGGGAGCGCGGATCGCGCTCGCGACCGGCCCTGCCGCTTCCGCGCTCTGGAACCAGGGCTGGTTTCTCTTTCCCAACCCCGTCTATGGTCCGTGGGACCGGCTGGGCTGGGATGATCTTTTCCCCTCCGACACCCATTGGGAGCCGAAATAATGGCCGACGAAAAAAAGGGCTGGACCCGTGACGACATGGCGGCGCGCGCCGCCAGGGAGCTGGAAGACGGCTATTATGTCAACCTTGGCATCGGTATTCCAACGCTGGTCGCCAATCATGTGCCCGCGGGCATGACGGTGACGCTCCAGTCGGAAAACGGCATGCTCGGGATCGGCCCCTTCCCCTATGAGGGCGAAGAGGATCCCGACCTCATCAATGCCGGCAAGCAGACGATCAGCGAACTGCCCCAGACCGCCTATTTCGGGTCGGAGCAGAGCTTCGCGATGATCCGCGGCGGCCACATCGACCTTGCAGTGCTCGGCGGCATGGAAGTCGCCGAGAATGGCGACCTTGCCAACTGGATGGTGCCCGGCAAGATGATCAAGGGCATGGGCGGCGCGATGGACTTGGTTGCAGGGGTGAAGAAGATCATCGTGGTGATGGAGCATGTGTCGAAAGACGGTAGCCCCAAGTTCATTCCCGAATGCACGCTTCCGCTCACCGGGAAAAATGTCGTCGACATGATCGTCACCGACCTTGCGGTCTTCAAGCGCGACGATCATGCAAGCCCTTTCAAGCTTATCGAGCTGGCGCCCGGCGTGACGGCCGAGGAGGTCGCGGCGAAGACGACCGCCAGATATGAGACGGCGCTCGAGACAGCCTGACCCGGACGCCTGTGTTCGCGCCATTGAATCGCCGCGCGGCGCAGGGACCCGCTTGACCCGTTCATCCATCCTGCCGTCTCCTTGGGGGTGACGGCGGGGAAAGTCGCGGCTAAGAGGGCGACCAAATATGAGGTCGCGATCACCCAACAAGTCCGCTCTGCGGCTCCTTCTTGCTCCCGTTGCGCTCGCCGCTCTGGGTCTTGGCTGGTTTGGTCTTCACGCCTCGGGCGGCAGCCAGCCGCTCGCGAGCATCGCGATACCGATGAACGCTCCGGAGGACCTGCCCGACACGCCGGCCGAATGGCGCGGGCGGGTCGATTACGAGGCGATTGACCGGCAATTGACCGACCTTTCACGCCGTCCCGAAATGGCGGGGCTTGCGGTTGCGGTGGTGGAGGACGGGAAGTTGCGCTTCGTGCGCACCTACGGCGTCGCCGACCGCTCAACCGGGGCGCCGGTCACGCCGCAAACCCTCTTTCGCTGGGCCTCGGTTTCCAAGACCGCGACCGGCGTTCTCGCCGCCGCGATGGCGCGCGACGGGACGATCGAGCTCGGCCGCCCCATCACCGCCTGGCGCACGTCGCTCCATCTCCCGGGCGGCGCCGAAGCGCGTGTCACGCTCGATCAATTGCTCGCCCAGCGTACGGGCCTCACCAAGAATGCCTACGACGACCGGCTCGAAAACGGGCAGAATCCCGCGCTCCTGCGCGCAAACCTTGTCGATGCACCGCTGCAGTGCGAACCGGGTACCTGCCACACCTACCAGAATATCGCTTTCGATGCGGCGAGCGAAATATTGGGCGAGGCAGCGCAAAAGGCCTTTCCCGATGCGGTGAGTGAGCGGCTCTTCCTCCCGCTCGGCATGGTGAGCGCCGGGTTCGGAATGGAGCGGCTGACGGGCGCGAAGGACTGGGCGAAACCGCATCGCGGGCGGATGATCCTGCCGCTCAAGGAATCCTATTGGCGCGTTCCCGCCGCCGCAGGGGTCGAAAGCGATATTGTCGATTTTGCGCGCTGGATGCAGGCGATGATGGGCACGCGCCCCGAGGTGCTGCCAAAAGCTGTCTTGGAAATCGCTCACCGCCCGCGGGTCAATACCGCGCGCCTTTACGGGGGCGCGCTGCGTCAGGCGACGAGCGATGCAGGCTATGGTCTCGGCTGGCGGAGCTTCAGCTATGAGGGGCGCAGGGTTGAAGGCCATTCGGGCGCGGTTTCAGGCTACCGCGCCACGATGATGTTCGAACCGGCGACCCGTACCGGCGTGGTGGCCATGTGGAACAGCGACTGGGGCTTCCCGTTTCGCATCCCATTCGCCGTGTTCGACAGCTATCACAAGCGCGAAGATGCGCGCTGGCTCGACCTTCGTGAATTGCCGAAGGTCAAAGAGGATGTGGCTGCAAGGCGTGCGAGGCCATCGGCGGGCTGAAAGCAATGCGAAGGGGGGCTTCCCATGTACGAGCTGATCACCGCCAACCGCAACTATTCGAGCTGGTCGCTGCGACCCTGGGTGCTGATGAAAGGGCTCGAAATCGCGTTCGAGGACCGGATCGAGCCTTTTACGCAGCCCGTCAACTACGACGCCTTCCGTAGCTTTTCTCCCACTGGACAAGTGCCCGCGCTGATCGACGGTGAGCGGACAATTTACGATTCGCTCGGTATCACCCTCTATCTTGCCGACCGGCACGATGGCGTTTGGCCGAGCGATCCCGACGCACGCGCTTTTGCGCAATGCGCTGTCTGCGAGATGCACAGCGGATTTGGCGCACTGAGGAACGATTGCACGATGAACGTTGGCGTTCGCGTGCAGCCCAAGCCGATGTCGGATGCACTGAAGGCCAACGTCGGGCGGATCCGCGAGATGTTCGAAGACGGACTTGCGCGTTTCGGCGGGCCGTGGCTTGCGGGCGCGACCTTCAGTGCCCTCGATGCCTTCTTTGCGCCCGTGGCTTTCCGAATCCGCACCTATGGTCTCGACGTCGGCGCCGGAGAGGCCTGGGTCACAGCGATGCTCGCCCATCCCGCGATGCAGGAGTGGGAAGCACAGGCCCTTACCGAAAGCTGGCGCGAGGAAAGCCACGAAGCCGAGTTGGCGGCAGCGGGCGTGATCACTGCGGATTACCGCAAAGCCTGACCGTCGCTATTCCGCAAGGGCCTCGCGCACGACGGCGACCCCCGCCTCACGTTGCGCCTTGAGCTCGGCCTTCAGTGCCGCGGGATCGCGCGCGAAGAGGAAGCCGAAGCTGACCCCGCCTTCCTTGCCCAAAGTCGCATGGTGGAGCTTGTGCGCTTGGACGAGCCGCTTTGCGTAGCCGCGCCGCGGCACCCAGCGAAACCAGCGCTGGTGGACGAGGCCGTCATGCGCGAGCGTGTAGAGGATGCCGTAAGAGAGAATGCCGAGCCCGATCCACGTCCCCGGCTCCCACGCACGGGCGCCCATGATCATCGGGCTGCCCAAGGCGAACATTGAAATGCTCATCGCGGCGCCCGCAAGTGCGAAGCGGTCATTCTTCTCGAGCACGCCATCGTGCGGCTCGTGGTGATCGCGGTGCCATGCCCAACCGAAGCCGTGCATGATATATTTGTGGCTCGCCCAGGCGACGCCCTCCATCGCCGCAACGCTGGCAAGAACAAGGAAAAGGATGGCGGCGGTCGACATGGCCAGAGTATAGACCGCTCCTCTTCCCGGCGCACCCTCCTTCCGCAATCCCGCGCGGCGAAATCGAAATCGCGCACGCCCCGCGACCGAAAATTTCGTTTCCTTCCGCCACTGGCTTGCATTGTTATGCAACCGGCTTAAGTGGACGGCATGACTCGGCCCCGCACTCTCTATGAAAAGATCTGGGACGCGCACGTCGTCGAACGGCGTCCCGACGGAACCTGCCTGATCTTCATCGACCGGCACCTCGTCCATGAAGTGACGAGCCCGCAGGCGTTCGCAGGCCTTCGCGCAAGCGGTCGCACGGTGCGCCGGCCCGATCTCACGCTTGCGGTGCCCGATCATAATGTGCCGACTACAGCGCGGCTCGATGCGGCGGGGAACAAGCTGCCGATCACCGATCCCGAGAGTGCAGCGCAGCTTGCAGCGCTCGAGACGAACGCGCCCGATTTCGGCATTCGCTATATCGACGCGGTCGCGCCCGAACAGGGCATCGTTCACGTGGTCGGACCCGAGCAGGGCTTTTCGCTGCCCGGCGCGACGATCGTCTGCGGCGACAGCCACACCGCCTGCCACGGCGGCATCGGCGCGCTCGCCTTCGGCATTGGAACGAGCGAGGTCGAGCATGTGCTCGCGACGCAGACGCTGCTGCTCCAGCCTGCAAAGACGATGGAAGTCCGCGTCGAGGGCGAGATCGGCCCCGGTGTCAGCGCGAAGGACATCATTCTCCACATCACCGGCACGATCGGCGCCGCAGGCGGGACAGGCCATGTCATCGAATATACGGGCAGCGCCATCCGCGCGCTGTCGATCGAGGGTCGCCTCACGATCAGCAACATGGCAATCGAGGGCGGAGCGCGCGCCGGGCTGATCGCACCCGACGAGACGACCTTCGCCTATCTCAAGGGCCGGCCCTATGCGCCGAGGGGTGCCGACTGGGACGCCGCGGTCGCCTATTGGAAAAGCCTCGCGACCGATCCCGGCGCGACCTACGACAAGGTGGTCGTGATCGACGCTGCGGACATCGCGCCGAGCGTGACATGGGGTACGAGCCCCGAGGATGTCGTGCCGATCACCGGCGTTGTCCCCGATCCTGCAAGCTTCGCCGACCCCTCCAAACAGACCGCCGCTGCCAAGAGCCTTGCCTATATGGGGCTTGAACCGGGTATGCGGATGCAGGACGTGCCGGTGGAGAATATCTTCATCGGCAGCTGCACCAACAGCCGCATCGAGGACATGCGCGCCGCCGCTGCGGTCATCAAGGGCCGCAAAAAGGCCCCGAACGTCAAATGGGCGATCGTCGTCCCCGGCTCGGGTCTCGTGAAGCGGCAGGCCGAGGCCGAAGGGCTCGACCGCATTTTCATCGAGGCGGGTCTTGAATGGCGCGAGCCAGGCTGTTCGGCGTGCCTTGCGATGAACCCCGACAAGGTGCCCACCGGTGAGCGCTGTGCATCGACGAGCAACCGCAATTTCGTCGGCCGCCAGGGGCCCGGCGCGCGTACCCACCTCGTCAGCCCCGCGATGGCCGCGGCGGCAGCGGTGACCGGCAAGCTCACTGACGTCAGGGAGTTGATGGCATGACCCCGCTGGAAAAGGTCGAGGGCCGCGCGATTCCGCTCGGACTCAAGAATGTCGACACCGACGTCATCATTCCTGCGCACTGGCTGAAGACGACGACCCGCGAGGGCATGGGACGCGGCGCGTTCGAGAGCCTTCGCGCCGACCCCGACAATCTCTTCGACCGGGCCGAATACAGGGGCGCACCGATCCTCATCGCGGGCGACAATTTCGGCTGCGGCTCGAGCCGCGAGCACGCGGCATGGGCGCTCGGCGATCTCGGCATCCGCGTCGTGATCGCGCCGAGCTATTCCGACATCTTCTCGGGCAATGCGGTCAAGAACGGCATCCTGCCGGTCGTGCTCCCGCAGGCTGCGATCGACCGATTGATGGAAGTCGCAGCGACCGATCCCATCCATGTCGATCTCGACACGCAGACCGTAACGACGCCCTTCCAGGACCGTTTCACCTTTGAAATCGACCCGTTTCGCAAGATGTGCCTGCTCGAAGGGCTCGACGAGATTTCGCTGACCGAGAAAAGCGGCGCGGCCATAGACGCCTATGAAAAGACCCTCGATGCCGAGCGGCCGTGGATGCGGCCTGCCGTCTGATAATCTGAATAAAAGGAGACGATGATGAAGGCTCTTCTGTCGACCGCGACCGGCGGCCCCGAGACGCTGACGCTCGGCGAACTGCCGCGCCCGACCGCGGGCAAGGGGCAGATCGTCATCGACGTCAAGGCCTGCGCGGTCAACTTCCCTGACGTGCTGATCATCGAGGACAAATATCAGTTTCGCCCCGAGCGCCCCTTCGCGCCGGGCGGCGAGGTGGCAGGGCTCGTCGCCGAGATCGGTGAAGGCGTCACCGAGTTCAAGGTCGGCGACCGCGTGATTGCGGGCTGCGGCAACGGCGGCATGTCGGAGGCCGTCGCCGTCGGCGTGCACAATGCCTATCACCTGCCCGAGGGCCATGATTTTGCCGAAGGCGCATCGCTCCTGATGACCTATGGCACCTCCATTCACGCGCTGGTCGATCGCGGTCATATCAAGGAGGGCGATACGCTGCTCGTTCTCGGCGCATCGGGCGGCGTCGGTATCGCGGCGGTCGAACTCGGCAAGGCGTTTGGCGCGAGGGTCGTCGCGGGCGTTTCGAGCGAGGAAAAGGCCCAGATCGCGCGCGCGGCAGGCGCCGACGAGGTGGTCGTCTATGGCCGCCAGCCGTTCGACAAGGACCAGTCGAAAGACCTTGCGAACAAGTTCAAGGAAGCGGTGGGGCCGAACGGCGCCAACCTCGTCTACGACGCCGTCGGCGGCGATTATGCCGAACCCGCACTGCGCTCGATCGCATGGGAGGGTCGCTATCTTGTCGTCGGCTTCCCCGCGGGCATCCCGCGCCTGCCGCTCAACCTGACGCTCCTCAAGAGCTGCGATGTCGCGGGTGTCTTCTGGGGCGCCTTCGTCGCGCGTGAGCCGGTGCGCAACCGCGCCAATATCGCGCGCCTGTTCCAGCTTTGGGAACAGGGCAAGATCAGCCCGCGGGTCACCGAAACCTTCGCGCTCGAGGACGGCGGGAAGGCGATCGCGAAGCTCGGCGATCGCACCGCGGTCGGCAAGCTGGTCATCACCCTCTGAAATACCGGCCCGACCCGGCGCTGACCGAGGCGCTGCGCGCACTCGCCGCATCATCGGGGAAGCTTGAACTGCGCGTCACGCCGGGCGCGAGCCGCGATGCTGTCGCCATCGCGGACGGGAT
The DNA here is from genome assembly GCF_001278035.1 of Sphingopyxis sp. 113P3. Taxonomy (NCBI): domain Bacteria; kingdom Pseudomonadati; phylum Pseudomonadota; class Alphaproteobacteria; order Sphingomonadales; family Sphingopyxidaceae; genus Sphingopyxis; species Sphingopyxis sp. 113P3. Next base: position 2,741,621 of record NZ_CP009452.1, read on the forward strand.
TGTGCAGGTGCGCGTGACCGCCCCTCCAGCCGATGGCGCTGCAAATGAGGCGGTGCTGAAACTTCTCGCCGCAGCGCTCGGCTGCGCGCGCCGCGACCTGACGCTCCTGCGCGGAGCCACCGGGCGCACAAAGCTTGTCGGGGTCGATCTTCCGGGCGGCAATTAACGCTTTGTCAGGGGCTTTCCCCTAATGTGCGAAGTACGACAGAACCGGGCGCAAGGGTGGGATTTCATGGCGACTCGCCGTTCGATAGGGGAACCAGGTGCCGCGGGCGTGGCGAATATCTCGCGCACCCGCCGCGCGCAGCTCGTTGCCGAGTTCGAAGGCGAACTGGGCATTGATCACCAGGCACGCGCCCGCGCCGCCTATGAAGCGCGGCGCTGGCAGATCATCAAGACGGTGATCGTCTGGACGATCGCGATCATGTTCTTCCTGATCGCGTGCCAGAAATTATGGCTCATGGGCCTCGAAGTCGATCAGCCTTTTTCCGATCTCGATCCGATGAAGAGCCTTTTCGGCGATTAGCCCCACGCGCCGCGTCAAAGCCGCAAGGCTTTGCATCAGCCCGCAGCCTTCATCCCCGCATCGCCGAAAGAAGAGCCGCCCAAAAGGCGCGGGATCAGTAGACCCGCGCCTTCGGCTTGATATATTCGACGTCGTCCGAGAGCGTATATTCGTGGACCGGGCGGTAATCGAGCGTTACGCCGCCGCCCTTGCCGCCCCAGCCGTCGAACCAGCTCACCGTGTGCTTCATCCAGTTCGCATCGTCGCGGTTCGGGAAATCCTCGTGCGCGTGAGCGCCGCGGCTTTCCTTGCGGTTGAACGCCGAGTGCATCGTCACCGTCGCCTGCGCGATCAGATTGTCGAGTTCGAGCGTTTCGACAAGGTCGGTGTTCCAGATGAGGCCGCGGTCGGTGACGTGAATGTCCTCCATCCGCGCATAAGTCCTGGCGAGCTTTTCCTTGCCCTCGGCCATCAGGTCGTCGGTGCGGAACACCGCCGCGTGCTGTGACATGGCGCGCTGCATCTCGGTGCGAATCTCCGCGGTCGGCGAACCGCCATTTGCATTGCGGAAATGGTCGAGGCGGCCGAGCGCGAGGTCGGCGCTGTCCTTCGGCAGCGGCGCCTGCGCCGCGCCGGGCTTCAGCAGTTCCTTGAGGCGATGCCCGGTCGCGCGGCCGAAGACGACAAGGTCAATGAGGCTGTTCGAACCGAGGCGATTGGCGCCGTGGACCGACACGCACGCCGCCTCGCCGACGGCAAAGAGGCCGGGCACCACATGCTCGGGGTTGCCGTCCTTCAGCGTCACGACTTCGCCATGATAGTTGGTCGGGATGCCGCCCATATTGTAATGGACTGTCGGCACCACGGGGAGCGGCGCGCGGGTGAGGTCGACACCGGCGAAGATCTTGCCGCTTTCGGTGATGCCGGGCAGGCGTTCCGCCAGCACCTTGGGATCGATGTGATCGAGGTGAAGATAGATATGATCCTTGTGCGGACCGACGCCGCGGCCCTCGCGGATCTCGAGCGCCATCGAGCGCGACACGACGTCGCGTGAGGCAAGGTCCTTCGCCGACGGGGCGTAGCGTTCCATGAAGCGCTCGCCTTCGGAGTTGGTGAGGTAGCCGCCCTCTCCGCGCGCGCCCTCGGTGATGAGAACGCCCGCGCCGTAGATGCCGGTCGGGTGGAACTGAACGAACTCCATGTCCTGCAGCGGCAGCCCTGCGCGCAGCACCATGCCGCCGCCATCGCCCGTACAGGTGTGCGCCGAGGTCGCGGTAAAATAGCAGCGGCCATAGCCGCCGGTCGCAAGCACAACCGCCTGCGAACGGAAGCGGTGGATGCTGCCATCCTCGAGGCAGAGCGCGACCACGCCGCGGCACACGCCATTTTCCATGATCAGGTCGAGCGCGAAATATTCGATGAAGAAGTCCGCGTCATATTTGAGGCTCTGCTGGTAGAGCGCGTGGAGCATCGCATGCCCCGTGCGGTCGGCCGCGGCGCAGGTGCGCTGCACCGGCGGGCCTTCGCCCATATTCTGCATATGGCCGCCAAAGGGGCGCTGATAGATGGTGCCGTCCGCGTTGCGGCTGAACGGCACGCCCGCATGTTCCAGCTCGTAGACCGCCGCCGGCGCCTCGCGCACCATATATTCGATCGCGTCCTGGTCGCCGAGCCAGTCGGAGCCCTTGACGGTGTCGTACATGTGCCACTGCCAGTGATCGGGCGTGTTGTTGCAAAGGCTTGCCGCGATGCCGCCCTGGGCCGCGACCGTGTGGCTGCGGGTGGGAAACACCTTGGTAATGCAGGCGGTCTTGAAGCCAGCCTCGGCGCTGCCCATGGTGGCGCGCAGCCCTGAGCCACCCGCCCCCACGACGACGGTGTCGTAAATATGGTCGATAATCTTGTAGGCTTCACTCATCTCACATGCCCCCCGGGCCGAGCGCAGCGGGCGCCAGCGCGATGCGCACGATCGCGAAGATCCCGAAGGCCGCGCCGCCGATCGCGTAGAAATTCAAAATGACAAGCGCCAGCAATCGCGTCGCTTCGCCATGAACATAATCTTCGATCATCACCTGCAGTCCGAGGCGGAAGTGCCAGAAAACGCTTATGATGAGCAGGATCAGGCCGAGCGCGACGGTCGGGTTGGACGCCCAGCGCGCAACGGCGCCATGATCGGCGAGCGGTAGCCGAACGAGGCTGACAAAGAGCCAGGTGACGAGCAGCAGATTGCCCAGCGCGGTCAGCCGCTGTTGCAGCCAATGACCGGTCCCATGGTGCGACGAGCCGAGCCCGCGCACGCGGCCGAGACGCGTTCCGTTACCCATGAAGCGCCTCCTTCGCGATGTAGAGCCAGACCGCCGCGGTCGAAAGGATCGCGCCGACAAAGACGAGGATCGACCAGAGCCGATTGGTCTTGAGCTCGTAGCCCGCACCCGTGTCGAGAACGAGGTGGCGAATGCCCGAGAAAAGATGCTGGAAGAACGCCCAGGTCAAACCGACAAGGACGATTTTTCCAAGAATGTTGGTGACCTGATGGAAGGACCCGGCGTCCGGATCGTGCCAGACGCAGGCAACAAAGGCGGCATAGGCCTCGGGCCCCGCGGCAATCGCGCAAAGCCACCAGAGGAAAAGGAGCACCCCGGCAATCGCGAGTCCGTCGCCGGTTATGCGATGGAAGATCGAGACCGCCATCGACGGTGCCCATTTATATACTCCGAGGTGCGGAGAGAGCGGTCGCCCGCCCGGTTCCCTTTCAGCCATATCAGCCCCGTATCTTCATGACTCTATCCGGTCGATGGGGGCCGGTTAAGCCTTCCTGCCGCGATATGCAATTGCCTTGGCAGATGAAGATGAAGATTTCAGGCCGGCGGCCGAGGCAGCGCCCGAGGCGCTACCTGTTCTTGTCGCGGTTCGCGTAGAGCAGCGCCGCCAGAACGGCAGCGGATCCGATGCCGATTCCGGCGGCTGCGGTTTTCCAGCCGCGCTTCCGGTTGATCTTCGCTGCAGCCTCCTTGTCGGCGGCTTCGGCCCTGTCGGCGGCTTCCTTCTGCGCCTGGAGCTCGCGTGCGGCGCGGAGGACTTCATTCTCTTCTTCTTGGGGCGGGGGAGGATTCGGCTGGCCTTGGTCCGTCATCGGTCTTCTCTGTTCCTTGCTCAACGTAACGCCTGGTCGACAGGCACATAGTCCGTTCCGATCGCTTCGGCTACCGCCTCGAACGTCACCTTCCCATTCCAAACGTTCAAGCCCTGCGCAAGATGCGCATCGCGGCTGAGCGCTTCCTTCCAACCGAGGTCCGCGATGCGCAGCGCGTGCGGCAGCGTGACATTGTTGAGTGCATAAGTGCTCGTTCGCGCGACCGCGCCCGGCATATTGGCGACCGCATAATGGACGATGCCATCGACGACATAGGTGGGATCATCGTGCGTCGTCGCGTGGCTCGTCTCGAAGCAGCCGCCCTGGTCGATCGCAACGTCGACGAGCACCGATCCGGGGCGCATCGTCTTCAGCATGTCGCGGGTGACAAGCTTGGGCGCCTCGGCACCCGGGATCAGCACCGCGCCGATGACGAGATCAGCTTCGGCGACGCATTCGGCGAGGTTTGCGCGGTTCGAAAAGCGGGTTTTTGCCCGCGATTCGAAAAATGTGCCAACACGTTCGAGCACTTCGGGATCGCGATCGAGGATGGTGACGTCTGCGCCGAGCCCGGCTGCCATCTGCGCCGCATTGAAGCCCACGACGCCGCCGCCGATGATGCAGACTTTCCCCGGCGCTACGCCCGGGACGCCGCCGAGGAGCACCCCGCGCCCGCCATGCGCCTTTTCGAGCGCCGTCGCTCCCGCCTGGATCGACATGCGCCCTGCAACCTGGCTCATCGGCTTTAGAAGCGGCAGCCCGCCATGCGGGCTCGTGACCGTTTCATAGGCGATGCACACGGCGCCCGACCCCATCAGGTCGCGCGTCTGCTCAGGGTCGGGCGCGAGATGAAGATAGGTATAGAGGATCTGGCCGGCGCGAAGCATCGCCCGTTCCGCAGCCTGCGGCTCCTTCACCTTCACCACCATATCGGCGGAGCCGAAAATTTCCGCGCCGCTCGCGACAATTTCGGCGCCTGCATCCTCATAGGTGCGATCGCGCGCGCCGATCCCCTCGCCCGCCCCTGTTTCCACCAGCACCCGGTGACCGTGCACGACGAGCTCGCGCGCGCTTTCCGGCGTCAGCCCGACGCGATATTCGTGATTCTTGATTTCCTTGGGGGTACCGATGATCATGACCGCGTCTCCAACCGGTTTCACCTGCAACCAATAGCCGCCCTGAACCCCCGATGTATAGCGCTCACGGGCCTGCCGCGCTCACCAAATTCGCGGGCGCCGGGTTAACGCGCAATTTACCCTTATTGCAGCATATCGCGTTCACCAGTTTTTCGGACGCAAGAGGGCGGCAGCCGCCGCGCGTCGAGATCATGGCTTCGGGGGACGGGAAATGGTGAAGGAAAATCCGATTCATAAGCAGCAGATTGATCCGGTGCTGATGGCCGATCGCTTTTTCTATTACGACCTCGACGGCCGCCTCGTCGCTGACGCTGCGGATATTGCCGCGATCGTGGCGGGCCATGAGGAAGAATTGGGGCGCGCCTATTGGAACGCCTTCAACGCGCTGCCCCATATCCGCAAGGTCGAGGGCGAGCTTCTTGAAACCTATGTGCGCGGCAGCGCACGGCATATGCTCATCAAATATTCCGATCCCGCGGGCCAGGAATCGGCGACGATCGCCTGCCAGAACACGCATATGGCGCGGCGCGTCAATGTTCCCCTCGCCTCGGTGCTGTCGTGCCTTGGCGAATGCCACCGCCTCACCATCGAGCATGTCGTCCGGGCCTGCGACGGCGACGCCGAGCGCATCGTCCGGCTGACGAGCGCGGTCAACCGCCTCGCCCTGCTCGAGATCGACATCATGCAGACCTATGCCGAGAAATTGGAGCGCGCCGCGGTCTCGAGCGAGCGGCAGGCGCTCGCGGGCGATTTCGACCGCTCGATCGCGACGCTCGTCCAGGACACCGACGGGGTGCGCCAGCAACTTGCTATCCAGGCCGAATCGGCCGACCTTGCCGCCAAGGGCATGATCGCAAAGACCAGCGAGGTCGCCGCGGCCTCCGAGCAGTCGGCAATCGCGATGCGCGAAGCCGCGTCGACTGCCGCAGGCCTGATCCGCGCGATCGAGGACGCACGCAGCGAAGTCGAGGCCTCGGCCGCGGTCGCAACGCGCGCCTCTGAACAGGCGGGCGAAGCGGTGGCGATGTCCGAAGCGCTGTCGCGCCACGCCGAATCGATCGAGTCGATCCTCGGGCTGATCCGCGAGATCGCCGGCCAGACCAACCTACTCGCCCTCAACGCGACGATCGAGGCGGCGCGTGCGGGCGAATCGGGCCGCGGCTTTGCGGTGGTTGCGCAGGAGGTGAAGAGCCTCGCCAATGAAACCGCGCGCGCGACCGACGATATTGCGGGCAAGATTACCGCGATCCAGCAGGCAACGAAGGGCGCGGTGAGCGCCAACCAGTCGATCCAGGCGACGATCGTCGAGGTCCAGCAGTCGGCCGAGCGGATCCGCGACGCGATGGATGCGCAGGCGCAGACCGTCACCTCGATCACCGCCGCGGTCGACGAAACCGCGCTTGCCGCCGACTCCATGTCGTCAACGATCGCGAGCATTCGCAACGATTCAGGGATAGTCGCGGGCGAGATCAGCGTGCTGAGCGAAAAATTCGCCAAGATGGGCGAGCGGCTCCAGTCGCTCGAACAGGCAGCGAGCGAGTTCAGCCGCCGGGTCGCCTAGCGCGACTTACGCCCTTGGCACGGCGCCCCCCCCACCGCTAAACGCGGCGGATGAGCAGGCATATCCTCATCACGGGCGCGAGCCGCGGCATCGGTGCCGCGATCGCGGCGGCGCTTCAATCCCCCGATCACCGGGTCGTCGCGCTTTCGAGCGCCGATGGCGACCTTGCCGACCCTGCCGTGCCGCCCCGACTCTGGAACGCGAGCCTCGACCGGCTCGGCGGCCGCATCGATGTGCTGATCAACAACGCCGGGGTGTTCGAGGCAAATCCGATCGACCAGAGCGACGCCGATTGGCTTGCGGGATGGAACCGCACGCTTGAGATCAACCTCACCGCAAGCGCCCAGCTTTGCCGTCTCGCCGTGCAGCATTGGCTGGAGGGCTGTGAGGGCGGACGCCTCGTCAACATTGCAAGCCGCGCCGCGCACCGCGGCGACAGCCCTGCACACTGGCACTATGCAGCGTCGAAGGCGGGGATGGTCGCCATGACCAAGACGATCGCGCGCGGCTATGCCCGCGACAATATTCTTGCCTTTGCGATCTGCCCGGGCTTCACCATGACCGGCATGGCCGATGACTATCTCGCGAGCCGCGGCGGCGACAAATTGCTCGCCGATATCCCGCTCGGCCGGGTCGCCGAGCCGGAGGAAGTCGCAGAGATGGCCCGGTGGTGCGCCCTTCAAGCCCCGCCGTCGATGACCGGCGCCGTGCTCGATGTGAACGGGGCAAGCTATGTCCGCTAAGCCGCTTCTCCTCGCCGCGCTGCTGCTCGCAGGCTGCACGGCGCCCACTGGAGAAGTCTCCTTCCCGTCCTCTGCTGCCACGGGCAAGGCGCTCGCCGCCGCGTGCGAGGGCCGCGAGGGCTGGAGCGACCCCGCGCCGCCCGCGAAAATTTTCGGCAACAGCTATTATGTCGGCACCTGCGGCATTTCCGCGGTGCTGATCGACGCGCCGGGCGGTCTTGTGCTCATCGACGCGGCGACAGAGACGGCCGCACCCCAGATTCTCGCCAATATCCGTGCGCTGGGTTTTGACCCCCACAATGTCCGCATTCTGCTCGCGAGCCACGAGCATCTCGACCATGTGGGCGGTCTTCGGGCGCTGCAGGACGCCACCGGCGCCCAGGTTTTTGCGCGCCGCGAAGCCATCGAGGCCCTGACGAGCGGCGAGCCCGGGCCACGCGATCCGCAGCGCGGCGCGATCCCCCCTTTTCGCGGCGTGGCCGTGTCTGGGGAACTTCAGGACGGCGAAACGCTGCCGATTGCAGGGCTTGAACTCACGCTTCGCGCAACGCCCGGCCACACGCCGGGGAGCACCAGCTGGACATGGAAGTCGTGCGAAGGTGCCGACTGCCGGACCATTGCCTATATCGACAGCCTGAGCGCCGTGTCGGCCGATGATTACCGCTTCACCGATCACCCCGATTATGTCGCCATGCTGCGCGCTACCTTCGCAAAGCTGTCCGCATTTCCCTGCGACATACTGGTCACCCCGCATCCTGCCGCAAGCAACCTGTTCGCGCGTCTCTCGGGCGCCGCTGCGCTCGAGGATAGGGACGCCTGCCGCCTCTATGCCTCGGGGGCCGCTGAGCGCCTCGACGTGCGCCTTGCCAAGGAGGCTGAAGACAAATCATGAGCTGGCTCGTCTCGCTCCCCTGCACCCGCGATGAGGCCGAAGCGCTCTCGGGAGAAGTGCCTTCGCTCGACGCGCTTCCCGATGCGCCCGTTGTGGCAACACGCGAAGTCGACGAAGCAGCGGGCCAGTGGCAGCTCGATGCCTATGTCGAGGCGCCGCCCAGTGCTGCCCTCCTCGAAACCTTGCACGCGCTGATCCCGAGCGCCAAGGGCGCCGTGCCGACGGTCGAGGAGCTGCCCGAAGAAGATTGGGTGACGCTGAGCCAGCAGGGACTCCAGCCCGTCCAGGCCGGCCGTTTCTTCGTCCATACGAGCAGCCATGCCGGCCATGTGCCGCCCGGCGCGGTAGCGTTTCAGATCGACGCGAGCCAGGCCTTCGGTACAGGCGGACACGACACCACCGCGGGGTGCCTTGCGATGCTCGATCGGCTGGCGCGCCGAGGCGCCGCGCCGCGCAACATCGCCGATATCGGCACCGGCACGGGGCTCCTCGCCTTCGCGGCCGTGCGCTTGTGGCCCCGCGCGCGCGTGATTGCCTCCGACATCGACCCCGCGAGCATTTTCGTCACGCGGGACAATGCCGTGATCAACGCCGTGCCGCTCGGCCGCGGCGGCGGGCAACTCGCACTCGCGGTTGCAGCGGGAACCGATCATCCCGCGATCCGCCACCGCGCGCCCTACGATCTCGTCGTCGCCAATATTCTCGCTGGACCGCTGATCACCCTCGCCCCCGACATCGCCGCGGCCACCGCCCCGGGCGGCCATGCCATTCTTGCCGGACTGATCGCGCGCCAGATGGAGGCGGTGCTCGCCGCCTATCGCGCGCAGGGCTTCCGCCTCGCAGCGCGCGGGGGAAGTGCCGAATGGCCATGCCTGCTCCTCGTCAAGCGCCGGCGCTATGGTTTTCGGCGCAAGGAACGCGCCTTCCACCGGTCGGACCCGGCGGACGCCAGTTTCGGGAGCTGGTAGGCGCTTACGAGCTCTTGGCGAGCGCATAATCCTGCGTACCGCGCGTGATCACCTCGTCGCCGGGCAGGATGTCGGCGATCGGGATCGGCGGCAACGCGGCGTTCGAAGCGTAAAGCGGCGCAAAGTCGGTATTGACCGTCACATCGAGGAGCTGGTCGAGGCTGTCGATGACAAAATAATTCTGCTGGAAATCGTCGATCCGATAGTCGGTGCGCATCACGCGCGCGAGATCGAAGCCGATGCGGTTCGGGCTGTGTGAATCGAGCGCAAACACGCTCTCGGCATAGGAAGACACGATGCCCGCGCCATAGATGCGCAGACCCCCCGCTTCCCGGATCAGGCCGAATTCGACCGTGTACCAGTAGAGCCGGGCGAGCTGTTTGAGCGCATCAAATTTCTGGCTGCGAAGCCCGCCCTCGCCATAGGCCTGCATATAATCGGCAAACACGGGGTCGGCGAGCATCGGGACATGGCCGAAGACGTCGTGGAAGACGTCGGGTTCCTGCAGATAGTCAAGCTGCTCGGGCGTGCGGATGAAATTGCCTGCCGGAAAGCGCCGGTTGGCGAGATGATCGAAAAAGACATCGTCGGGGACGAGGCCCGGCACTGCGACGACCTGCCAACCCGTCGCCGCCATCAAGCGCGAATTGAGCTCGCGATAATCCGGAATGCCGGGCTTTTCGAGCTTGAGCACGTCGATACCGCGCAAAAAGGCTTCCGAGGCACGGCCGGGAAGCATCGCCGACTGGCGCGTAAAAAGGCGGTCCCACATCGCATGCTCGGCGGCGGTGAACGCCTCCCAGTTCTGCGCAATCGTCCAGTCGGGCGCGGCGCCCGGCGGCGGCGTGTTGTGGACATGGGTGTCGGGATTCGTCATGCGCAACGCGCTACCATAAAACTGGTTTCAAGTGAAACTTTAAGTCGGTCTCAGCCATCGAGCGCGATCACTTTGGTCGCGAGCCGATCGACCTCGTCGCGGTCGTGGCTCACGTAGAGAATCGGAAGCTTCAGTTCATCGCGGATGCGCTCGATCACCGTCATGATATCGCCGCGCCGCGCGGCATCGAGCGAAGAAAGCGGCTCGTCCATCAGCAGGATTTCGGGTCCGGCAAGCAGCGCGCGGCCGATCGCGATGCGCTGCGCCTCGCCCCCCGAGAGGCTCCCTGGCCAGCGATCGAGCAGATGGCCGATGCCGAGGAAGGACGTCGCCTCTTCAAGGGTCATCCAGCGGCTCGTCGGCGGTGCAATCCTCTGCCCGTAAAGGAGATTGGCCCGCACCCGCCGGTGCGGGAAAAGACGCCCGTCCTGAAAGACGTAGCCGACCCGCCGAGCCTCGGGAGGCAGGTCGATGCCATCTCCAAAGAGCGTGCGCGCGCCGATGCGGATATGTCCGCGATCGGGCCGCAACAGTCCCGCGACCATATCGAGAAGGCTGGTCTTGCCGGCACCCGAGGGGCCAAAGAGGGCGGTAAGCCCCGGCCCCGCTGTAAAGCGCGCGGAAATCAGCCGCTCGCCGCGCCGCTTCGCAACGTCGATATCAATCGTCATGCTGCTGTCTTCCCGCGGGCGTGCGCCGAGCGAGCCATTCCGAAAGGACCACGGCCCCGAGCGACAGCGCGACCGAAAAGAGCGCAAGCCTGGTCACCATCGTCTCGGACCCCGGGATCTGAAGCGCCGAATAGATGGCGAGCGGGAGCGTGCGCGTCTCGCCCGGAATGTTCGACACGAAGCTGATCGTCGCGCCAAACTCGCCGATCGAGCGCGCAAAGCCGAGCACGAGCGCGGCGAGCACGCCGGGAAAGGCAAGCGGGAGGCTGATCGTCCAGAAAGCATGCCAGGAGCTTGCCCCGAGCGTCCGCGCCGCCCCTTCAAACCGCCGGTCCACCGCCTCGATCGAAAGGCGCATCGCGCGCACCATCAGCGGCAGCGCCATGATCGCCGCCGCGAGCGCCGCGCCAGTCCAGCGGAACATCAGGCTCAGGCCGAACCAGCTTTCAAGCCAGCGTCCCGCCGGACCCAGCGGTCCGAAAGCGAGCAGCAGCAGCCAGCCCGTGACGACCGGCGGCAGGACGAGCGGCAGATGGACGAGGCCATCGAGCAGGAGGCGCCCCGGAAAGCGGTAGCGCGCAAGCACCCAGGCGAGCGCAAACGCCAGGGGCAGCGCTGCGAGCACCGCGGCGCCGCCGACCTTCAGCGACAGCGCAACAATGCTCCATTCGGCCGACGTGAGCATCAGGGCGCCGAAAAGCCGTGGCGCGCGAAGATCGCGCGCGCCTGCCGCGAGAGGAGGAAGGAGCGAAATGCGGCTGCATCCCTATGCCGCGACGCCTTAAGCACGGCGATCGGATAGCGTATGGGCGCGTGGCTCGAGGTCGGAAAGACGCCCACGACGCGAACGGCGCGCGACGCCTTCGCGTCGGTTTCATAAACGATGCCAAGCGGCGCGGCCCCCCGCTCGACCAGCGCCATCGCGGCGCGGACATTCTCAGCCGGGGCCAGCCGCCCTGCGAGCGCGCTCCAAACGCCAAGCGAAGTCAGCGCAGCCTTTGCATATTTGCCCGCCGGCACCGCATCGGGATCGGCAAGAGCAAGCCGCCCGCCGCCAAGCACGCGGGCGAGCGGAAAACCCTGCGCGACCTTCAGCCGCACCTTGCTCGCCGCGGGCGCGATCAGCACGAGCCGGTTACCGAGCAGGGCCGCGCGGCTTCCGGCCCGCAGGCGCCCCGCCGCCCCGACCCTGTCCATCCAGGGCTCGTCGGCAGAGAGGAAAAGGTCTGCAGGCGCGCCCGCGATGATCTGCCGGGCGAGAGCAGATGAGGCGGCAAAGGAGAGCACGGGCCGAGCGTGACCCTCCGCCGCCCAGGCGTCGGCGACTTCGCTCAAGGATTCCTGGAGGCTCGCTGCGGCGAGCACCAATGGTCCGCGTTCGGCGGCACTCACAGCCGGCGCGAGAAAGAGCGCGGCAAGGAAAAGACCAAGGGAGCGGACAAACGCCATATCGTCTCAACTATACCGAGCGCCGCTGCGCTGCGAAAGCGAGGTGGCGACACGGATGCGGCCATAGCCCGGCTCGACCAGCCCGCGCGCAGTGAGCTCGCGAAGCGCTGCCCCGAGGGTCACACGCGAGACCCCGAGGAGATCCGCGAGCTGCTGCTGCGTTGCGCGGACCGTGCTGCGATCGGGCGCGTCTGCCGCCATCGCAGCGAGCAGCTGCACAAGCCGGTCGGCGGTGGGCAGACGCCGCTCGGCGTCGATGATGTCGAGCGTGACAGCAAGCTGGCGCGACAGGCTGCGAAGCAGGAGTTCGGCCCAGCCGATATCCTCCGCCATCAGCCGGCGCAGCAGCGGCCGGTCGATCGCGATCAGCCTCGCAGGTCCGCTCGCGATCGCGTCGACCTGGCGGGGTACGCCGGCAAAAAAGGCAAGTTCGCCGAACATGTCGCCCGGCCCCAGCACGGCAAAGGCGGTGAAGCGTCCGTCCTCGGCATGACGGCCGGCAAGGACATGCCCCTCGCAGACCACCCAGAACGTGTCGCCAGGGTCGCCCTGGTGCTGCACGAACTGCCCATCGGCGATGCTGCGCACCGGCGCGATTGCTGCAAGCCGCTCGCGCTCGGCGCGCGCAAGCCCGGTCCGCTCGGCAAGCGCAAAGTGATAACTTCTTTGCATTCCGCTGCTGGAACTGGGCCAGCAAGCGACAAAAGGCAAGCCGCCGGAACCGGTGGACGGCCCGGCGCACATGTCGCCGTCAGCGGGGGTCTTGCGGCCGAGCCCTCTCCCGCCCGCGACCCGGGCGGGAAAGGCGTGTCACAAGGCCCCGTGGCAATGCTTGTATTTGCGTCCCGAACCGCAAGGGCATGGCGCGTTGCGGCTGATATCGAGGCCGGCGTAGGGATTCTCGCCCTCGGGCATATCGGGACGCGGCGCCTGCATCGGAGGCAGCGTGTTCGCGATCACCCCGAGGTCGCCGCCATCGATATCGGCGCTGTTGTCCTCGCCGGTGAAGGGATCGATGTGGGTGGTGAGAAAGTCGGGCAGTTCCGGGAGCGGCATCGGCTCGGGTTCCTGGAACTGGAAGTCGATCCGCGCGACCGTGCGCGTCACATCCTCGCGAATATTCTGCAGCATCCGCTCGAACAGCGCGAAGGCCTCGGCCTTATATTCGTTGATCGGCTGCTTCTGCGCGTAGGCACGCAGGAACACGACCTGACGCAGCGCATCGAGGGTGGAAAGATGCTCCTTCCAATGATGGTCGAGCGTCTGGAGCAAAATCGATTTTTCGATTCCGCGCCACGTATCGGGGTCGACCTGCGCGGCCTTCTCGGCCGCCGCGGCATCGGCCATCTCCTGGATACGCTCCTCGAAGACTTCCGGATCGACTGCATCCTCCTCCATCCACGCATCGATCGGCGGCGTGAGGTCGAGAATATCGGCGACGCGCGCCTTCATGCTCTCGATGTCCCACTGCTCGGGATAGCTTCCGGGCGGGCAGGCGTCGGCGACGATCGAATTGACCGTTTCGGCGCGCATCGCTGCCATCGCATCGTCGACGGTCTCGCTGTCGATGATTTCGCCGCGCTGTTCGTAGATGACCTTGCGCTGATCGTTCATGACATTGTCATATTCGACGACCTGCTTGCGGATGTCGTAGTTGCGCGCCTCAACCTTCTTCTGCGCGGTCTCGATGGCCTTCGAGAGCCATTTCGAGCCGATCGCCTCGCCGTCCTCGAGATTCTTGTTCATCATCTTCGCGAACAAGGTGTCGGGACCGAAGATGCGCAGCAGATCGTCGTCGAGGCAGAGGTAGAATTTCGAAAGACCCGGGTCGCCCTGACGTCCCGACCGGCCGCGCAGCTGATTGTCGATGCGCCGGCTTTCGTGGCGTTCGGTCGCGAGCACGAACAGGCCGCCCGCTGCGCGGACCGCCTCGCGCTCGGCCGCCACCTCCTCATGGATGCGCGCGATCGCCGCATCGCGTTCGGGCCCCTCGGGCAGGTCCTTCAGCTCATCCTCGATGCGGAATTCTTCGCTGCCGCCGAGTTTGATGTCGGTGCCGCGGCCCGCCATGTTGGTCGCGATCGTCACCGCGCCGAGCCGGCCCGCCTGCGCCACGATATGCGCCTCGCTTTCGTGGAAGCGCGCGTTGAGGACGCTGTGCGCGACGCCTTCCCTTTCCAGATAGGAGGAAAGCAGCTCGGACTTCTCGATCGACACCGTGCCGACGAGTACCGGCTGGCCGCGCTCCTGCGCCTCGCGGATCGTCCGCGCGATGGCGCCGAACTTGTCTGTGATATTCTTGTAGAACTCATCTTCCTCGTCGCGCCGCGCGATCGGGCGGTTGGTCGGGATGGTGACGACGTTCATCTTGTAGATTTCGAAAAATTCGGCCGCCTCGGTCGCGGCGGTGCCGGTCATGCCCGAGAGCTTGGGGTACATGCGGAAATAATTCTGGAAGGTGATCGAGGCGAGCGTCTGGTTCTCGGGCTCGATCTGAACGCCCTCCTTGGCCTCGACCGCCTGGTGCAAGCCGTCGGACCAGCGGCGCCCTTCCATCATGCGGCCGGTGAACTCGTCGATGATCACGACCTTGCCGTCTTTCACGATATAGTCGGTATCGAGCTTGAACATCACGATCGCCTTCAGCGCCTGGTTGACGTGATGGACGATCTGGGTGTTCTCGATATCGTAAAGGTTGCTGCCCTGGAGGAGCCCGGCCGCCTCGAGCAGCCGCTCGACATGCTCGGTGCCTTCTTCGGTGAGGCTGATCGACTTGGTTTTCTCGTCCTTCTCATAATCATCTTCGCCGAGCTGGTTCACCACCTCGTTGACGCGAATGTAGAGCTCGGACTTGTCGTCGGTCGGACCCGAGATAATGAGCGGCGTGCGTGCCTCGTCGATCAGGATCGAGTCGACTTCGTCGACGATGCCGAAGTTGAAGGGGCGGTGGACCATTTGCGACCGCTCGAACTTCATGTTGTCGCGAAGATAGTCGAAGCCGAGCTCGTTGTTGGTCGCGTAGGTAATGTCGCTGTTATACGCCTCGCGCCGCTGCGCTTCGTTGAGATTGGGGACGATGACGCCGGTCGTCAGGCCGAGAAAGCCGTAAACGGCACCCATCCACTCTGCGTCGCGGCGGGCGAGATAGTCGTTGACGGTGACAACGTGGACGCCCTTGCCCTCGAGCGCGTTCAGATAGCAGGGCAGCGTCGCCATCAGCGTCTTGCCCTCGCCCGTCGCCATCTCGGCAATCTCGCCGCGGTGAAGGACGATGCCACCGATCATCTGCACGTCAAAATGCCGCATGCCGAGCGTGCGCTTCGAGGCTTCGCGGACCGTCGCAAAGGCTTCGGGCAGAATGTCGTCGAGCGTTTCGCCCGCCGCCAGCCGCTCGCGGAATTTCGGGGTCTGCGCCTGCAGCGCAGCGTCGTCGAGCGCCTCCATCTGTGGCTCGAACGCATTGATCTTGTCGACGATCTTGCGGATCGAGGCGACATAACGGTCGTTGGACGAGCCGAAGAGGCTCTTGGCAATGCTGCCGAACATGCTGGATTTCCTTGGATTATCGCTGGGGAAGCGGCAACGCGGTGCGTCGCCCGTTCGCCGCGGGAGCGGCGTGAGAAAGAGTCAGGCGGATTGCCCGAGAGGCCGCGCTATTCGAGCGCGCGATCCGAACGGCTGAGAACGCCGGGAAGATAGGGCGGCGCCGTACGCACCGGCTTGCGGCACGCGCAGGAGGCGCGGCGCGAGGGCACCGGATCGGCAGGCCGGCGCGCCTTGTCGGACGCGTCCGATTGAGCTGAGGTTTCGGCGAGTAGAACGAGCGACCCCATCGCCGCCGGCATCGCCGGCGCCGCCTGCGCGCGATCGGCGCCGGCAAGACCGGTCAGCAACGCGAGCAAGGTCAATAACAGTCGCAATCGGGGCCCCTCTTTGGTCCAGCGTACGAATAGTGCACGCTGAAGGCTGAACATAGGGTGAAAAGGGCGCGGCGTCCAGAGTTTGATCGAGAACAAAGCCTCGCAAAACGCATCATGAAAGCTGCGGGTTCAGCTCTTTCACTTCGCGAAGAAAGCTCTTGGGCTTCTTGAAGAATTTGCTTTTGCGGTTGACCTTCAGCCCGACCACTTCGGCGAGCTCCATCACGAAATGGACGCAGTTATGCTTGCCGAGGTTGTAGCTTGGCTGTTTGCGCTCCTGCCATTCGCGGATCTTGGCGGTCAGGCGGGCATAGGTCGCATCATCGAGCGTCAGGCTGAACTGCTTGTCGCTCTTTGCCACATAATCGGGTTTCGAGGTCTGGACATAGCCCTTTACCGATCCCAGCAGGATCGCCGGGCTCACCGATTGGGCGGTGAAGCCATAATTGGTGTCGACCAGCTCGCCGGTCGCGTCGACGCGCCCCTTCAGCGTCACAAAGGCGTGGGGGAAGCGGTCGCCGAAATCATGGCTGTAAAAACTCACCACCACCGCGGCATGCGCCGGAAGCGCTGTGCAGAGGAAAAAAACCAAGAGGGAGAGGAGCATCGGCCGCAAAAAGGTCATCGCACCGTGATAACCAGCCCGCCTCCCCATGGCCACCCCCCGTTATTGCCGCTTGACCTCTACCGCCCACCGCGCTGACAGTCATGTCAGCACGAGGGAGGACAGCATGGCACGCAAGGCGATCTTCATCACCGGCGGCGGGTCGGGCATCGGGCGCGCAACGGCCCGCCATTTTGCAGAGCGGGGCTGGTTCGTCGGGCTCGCCGACGTCGATGCCCAGGGGATCGACGAGACCGCCGCGCATCTCCCCGAGGGCGCCGCCTCGCGCCACATCATGGACGTTCGCGACCGCGACCAGTGGCAAAAGGCACTCGCCGATTTTGCCGCCGCGAGCGAAGGGCGGCTCGATGTTCTTTTCAACAACGCCGGAATTGGCACGGGCGCCCCGTTCATCGACATGCCGCCTGCCGAGGCCGACCGGCTGATCGCCATCAATTTCGGCGGCGTCGTCAACGGAATCTACAGCGCGCTGCCGCTCCTTCGCGCGACGCCGGGGTCGACCATCCTCAACACGGGCTCGGCGTCAGGCTTTTACGGCGTCGCGGGGATCGCCCTCTATTCGGCGACGAAATTCGCCGTGCGCGGCCTCACCGAAGCGCTCGAGATCGAATTTGCCAAATATGGCATCAAGGTTTGCTCGCTGATGCCCGGCTTCATCGACACGCCGCTCCTCGACCAGGTGAGCGCCGACAGCAACGAGCCTGCGCGCAGCCGCCTCGCGGCGAGCGGATTCGAGATCGTGCCCGTCGAACGCGTCGCCGAGGCGGCGTGGGAGGCGGTGCATGGCAGCCGTGTGCATGTGACCGTCGGCAAGATGGCGAGGCGCCTGTCGCGCCTCGCGCGCTTCTTTCCCGGGCTCATCGCGAAGCAGTCGAAAAAAATGAACGGTTTCGGCCAGGCGCAATCTTGACGGGAGGAGCCCGCCCGCGCTGCTTGCCGCCCGTCAGTGGACCGTATCGGCCGCCCCCTCGCCTGCCGAGGGTCCGGGCCGCGACAAGATCCACCAGCTTGCAATCATCAGCCCCGCCGACAGCGCCTCGATGATCATCGCCTGGATGATGGCAGGATCGATGGCGTCGCCGCTTGCCGCCCCGATCAGCCGCCCGACCAGCGCGGTGCCGTAGAGCGCCGCGGGCACCAGCAGCGCGCGCGTCCATCCGGGGAGCAAGGCGCCCACCGCCGCTCCGCCTGCGGCGACGAGGAAGAAGGCGGACAGATCCGCGCGCACCGTGTTCGCCGCCGGCCCTTCGGCGATGATCCCGAACAAATCGGTGAAGCTTGCGGGATCGATGATCCCGCGCAAACCGACAATGGCAAAAAACAGCGCCCAAAGAAGGACCGCACCGCGCAGCACCCAGTTGATCATCTCGTCTCTCCCCTAGTTGGCGCGCAGGCTGCGGCATCCGGGGAAAAACTTCAATCTATTCCGCAAGGTCCGCAGCGATCGTTTCCTCGATCCAGCCGCCGCCGAGCACGCGGCTCTCGTCGGCCGCGTCGTAAAGCACGGCCGCCTGTCCCGGCGCGACGCCATATTCGGGTGCGGCAAAGCGCAGATGATCGCCCTCGACCCGTGCCGGCGCGGGCCTTGCCATGCTGCGCACCTTGGCGAGCACATCGCGCCCCTCGACATCGGCAAGCCAGTTTGCCTCGCCGAGCCGCGCGCCCGTGACGGCGAGCGCACGCCGCGGTCCGACCACCACGCGCTTTGTCTCGGCATCGAGCCGGACGACATAAAGCGGCTCCGCCTGGCCGCCGATCTCGATCCCTCGCCGCTGCCCGACCGTATAGTGGATGAGGCCGCGGTGGGCGCCGAGCAGCGTGCCGTCGACATGGACGATCTCGCCCCGGTCATCGGCCTCGGGGCGAAGCTTGCGGACAAGGCTCGCATAATCGCCGTCGGGAACGAAGCAGATGTCCTGGCTGTCGGGCTTGCCGGCAACGCCGAGGCCAAGCTCGCGCGCAATTTCGCGCACCACGCTCTTTTCGAGCCCGCCCAGGGGAAAGCGCAGGAACTCGAGCTGCTCCTGCGTTGTTGCAAAGAGGAAATAGCTCTGGTCGCGCGCCGGGTCGACCGCGCGGTGGAGCTCCGCTCCTTCTGGCCCCATCACGCGGCGGACATAATGGCCGGTTGCAAGGCAGTCCGCGCCCAGGTCCTTCGCCAGTGCGAAAAGATCGGTGAACTTGACCCCCATGTTGCAGCGCACGCAGGGAATGGGCGTGCGCCCGGCAAGATATTCGTCGGCAAACTGGTCGATCACCGTGTCGCGAAACCGGCTTTCATGGTCGTGGACATGGTGAACGAAGCCCAGGCGGTCGGCGACCGCGCGCGCATCGCGGATATCCTGCCCGGCGCAGCAGGCTCCCACGCGCTTCGCCTTCGCGCCATGATCATAAAGCTGCAGCGTCACCCCGATGACCTCGGCGCCCGAGCGCGCAGCAAGCGCTGCAACGACGCTCGAATCGACGCCGCCCGACATGGCGACGACGATTCGCCGGTCCTTCAGCGGTTCGGCGAGCTGGAAATCGCCGAGTCGGTCGGGGGAGAGCACAGAAGCCATGATCGCGGCCATCTAGGGACGACTGTGCCAAAAT
Source organism: Sphingopyxis sp. 113P3 (assembly GCF_001278035.1). Taxonomy (NCBI): domain Bacteria; kingdom Pseudomonadati; phylum Pseudomonadota; class Alphaproteobacteria; order Sphingomonadales; family Sphingopyxidaceae; genus Sphingopyxis; species Sphingopyxis sp. 113P3. The sequence goes on from NZ_CP009452.1 coordinate 2,760,693, forward strand.
GCCAGCTTTCCCGGGCGTCGCGTCAAAATATTGACGCGGATTAAGCTTCGCTAACAAGCGCTGAAACGGGCATTTACCGGGCTTTAGCGCCTCGACGCTAGACGGGGGGGCATGAACCTTGCCCCGTCCGACCTTCCACGCCTTGCCGGTGCTGCCAGCCTGTCGAAGCCCGGCTTCGACATCATTCTGGCAGTTTCCGCCGCGCGGCAGGCTGCCTTGCCGACCGTGCGTCTGCTCCGCACCCGGTCGTATCGCGAATCGCGGCAGGCCAAGGTGAATGCTCTGCGTGCCATGTTCGGCGGACCTGCGGGCGGAGACCGGAATACCGGTCCCCGGCCCGCTCGCTTCTTCGATCTGTCCGATCGGAAAAACGCCTTGCCTGAAACCATGAACAGCCCGTTTACCAGAGGATTTCAGCCGATGTTGAACCTCGCTTCTGTAGGTAGGCGGCTGTCGGTTGCACCGATCCCCCCCGCTCAAGACGTTATGGAATGATCATGATCGAGAACCAGAAAATCCGCCCGGCCCAGGTCATCGGCCCCTTGGGGGAACCGCTGACACTGGACTCGCTGCCGCCGCCGAACACGACCCGCTGGGTCGTGCGGCGCAAGGCCGAAGTCGTTGCGGCGGTCAATGGCGGCCTGTTGACGGTCGACGAGGCGTGCGAGCGCTACGGGCTGACGATCGAGGAATTCGCCAGCTGGCAGCGCTCGATCGATCGCAGCGGCATGCCGGGCCTGCGCGTGACGCGGATCCAGCATTATCGCGATCTCTACGAGCGCCAGCAGCGTTTTTGAGAAGAGCCGAAAAGTCGCGGCAGGAGGGCGCCCCGGGCGCCCTCTTTTTTGCCGAACGCCCCGCATATCCGACCTTTTCAGCAGAAAAATGCGCGGCTTTCCCGATATTTGACAATTTGCGTGCAACCCCTGCGTTCACTCAGCGTTAAGGCACGGAGTCAATCAGGAGATCACTCATATGCGCAAGTTTGCAATCACCCTCACCGCCGCGTCGGCGCTCGCGCTCGGCGCTTGCCAGAGCCCGGAAGCCGACAGGGTCGAGGATCAGGCCGAAGCCCAGGCTGAAGCGATCGACGCCCAGGCCGACGCCATGCCCGAAGGCCCGGCGAAGGAGGCCATGGAAAAGAAGGCCGACGTCGTCGAAGAGCAGGGCGAGGAAAAGGCCAACGCGATGGACGACAATGGCGAAATCGCTCCGTCGGAAACTGGCGTCGGCGACACGCAACAGTAAAAGCCGGCCTTCCTTTGCGAAGGCTGCAGGAAGGGCGCCCGGCCTCGCCGCGGCGCCCTTTTCTATGCGCGGCCGCAAAGCGTGCGAAACACGTCCTGCACCCCGCGCGCCGCAGTGTCGCGGCGCAGCCGATCGAGCGCGCCTGCGACATCGAGCCGATATTCGGACACGCCCGCCGCCGCGCGCTCCCATTTGGCGCCGAGCGATCCGACCAGCCGCACCGCGGCGAGGTTCTCGGACAATATGTGAACGTCGAGCACGGTCAGCCCTTCAGCCAGGCACTGGATCAAGAGCGCCGTGGTCATCATGCGCGCGAGCCCCTTGCCATGAAAGGCGTCGATCACCGCGACCGAATATTCGCCAATCCGGCCGCCATGCGCATAGCGCACCGCGTGCACCGCGCCGATTGCGGGCGTCCCTTCGCATTCGGTACACAGCGCACCCCATGCGATATGATCGTGCCCGTCGACGTCGACCAGCCGCTCGACCACGTTGTCGGGCGGCATCGGCGCGGGCGAGAAGAAGCGCAGATAGCGCGCCTCGGCCGAGAGCCTTGTGATCCCCTCGCGCAGCAGCGGCTCGTCCGCGGGCGTAATGGCACGAAGGCAGACGGCAGTGCCGTCGGCAAGCACGCTATGCACTTCAATGCCGCCGAGCGGCATCCGCGCGGTCGTTGCCATCCCGATCTCCCGGCCGCGAACCATGGGAAGACGATAGGGCGGCCGCGCGGGCGCGGCAAGGGAGCAGCCTCCCCGCCCTAATCTGAAGGATCAGGCATCGTCGCCCATGCGAAGCGCGGCGATAAACGCCTCCTGGGGGATGTTGACATTCCCATATTCGCGCATCCGCTTCTTGCCCTCTTTCTGCTTTTCGAGGAGCTTTTTCTTGCGGGTCGCATCGCCGCCATAGCATTTGGCGGTCACGTCCTTGCGCAGCGCCGCGATCGTCTCGCGGGCGATCACCTTGCCGCCGATCGCTGCCTGGATCGGAATCTTGAACATGTGGCGGGGAATGAGGTCCTTCAGCCGTTCGCACATGCCGCGGCCGCGGCTTTCTGCCGAGCCGCGGTGAACGATCATCGAGAGCGCATCGACGGGCTCGTTGTTGACGAGGATGCTCATCTTGACGAGGTCGCCCGGGCGGTGGCCGATCTGGTGGTAGTCGAACGAGGCATAGCCCCGCGAAATGCTCTTCAGCCGGTCGTAGAAGTCGAATACCACCTCGTTCAAGGGCAGCTCGTAGGTGATCTGCGCGCGGCCGCCGACATAGGTAAGATTCTTCTGGATACCGCGGCGGTCCTGGCAGAGTTTCAGGATCGAGCCCAGATATTCATCGGGAACATAGATCACCGCCTCGATCCACGGCTCCTCGATCTCCTCGATCCGGTTGGGGTCGGGCATGTCGGCGGGGTTGTGGAGCTCCATTTCGGTCGGCCCGCCATCCTTCGACCGGGTGAGCTTGAGCTTGTAGACCACCGAGGGCGCGGTGGTGATGAGGTCGAGATCATATTCGCGGGTGAGCCGCTCCTGGATGATCTCGAGGTGGAGGAGCCCCAAGAAGCCGCAGCGGAAGCCAAAGCCCAGCGCCGCGCTCGTCTCCATTTCGAAGCTGAACGAAGCATCGTTGAGGCGCAGCTTCTGGATGCTCTCGCGCAGCTTTTCAAAGTCATTGGCGTCGGTCGGGAAGAGGCCGCAGAACACGACCGGCTGGACCTCCTTGAACCCCGGCAGCGGCGCTGCGGCAGGCTTTTTCGCGTCGGTGACCGTGTCGCCGACACGCGCCTGTGCAACATCCTTGATCTGCGCGGTGATGAAGCCGATTTCGCCCGGGCCGATCTCGGTGAGGTCCTGCCTCTTGGGCGTGAAGCAGCCGACGCGGTCGATGAGGTGGGTGGTGCCCGCCTGCATGAACTTGATCTGCTGACCTTTCTTCAGGACGCCATCGACGACCCGGACGAGAATGACGACCCCGAGATAGGGGTCGTACCAGCTGTCGACGAGCATCGCGACGAGCGGCGCCGACCCATCGCCCTTGGGCGGCGGGATCTTGGCGACAATCGCCTCGAGGCATTCCTCGATGCCGATCCCCGATTTGGCCGATGCGAGCACCGCATCGTCGGCGGGCAGGCCGATGATATCCTCGATCTCGGCCTTCACCTTGTCGACGTCGGCGGCGGGAAGGTCGATCTTGTTGATTACCGGCACGATCTCGTGATCATGCTCGATCGACTGATAGACGTTGGCGAGCGTCTGCGCCTCGACCCCTTGCGCGGCGTCGACGACGAGGAGCGCGCCCTCGCACGCAGCCAGGCTGCGCGACACTTCATAGGCAAAGTCGACGTGACCGGGCGTGTCCATGAGGTTGAGCTGATAGGTCTCGCCATCTTTCGCCTTGTACGAAAGGCGCACTGTTTGCGCCTTGATGGTGATCCCGCGCTCCTTCTCGATGTCCATATTGTCGAGGACCTGCGCCGACATCTCGCGCTCGGTGAGGCCGCCGGTGAACTGGATCAGCCGGTCGGCGAGCGTCGACTTGCCATGGTCGATGTGCGCGATGATCGAAAAATTACGGATATGCGAGAGAGGCGTTGTCATGGCGCGCGCGTTAGCAGGGGTTTGCCGCGCTGTCAGCAGCCGAGTCGTGCCGCCGCGCCCCTCAGGCGGGGCCGGAGGCGCCGGGGGCTCCAAGCCATAGCGACAGGCCCGGCGGCACGTCGGCGGGGGGGACTTGCGCCTCGGTGCGCACCGCGTCGGCGCGGGCGCGCGTCAGGATCGCAGGGGCAACCGCCGGGTGGTGGAAAATAAAGTCGGCCTGCCCGAGGAGCCGCGCCGCGCGCAAGGTGAGCTCGTCAGGGTCGTTGCTCGCAAGCGCCAGGATTTCGAGGCGCGCGGGCGCCAGGGGGTCCGCGCCGTCGCCGGTGCTCGCCGACGCGAGCCAGGCCTCGACGCGCTCTGCTGCCCCCTCGTCGAGCGGGTCGAGCACACCGCCTTCGGCAAGCGCGGCGTCGATCGCGCGGCGCCGGTCGGCAGCGGCCGGCCAGCGCTCGGTCATCGCCGCGCGGGCGGCGTGGAGCGCGGCGGCGAGAGCGCCGAGCCCTTCGGGAAGCAGTGCCTCGATGCGCTGGCGGATCGCTTTGGCAAGACCCGCCGACGCGCCGCCGGTGGCGACCGCGATGGTGACGGGCGCGCGCTCGACAATGGCCGGGGTTGTGAAATCGCAAAGATCGGGCCGGTCGACGACGTTGACGAGAAGCCCGTGCGCGCGCAGCGCCTCGGCCGCAGCGCGCGCGGCGGCCTCATCCTCGAGCGCGACGAAACCGATGGCCGCGCCAGGCTCCCACGCGGCAACGACCCGCCCCCCTGCCCGCGCGACGAGCCGCGCCTTGGCCTCGGCCGCGGCGCCGGTCCCGACGATTACGACGGTTCGGCCGGCAAGCGTGAGGAAGAGGGGGAACTGGTGCATGAGGCAACTCTTAGCAAGCCCATCCGCGTGAGGGGAGAGGCGGAGGTGGACGGGGGCGCTGCGACACGCCGCCCGGGCGCCCCCCCCCGGCGTCCTGCAGGCTAGAGAGCGCTCGCGCGTCAGTCGATCCAGTCCGGCACGCGCTCGGCCGCCATGATCGTGCCGGCGGCGATCCGGTCAGCGACGACGATGTAGCGCCCGCCATCGACGAGCACTTCGGGGACGAGGCTGCGGCTGTTGTAGGTCGACGCCATCGTCGCGCCATAGGCGCCCGCGGTGCGAAAGACGGCAAGGTCGCCGGCTTGCACGGCGTCGATCTCTCGGTCGCGCGCGAAGGTGTCGCCGGTTTCGCAGACCGGGCCGACGATCGATGCGGTCATCTTCTCGCCCGTCGGCTTCACCGCCACGAAATCGTGATAGGCATCGTAAAGCGCGGGGCGCGCCAGATCGTTCATCGCGGCATCGACGATGACAAAGGGGTTTGACGCGCCGGGCTTCACCCAGAGCACTTCGGTCAGGAGCACCCCGGTGTTGCCCGCGATCACACGGCCGGGTTCGAACATCAGCGTGACATCCCAGTCCTTCGTGACGCGCGCCACCATCGCGCCATAGTCGGCAGGGCTCGGCGGATTGTCACCCGGCTTGTAGGGCACGCCGAGCCCGCCGCCGAGATCGACATGGGTGATGCTGTGCCCCGCGGCGCGCAGATCCGAAACAAGGAGGCCGACGCGCTCGAACGCGGCCTCAAGCGGCGCGAGGCTGGTGAGCTGGCTTCCGATATGGAGCGCGACCCCGCGCAGGTTGAGCCCGGGTAGCGCGGCGAGCCGCGCGAAGATCTGGGGCGCGACATCGATGCCGACCCCGAACTTGTTTTCGGCCTTGCCGGTCGAGATTTTGGCATGCGTGCCTGCGTCGACGTCGGGGTTGACACGCAGCACCGCATTGGCTGTCGTCTCGCGCGCAAGCGCAATCTCTGCGAGCGCGGCGCCCTCGGGCTCATGCTCGATGTTGAACTGGCCGATGCCGCGGTCGAGACCCTGCGCAAGCTCGGCACGCGTCTTGCCGACGCCCGAGAAGACGATGTCTTCAGCCGCCATGCCCGAGGCGAGCGCGCGTTCAAGCTCGCCCCCCGAGACGACGTCGGCGCCGTAGCCCTGCCGCGCGAGCACGCGCAGCACGCCGAGATTGGGGTTGCACTTGATCGCGAAGGCAAGGTGCTTCTTCGGCACATCCTTGAGCGCGTCGCGGAAGACCTGCGCATGACGCTCGAGCGTCGCACGCGAATAGACATAGACGGGGGTTCCCACCTCAGCGGCAATCTGCGGCAGGGGGATATCTTCGGCGTGGAGGACGCCGTCACGAAGTTCAAAATGGTCCATCGAAGGAAATCCTGATCATCATCATTTGCACGCGCATCGAGCGATCGAGATGCCCCGAGGGATAGGAAAGATCGTGGGGGTCTCGATGGGGCGCGATGCGAGCGGGAGGCCGGGGGTTTGGTCAGCCCGGCGGGGGCAGATCGAAGTCGTCGGGTTCGCGCTGTTCGGACCGTTTGAGAAGTTCGTCGCTGCGCGCGGGCTTGGCCTGCGCGTCAGGCGTCGTGAGCTCCTCATTCGTCGGGGGGCGCGTCGCGCCGATGGGGATGACCGGCGGGGCCTGGCCCACCACGGGCTTCAAGTCCTCGCGGCTGCCGCACGCGCCGAGCGTTGCTGCAAGGGCGGCGGCCGACACGATCGCGGCGATGAGCGGGCGGGTCTGCATCGTCAACTCTCCAGCGCGGCGCGCGCCGCGGCAATGGCCTGCCTTACCCGTTCGGGCGCGGTGCCGCCATAGCTGATGCGGCTTGCAACCGACGCCTCGACGGTGAGCGCTGCGAGCGCCTCGGGGGTGACGGCCGCGTGGATCGCCGCTGCCTCGGCCGCAGGCAGCGCCGAAAGTTCAACGCCAAGCTCTTCGGATCGTTTCACGCACGCACCCACGATGTGGTGCGCCTCGCGGAAGGGCACCCCTGCCTCGCGCACCAGCCAGTCGGCAAGGTCGGTCGCAGTCGAAAAACCCGAGGCGGCGAGCGCGCGCATCCGGTCGGTGCGGAAGGTCAGCGTCTCGACCATCCCGGTGAGCGCGGCAAGCGACAGCGCAAGCGCGTCGAAGGCGCCGAACACCGTCTCCTTGTCGTCCTGCAGATCCTTCGAATAGGTGAGCGGCAGCCCCTTGACGATAACCGCGAGCCGCTGGAAGGCTCCGAGGAGCAGCCCTGCACGCCCGCGCACGAGCTCGGCCGCGTCGGGATTGCGCTTTTGCGGCATGATCGAGCTGCCTGTCGACCAGGCATCGGGCAGCGCGACAAAGCCGAAGGGCTGGCTTGCCCAGATCACGATTTCCTCCGCGAGGCGCGAGAGGTGCAGTGCGGCGATCGCGGCGGCAGCGCAGAATTCAAGGGCAAAGTCGCGGTCGGAGACGGCGTCGATGCTGTTCGCCATCGGACGCGCAAAGCCGAGCGCCTTGGCGGTCGCATCGCGATCGACCGCAAAGCCCGTGCCCGCAAGCGCCGCGGCGCCGAGCGGCGATTCGTTGAGCCGCGAGCGCGCGTCAGAAAAGCGCCCGCGGTCGCGCGCCGCCATCTCGACATAGGCAAGAAGATGATGACCAAGCGTCACCGGCTGCGCGACCTGAAGATGGGTAAAGCCCGGCATGATGCTCGCGGCATGCTCCTCGGCGCGCGCAAGCAGCGCGGCCTGGAGGCCCTTCAGCCCCGCGTCGATGCGCTCGCATGCGCCGCGCACCCAGAGGCGGAAATCGGTTGCGACCTGGTCGTTGCGCGAGCGCGCGGTGTGAAGGCGTCCGGCAGGCTCGCCGACAATTTCCTTGAGCCGCGATTCCACCGTCATGTGGATATCCTCAAGCGCAAGGTCGACGGGCACCCCGTCGCGGGCGAACTCGGCGGCGATTTCGGCAAGGCCTGCGTCGATCGCTGCAGCATCAGCCGCGGTGATGATGCCCTGCGCTCCGAGCATCGCGGCATGCGCGCGGCTGGCCGCAATATCTTCTTCCCACAAGCGCTTGTCCACGGGGATTGAGGCGTTTATTTCCTGCATGATCGCCGCGGGACCGCCCCCGAAGCGGCCGCCCCACATGCTGCTCTTGTCCGGAGATTCCGCCATTCGCCGCGCCCTAGATCCGAAAATTGCCCTCCTCGCCATCCTGCTGGCGGGGTCGATCGCCGGCTGCGATAGGGAAAAGCGGGACCAGGAGCAAGCGGGGGCGTCGCAAGCAAATATTGCCCCCGATGAAGCGAAGGATGCGCGCAGCGCCGGAACCTTCCAGCATCAGATCGATCGCTCGCATGCGGGCGAGGCGGCTCCCTCCGCGCGCTTTTTCGGCCCCGACAATGCGCCGGTGACGCTCACAGCCTTCAAGGGCCGGCCGCTCCTCGTCAATCTCTGGGCGACCTGGTGCGCGCCCTGCGTCGCGGAAATGCCGACGCTCGACGCGCTCGCGGCGCAGCAGGACAAGGCAATGACGGTGATCGCGGTCGCGCAGGACCTCCAGGGCGCCGCGGTCGTCGACCCCTGGTTCCAGAAGGCTGGGCTCACCTCGCTCCAGCCCTATGTCGACCCCGAGAACGCTCTTCTCGATGCGGCGAGCAGCGCGCTTCCCACAAGCATTCTCTACGATGCCGAAGGCAAGGAATTGTGGCGGATAATCGGCGCGATCGACTGGCAGGGAGCAAAGGCGAAGGCGCTGCTTGCCGAGGCGGGCATCTAGACGGGATCCGCCGCCCCCCGCCACGCTGCGGCGGGGGCCAGCGACGACGGCGATCCGGGCGGCGAGCGAGAGGGCCATGCCGGCTGGGTTCGGCTTGAAGGCGCGCGATGGCAAGCGGGGGCAGGCGCCTCCCATTTTCATATATATGAAAACATCTTTCTGGATATTGAAATAGCCGCGCTACTCCCCTAGCCCCATCATCGATAGGAAAGAGGAGACTCAAGCATGAGCGGGCTGCTTACGGACAAGGTGGTGGCGGTGACGGGCGCAGGACGCGGGGTCGGGCGCGAGATCGCCCTTCTTTGTGCGCGCGAGGGCGCCGCCGTGGTGGTCAACGACCTTGGCACCTCGGGCGAAGGCGAAGGCGCTGACCTCTCGCCCGCCGAAGAGACAGTGAACGATATCAAGGCAGCCGGCGGCCGCGCGGTGGTCAACGGCGCAAGCGTTGCCGACCCCAGGGGCGCGGCGAGCATCATCGAGGATGCAGTGCAGAATTTCGGGCGCATCGACGCCGTGGTCAACAATGCCGGCATCCTGCGCGACCGCATCTGGCACAAGCTCAGCCACGAGGACTGGGCCGCTGTGATCGATGTCCATCTCAACGGCTGCTTCAACGTATCGAAAGCGGCAACGCCCTATTTTCGCGAGCAGGGATCGGGAAGCTTCATCCACTTCACCTCGACGAGCGGGCTCATCGGCAATTTCGGCCAGGCCAATTATTCGGCGGCAAAGCTCGGCATCGTCGGCCTCTCGCAGTCGATTGCGCTCGACATGGCGCGCGCGGGCGTGCGCTCGAACTGCATCGCGCCCTTTGCCTGGAGCCGCATGACCGCCTCGATCCCGGCAACGACGCCCGAAGAGATTGCACGGGTCGAGCGGATGAAGACGATGAGCGCCGACAAGATTGCGCCGCTCGTTGCCTTCCTCGCGAGCGACGCGGCCAAAGAGGTGACCAACCAGATCTTTGGCGTGCGCAAGAACGAGATTTTCCTTTTCTCAAAGCCGCGCCCGATCCGCTCGATGCAGAAGAGCGAGGGCTGGACCCCGCAGGCGATCGCAGACGAGCTCTTGCCCGCGTTCCGCCCCAGCTTCGCTCGCCCCGATGAACGCTCAGGCGACGTCTTCGGCTATGATCCGATCTGAGGATAGAAGGCCCATGCAGGATTACACCGCCATCCGCGAAGAGGTCGCAAAGCTCTGCGCCGCCTTTCCCGGCCCCTATTGGCAGGCGAAGGACAAGCGGCGCGAATATCCTTCAGAGTTCGTCGCGGCGCTCGGCGAGGCGGGCTATCTCGCCGCGCTCATCCCCGAGGAATATGGCGGCGCGGGCCTGCCACTCTCCGCAGCCGCGGCGATCCTCGAGGAAATCCAGCGCCAGGGATGCAACGGCGGCGCGGTGCACGCGCAAATGTACGTGATGGGAACGGTGCTGCGCCACGGGTCCGAAGAACAGAAGGCCCGCTATCTGCCGCGCGTCGCGACGGGTGAGCTGCGCCTGCAGGCGTTCGGGGTCACCGAACCGACGAGCGGCACCGATACGCTGAGCCTCAAGACCACGGCGAGGCGCGAGGGCGAACATTACATCGTCAATGGCCAGAAATTATGGACGAGCCGCGCCGAGCACAGCGATCTCATGATCCTGCTCGCGCGCACGACGCCGCGCGAAGAGGCGGCGAGCCGCACCGAGGGTCTCTCGGTCTTCCTCGTCGACATGAAGGAAGCGCTCGCCGCGGGAACGCTCACGATCCGGCCGATCGACACGATGATGAACCATGCGACGACCGAGGTCTTCTTCGACAATATGCGCATTCCCGCCGCCAATCTGATCGGCGAGGAGGGCAAGGGTTTCCGCTATATCCTGTCGGGGATGAATGCCGAGCGGCTGCTGATCGCAGCGGAATGCATCGGCGATGCCAAGTGGTTCATCGACAAGGCGTCGGCCTATGCAAAGGAGCGCGTGCTGTTCGGCCGTCCGATCGGCCAGAATCAGGGGGTGCAGTTTCCCATCGCGCGCGCCTATACCCAGATGCGTGCCGCCGAACTGCTCGTCCACGACGGAATCGCCAAATATGAGGCGGGCGAGAATGCGGGGGCCGAGGCCAATATGGCGAAGATGCTCGCCGCCGAGGCCAGCTGGGCCGCGGGCGAAGCGTGCATCCAGACCCACGGCGGCTTCGGTTTTGCAGCCGAATATGACATCGAGCGGAAGTTCCGCGAGACGCGCCTCTACCAGGTCGCGCCGATCAGCACGAACATGATCCTCTCCTATGTCGCCGAGCATGTGCTGGGGATGCCGCGAAGCTATTGAGGCGGGGTCGCGCCCGCCCCGCCTTTCGCACAGCGCCGCGCTAGCCTGGATGCGCTTCGTCGCCGACGGTTGAGCGCAGGAGGCCCCTGAACACCTCCTGCGCCGTCCGCTTTCCTTGCGTCACGTCGAAAACGTCGCTCGCGATCGGCATCGCGATGCCGTATTTTTTGGCGAGCGCCATCACCGTTGGCGCGCTCTTCACGCCTTCAGCGACCATGTTCATGCCTTCGATGATCGCATCGATGTGGCGCCCCTTGCCCAGTTCAACCCCGACGTGGCGATTGCGGCTCAAGGGGCTGGTGCAGGTTGCAATGAGGTCGCCCATTCCGGTGAGGCCCGCGAAGGTTTCGGGGCGTCCCCCCATTGCGACGCCGAGCCGCGTGATCTCGGCAAGCCCGCGCGTCATCAGCCCCGCGCGCGTATTGTCGCCTGCGCCAAGCCCGTCGCCCATCCCGACCGCAATCGCGATGATATTCTTCAAAACCCCGCCGAGTTCGCAGCCAAGAAGATCAGTATTGGTGTAGACGCGAAACAGCCCCGAGTGGAAAACGGGCTGGAGCGCGCGCACGACGATCTCGTCTTCCATCGACAGGACGCTCGCTGCCGCCTGCCCGCTCATGATCTCGCGCGCGAGATTGGGGCCGGTGAGGACACCCACGGGGTGGCCGGGCAGCACCTCTTCGATGAGCTCGGTCATCCGCTTGCCCGAGGCGAGCTCGAGCCCCTTGGTGAGGCTGATGACGGGAACCCAGGGACGAAGATGGCGCCTCGCCTCTTCGAGCACCCCACGAAAGCTGTGCGAGGGCACCCCCATGACGAGAACGTCGGCGCTCGCCACCACCTCCTCGAGACTGGTGGTCGCGTTAAGCGCTGCGGGGAGCGTAATGCCGGGGAGATATCTGGGGTTCTCGTGCGCGCGATTGATGCTCTCCACTGTCTCGGCATCACGCGCCCAGAGCGTGATCGGCGCATTGCGAGACACCAAGGAGGCGACCGTCGTCCCCCAGCTACCGCCCCCGAGCAGCCCGATCTTCAGCCGCATCGCCCCCTCCCTTTCTTTGAAGCAAAGAGTGGCGCGACTTTAAGCCCTTGGCAAGCCGCGCTGGCCGCACTCCTCACGCCGGCTGGGATCCGCCGCCCTCTCATGGCGGGCGGGGCACCAATGAGGCAATCGAAGACTTAGGCAAGCGCTCCAAGAAAGTCCCGGATGATTGCGGCGGTCGCCTTGGGATCCTCGACCATCGGGACGTGCCCGACATGCTCCAATATATGTGCCCGGCTGCCCGCGATGCCGGCTTCGAGCACGGGGACGCAGCTGACGTCAATGAGCCGGTCGTGGCGGCCCCAGAGAATCAGCGTCGGCACCCTCACCTCGCCGAGCCGGTCGTTGAGCGGATGGTCGCGCGCTTCGGTCGCGATGATCCAGAAGACGCCGTCTAGCTGATCGCGATATTTGAGCGCATCGGCATAGAGCGCGGGTTTGAGCCGGGCCGGGATGAAGGGGGGCTTGTGCGTCACCATCGCGAGGAGGCGGTCGGCATCTTCAAGATTGGCGAGAACGAGTGGATTATAGTCTTCGTTGGCGGCCTGTTTTTCAAGATCGCTCTCGTTCGCTCCCTTCACCCCTGCATTGTTGAGGAGAATGAGGCTCGCGAGCGCATCCGGATAATCGAGCGCGTAGCGCAGCGCGATCCAGCCGCCCATGCTGTTGCCGCAAAGATGCGGGGATTGGAGCCCCAGGGCATCGGCGAACCCCTTGAGCCGCGCGGTCTGCGCCGCGATGTCGTAGGCGAGCTGGGGATTGCGCTCATTCTCCCCAAACCCCGGCAGATCGGGGGCGATGACATGAAAGTCGCGCGTGAGATAGGGCGCGATCATCGACCAATTGTCCTTGTCGCCCGCAAAGCCGTGAACGAACAGCAAGAGCGGCTTTGCCGGATCCCCGCCCTCGAGATAGGGCCAGGCGCGGCCGTCGACGGTCACGCTCTTCAGCGCGAGACCGCCGCGCCTGCGAAGAAGCCAGCGCCCGAACGCGACAAGCCGGCCGGGGAAGAGAAAATAGAGAAGAATGAGCGCGATCATGGGCGCAAAAATCAGAACGAGCAGAATTTTCATGGCGCGCTCCCGCCCTCCTCTTGCCTGCGTGCACTCATGCCTTCACGACATGCGCATCGAACCAGCCGATCAGATCGTCGAGCACCTGGTCGCGTTCCGGCTCGTTGTAGATTTCATGAAAAAGCCCCGGGTAGACTTTGAGGGTCTTGTCGGTCGAGGAGACATGCTCGAAGAGATAGCGTGAGCCTGAAGGCGCCGTGAGCGTGTCGGCCCCTCCGTGCTGGAGCAGGATCGGAAGGCTGATCCTCACCGCGCCCGCCTGCGCCGCTGCCATCGCGTCCATGAACTCCGTGCCGAGCCGTGCGCCGATCTTGCCTTTGTAAACGAGGGGGTCGGCGCGGTAGGCCGCCACCACATCCGGGTCGCGGCTCACACCCTCGGCATCGAGAGCGAGCACACCGAGCCTGGGGAAGAAGCGCGAGAGGAAGCGACTGAGGTAGATCGTCATGCGCGAAGGCGGCGCGGCGGGGACGATCGCTGGCCCCGAGAGCGCCGCGGCGACGAACGCGTCCTGCCGCTCGAGCAGAAAGAGCGTCGCAATGAGCCCGCCCATGCTGTGTCCAAGGAGCAGGCGCGGGGTGCCGCAATGCTGGACCTCGACGAGCGTCTGCAGCTCGGCCATGCCGTCGGTAAAGGCGGAAAAACGCGGCACGAAGCCCGGCGTCCCGTCCGACTTGCCATGCCCCCAGTGATCGACGGCATAGACCGCGTAGCCCCTGCCCGTCAGGCGCTCGGCGACATGGGCGTAGCGGCCGGCATGTTCGGCATAACCGTGCGCGAGGAGAACGACCGCCTTCGGCGCTCCGGCGGGAAGCCAGTGGGTGACCGAGAGCGCCGACCCCGCTGCTGCCGAGCCTTCGGGAAGGACGAGTGCGCCGGTCGCCACGCTCAGCGAGCTGCCTTCGTCAGCGCCGAGCTGCGATGCCCCGGGCCATCGTCGCCCGCCTTGTCGACGCGCGCGAGGATCGCATCGAGCGCGCGGCTGATCGCGGTCTGGGTGCGCACCATCTCGATCTTGGGCCAGGCCGTGCGCATGCCGGTGTCGATCAGCTCGTCGATATCCTCCTGCGCAAGGTCGGAGAGGATCTTGGTCGGCGACCAGAATTTGGGCGGGCGGATGATATTGATGTCGCCGGTATATTCCTGGTTGATCACCGAGCGCGCGAGATTGGCGAGGCTGTTGAGCGGCGGCACCAGTTCCAGCGGCTTGCGGAAGATCGTCATATTGGCGTTGAGCCACACTTTGAAGGTTGCGAGCGAGGCGTGCTGGATCGCCTCGATGGGCGCCATTTGCTTGCGCGTGTCGCTCGCAAAGGGCAGCGCGAGGGGGTTTGCCTGGCTGACGATATGATGGTTGACGCCGTAGAGGCGCTCAAGCCGCTTGGTGGGAATGTCATGCGTCACCGATCCGTCGACCCAGCGACGGTCGGGCTGATAGGGCACGCGCGCGCCGTCCTCGCCCCGCGCCATCAGCATGACGGGCGGAAAGACCCCCGGGACCGCGCAGGAAGCGAGCACGGCCTCGCGGATGAGCACATTGGGCGCCGTGATCGCGTTGAGAAGGCGGCCGTTCTGATGCTTTTCGGCCGGTGCGACCGAGACGTTGAGATGACGGCCGCTCCGCTCCCACGCCTCGCGAAAGGTGAGGTCGGGAATGAGCTCGGCGAGCCGGGCACGCACCTCATCGGAGGCGAGACGGCGGGTTTCAGCGCCCCGCGCAGGGTTGGCAAGCCGCTCGCTCGCGAGAAACGCTCCGACCTCCGGGTCCTGGCGCGTCGAGACGATCGCTGCGACGACCGAGCCGCCGCTCGAGCCTGCAAGGATATTGGGAAGCACGCCTTCGTCCCAGAGCGCCCTTACCACCCCGACATGGAAAAAAAGAAAGCTTCCCGAGCCTGAAAGCAGGAGCGCGGAGCGGCCGTAGCAATGCTGGGCACGGCGGAAGAAGTCGCGCTTTTCCTCGCGCGGGACGGCGGGCGAGGAGGCGATCTTGCCGAGCGCGGCAACGACCTCTGCCACATAGGCCTCGATCAGTATTTTCGTCCCGAAACGCGCCTTTTGATAAAGCCGCTCGTGCCCCATTCCGTCGATATTGCCGTGTATGCCCTCGTTGAGGACGAAGAGCAGCCCCTTGACGTCGCCCGCCGCGGAGAGGGCGCGCAGCCTCTCGAGCCGGGCGCGGATCGCCTTGAAGTCGAAATGCTCGCTTGCATCGGCTTCGCGCCACGCCTGCATTCCCGATTTCGCGTCGTGCGCCCGCGCCGCCTTCGACCAGGCGGCATAGTCGGGCGCATTGGCCAGTTCGGCGTCGGCGCTCAGCGTCGGGGAGAAAATCATCCGGTCGTCCTCGAAGAGGGTTATTTTTTCCGAGTTTTGCGCCTTGCGTTGCCTTTGGCAACTGGTTTCGCCCTGGCTTTGGGAGCAGGCTTCGCCGGGACGGCGACCTTGCCCTTTCCTTTCGGCCTTGCCGTAGGGGCTTTCGCCGCCTCCCCATTCGGCGCCGCCATGAGCTCGGCAAAGCTTTCCTCGATACAGGCGCGGAAAAAGGCGATGTCGGGCATCACCTCGCGCTCGGATATGATCGAGAAGGCGATCCGACCATTGTAGCTCGGCGTCGCAATGAACAGCCCCATATTGTTGGCGAGCGGCGCCATGCCATATTGCGCAACAAGCTGCGCGCCGGCGAGATAGAGCGGTACCTGCACGCCCGGCACGTTCGAGATGAAAAGATTGGTCCCGCGCACCGCGAAGCGTTCGCTGGTGAGAATGCGCGCGACCGCCGCCATGGTCGCGCCGGGGATATGCTGCGAAAGATCGGTCATCAGCCGTGCGCTGACGCCCGCCTTTGCCTCCTTCGCCTCAAGGGTAAAGTCGCGGATCGCCGCGAGCCGGGCGAGGGGGTCGGCGATGTCGGTGCGCACCGGCACGCTCATCGCGGAGACCTGATTGCCGGGGCTTGAGGCCCCCCTTCCTTCGCCTTTCGTCTTGCCGCGCAGGTTGATCGGCGCGACGGCGACGAGGCTTTCTTCGGGCAGCTCCCCATGGCTTTCAAGATATTTGCGCAGCGCGCCTCCGACCGCCGCGATCACGACGTCGTTGACCGTCGCGCCGGACACCTTCTTTCGCACCTCGGCGACGTCGGCGAGCGCGATGCTGGTGCCGTCGAACATCTTGCGCGGTCCCACGGGCACATTGAAACGCGTTTGCGGCACGCCCGCGGCCATTCCGCCCTCCGCGATCGACCGGCGCGCCGAGGCGACGATGGCCGGTGAGACCTTCAAAAGCGCGTTCATGAACTTCACCGGTGACTGCATCGAGGCCGACCACGCGCGCGTGAGCGTTTCGACGCTCGAAGGCGCGCGCCCCAGCGCCTCGAGCGGCGGTGGCTCGGCGATCGCCGGCGTTCCCCTGGCATCGATATCGCTCATCGCGATGAAGGCGTGCGCCCCCGATGCGCCGTCGACCGCGGCATGGTGCACACGGTGGAGCATCGCGAAACTGCCCTTGGGGATGCCCTCGACACGGTCGAGCCCCTCGATGACGTAAATGTCCCAGAGCGGTCGGTTCATATCCATGGGTTTGGAAAACCACCGGGCGACCGCGATGCAGAACTGGCGCCAGTCGCCAGGTTCGGGCAGGCGCGCGTGGCTCATATGCGCCTCGATGTCGAAATGCTCGTCCTCGACCCAATAGGGATGGTCGACATCGAAGGGCAATCGGTGGAGCCGGCGCCGGAAGAGCGGCGATGTGTCGAGACGGCTTTCGACGTGATGGATGATGTCCTTGAAGCGGACGAAGCCCCCGGGCGCGGTCGAGGGATCGTAGATATAGACCCCCATGATATGGGTGAGATTGTTCGCGGTCTGGGTGTAGAGGAACTGGGCGTCCTGCGCGCTGAGCTGCTTGAGCATCATCATTCCTTCTCTTCCAGCATCGTCATGGCGGCCCCAGCAGCCGGTCGGCGAGCGCGAGCGTTGCAAGGCGCATCGATTCCATCAGATTGGCGAGCCCGCGAAGCTCGGCGAGCAGCGCGCGGCGCGCCCGGAGGATGTCCGGGGTCGCGGTGTCCGCAAGACCCATATGGCGCATCAAGGCGAGCCCGTTTGCAAAGAGCAATTTGCCGATCGCAGCCTCGCTGCTGATCCGGCGCAGCAGCCAGGCCTGGCGCCCCTCGACCAGGGCTGCATCGAGCAGGGCCTTTTCGTCGACCGCCTCGCCGGGCGCGGCGCGCGAAAGGATGTCGGCGACGACCGAATAGGCCTCGGCAAAGGGCAGAAGGATCGCATGGCCGACGAGCGGCTGGCAGCGGCGGATGAGCTGTGCAACGCCCCGATCCCCGCTTGCGAGACGCTTTTCCCAGGCGGAATCTATGCGCGCAAGTTCCGCCTCGAGGGCGGCGCGGTGCACGTCGCGCGGGGGATAGAAAAATTCGAACTTGAACAGGTCGCGCAGCCGGTCGACCCTTGCCCAGAAAGCCTCGGTCGCATCGCCGCGGTCGGCGTCGCGTAGCGCGAACAACGCAAGTTCGATCATCGCTCGGTCGAGGAAATGGTGCGCGATGATGTTGCGGTAATAGCTCGCCATGGGATGATGGGCAGGCGGGATCGAATAGACGGGCTCGCTCCCCCCATCGAAGCGGGTCAAAAGCCCGCTCGCCACGAGCGTGTCGAGCGTTGCTGCGAGCGCTCCTTCATCGCCGCTTTCCAGCTCACGGCTGAGGCGGATATCGCGCGCGCGGGCCCAGTCGACGACCCGCGCGATCGTCGCGCGCATCTCGGCCTCGGTGACGCCGCGCGGCGCGGTGCCGAGCAGCATCAGGCAAAGAACCGAGGTAACGGTGAGCGGGGTCACCCGGTTCGCCTCGACCGCGACCGAGAAGGCGATCCGCTCGAGCGCACGCCGCTCGTCAGGCCCTGGCGCGCGTTCGATCACCACCGGTTCGCCGATGTCGATGCGAATGCGACCCGAGGGCGCGCGGAGGCTGCGCATATAGCCGAGGAACCAGGCGAGCGATTCGGGTTTCTTGCTGCGCCCTGTCTGCTCGGCCGCATATTCCTCGACATCGCGGATCAGGTCGAAGCTGGTGACGAAGGGGACGAAATGCACGTCGCCCGTCCCCGTCGCATGGGCTGCATCGAGGACATATTTCATCAGGCCATATTTGGGCGGCATCAGCTTGCCGAGCCGCGAGCGCGTTCCCTCGAAGGCCCAGCTCAAGGGGAAGCGCTTGGTGAGGAGCCACGCGATATAGTGGCGCAGCACCAGCTTGTAGACTGGCTGGTCCTGGAAGCTGCGGCGGATGAAGATCATCCCCGAGCGGCGAAAAAAGGATCCCATCACCGCGATATCGAGATTGGCGCCGCCGAAACTGTGGAGCATCGGGAGGTCATTTTCATAGGCAAGGCGGCTCGGCGTCGCGCCATCGATGTAGGTTTTGTGGGTGAAGAGGATGCAGGTCGGATGCTCGCGCAGCACCGAGCGGAGCTTTGCAAGTTCGCCCGCATCGATCTCCATCTCGGGCGCGTAGCCCCCGAACATCATGCGATCGAGGCGCGCGCGCAGATCCAGGAAGAGCGCGCCCGGGACCGCGATCACTTCCTTCATCAGCGGCCGGGCCTCGCGGTGTAGATCGCCGACCGGACGGCCGAGCTGCTCGGCCAGATCGGCAAGCGCGGCGCGGAACTTGGGACTGGTGCGCAGGCTGTCGGCAACGAAGCGCGGGACCTTGTAGCGCGTCCCCCGGATGCCGCGCTCGGCGACGTCGAGCGCGAGCCCCGCCTGCCGCGCGACAAAGGCGGCAAATTCGCTCTCGCCCTCCCCTGCGTCCCCGCCGCCCGTCTGGGTCAGGAATCGTGCCCGAAGCACGTCCTCGCTCGCCGCTTCGCCGACCAGTATCTGCGCGCGCCGCCGGTCGCGCCACAGGATCAGCTGCGCGCGCAGCGCTCCTGGCTGGCGCGGGTCGCCGAAGATCAGGTGACGGAATTTGAGCGCGCGGTCGCGTTCGAAATGCGGGATGCGCCACGCGACGCGCAGCGGCACGACCTCGCGGCCCGAGGCCTCGCCGAGCCGCCGCTTGAGGGCATCGAGATCGAGCGCATGGTCCCCATCGGCAATGCTGAGGCTCACCCATTGCGGCGCCTCGTCGCCGCCGACGTCGCCCGCGGTTGCATGAATCCAGTCGAGGAGCACCCGCCGCTCGACCCGATTGCGCGCGTCGATGATGTAGAGACGGTCGGCCGCGGCGACCTTGGAAGCGACGGGCGCGCGGGGCGTTCCGTCCGCCATGGCTCAGCAAGCCCCCGCCCGGTCCCGGCGCGTCTCGGGCAAAGCGGCGCGCCGCCCCGAAAGAGCGCTAGCGAAGGGCATCGTGCCTTCGCGCGATGCGAACAGCCGGGGAAGGATCCCTCACCCCTTTGCCGCCTTCTTTGCTCCCCGCGACTTTGCGGGTCTCGGGGCCGCCGCTTGCTTCGCCGCACTCTTCACCGGCGCTGTCTTCGCGGGCATGGCTGCCTCCTCCGGATCGTCCTCGCTCTGCCCCAGCGTGCGCAGGAACATCCCGCGCACCTCGCGGACGTGCTCGCTGATCGTCTTCACGCTCCAGCGCGACGTGTCGACCGGCGGCAGCACGGTGACACGCACCGTTGCGGGGCGCATCACGAACTCGTTCTTGGGGGCAACGTCGGTCGCATTGTGGATGACAATGGGAACGATCGGCACGCCAGCCTGCATCGCGAGATGAAAGGCGCCCTTCTTGAAAGGGCCAAGCTTTGGTGTAAGGGTGCGCGTTCCCTCGGGCGCGATGCAGATCGACTTCCCATCCTGGCGGATCGCGTCGACCAGCGGCTCCATCGCCCGGATCGCGCTCTTGCCGTCGGCGCGGTCGATAAAGACCGTGCCGCCCCACTCCATCAGCTTGCCGAGAATGGGGATATCGCGGATCTCCTTCTTCCCGACGCCCCCCATGTCGCGGCGGATGAGCTTGGCGAGGATCATCACGTCCGCCTTGCTCTGATGATTGAAGACAAAGACGCAGGGCCGCGAAGCCCAGAGATGGCGCTCGTCCTCGACCTCAAGCTCGACCCCGGTGATCGCGGTGGCGAAATCGCCAAAGAGGCCCATCGAGAAATTGACCGCCTCGCGCTGCGAGCGCGTCAGCGCCCAGATGGGGAGCCCTGCGGCAAAGGCGCCGACGAGCGAGCCGGTCGCGTAGAGGGTGCGCGTATAGTCGATCCACGAGGGGGTGCCGCGGCTTGCAAAACGTTGCACCGGCCAGCCGCGCTCGTCGGCGATCGCCTTCAATTTCAGGTTCGGATTGAGCGGGCGCGGCTTGCCGACGCGCTCGAGCAGTTCGATATCGTCATCGCTGTCGGAGTAGAAAAAGCTCTGGTCGAGATCGAGACCATGGTCGGCCGCGAGTTCCTCGGCCGCGATGACCTTGCCTTCGCCAAAGCAAAGGGGGCGGACGATCTCGCCCGTGAAAACGCCATCTTCGATCTCATAGGCCGAGCATTTGATGTCGGTAATGCCAAGATCGCGCGCAGTCGGTGCAATCTGGTAGATCGTCGCCGATGAAATGATCGCGACGCGGTGCCCCTTCGCCTTGTGTGCCTCGATGATCGCACGGGTTTCGGGATAGATCTTGCGCGCGATATGCTTTTCGTAGAGCTCCTCGCCAAAGGCGACGAAACTTTCCTCATCGACCCCCTTCATGAATTTGGCAGCGGCGCTCATCAGGCCCGAAAAGCCGATATTGCCAAGACTGTGCTGCGCGATGACCTGCGCAGTCTCGGCGATCTCCTCCACCGACATTTCGCGGCGCTGGAATTTCTCGCGCAGCATAGCGGTGGCTGAATAGCCCGAGATGATCGTGCCATCGAAATCGAAGAGCGCAGCGATATGCGGCCCGGGTTCAGAGTTGAGAACCTCATCCAAATGCGGCTGCGGTCTTGGCACACGCATCTCCCCACCGACGGTAATGGCGACCACGATGACAGCAAAGCCGGGCTCATGCAATGCGGCGAATGTTGGGCATCCGGCCGTCCGAAACACTCCTGCCGGCCCCTCCCCCCTTCCCTCGATTGTCGGATTAATTTACGAGTAACCATATGCCCAAAAGCACAAGTCCCCGATTTGCGCGAGTGGCATGGCTTTTGCTGGACCGACGATGATGTGGAAAAAAATCGGACGACTCTTCGTTATCAAGACCCGGTTCGAGGCGTGCCTTATCATCTACGCGCTCGGCGTCGGCGCGATGGCGCGGGGCATGGCCTATCTCGACCAGTTTCCGGGCATCGGCGGCAAATTGCTCCTCGTCGCCTGCTCGGGTTCGGTGTTTCTAGCCGGCGCCAAGATTTTTGACTGCCTGCGCTACGAACAGGCCGCACGCGCAGCCGCGGCCAGTCATCCTCCGGCATAGGCTGCGCGCGGGCTTTCCACCGTCTCCTGGATATGCAAAGGCAGCCCGCTATGAGCAGGATTGCGGGCAACCCCACTCTTAGCGTGCAGCGGGTCTCTGGCCTCGCGCTGCGCGTCGCACGCTGGCGGGTGGATGCGGGCGGAACGCCGCTCGTCTTCCTCAATGGCATTGGCGCCGACATCGGCGCCGCGGCGCCGCTGCTGGCCCAGATTTGGGGACGCGAGGTGTGGACGCTCGATATGCCCGGCGTCGGGGGATCGCCCGATGCGCTGCTCCCCTATGGCGCCCCGACAATGGCTGCGACGGTGATGGAGATCGCCGACCGCTTCGGCCAGGAAAGAATCGATCTTGCCGGCTTCAGCTGGGGCGGCGCGCTGGCGCAGCAGATCGCGGTGCAGTTTTACGGGCGAGTCCGCCGCCTCGTCCTGATGGCGACCACGCCGACAGTCTCGGCGCCCGGGATCGGCTGGGCGGCGCTCCTCGACGAGGACATGCTCGCAAGCGGGCTCAAGCTGCCGACCGCCACCCCGCTCGGCCTTGCCTATCAGGCCGCCGCCATGGCGGGCTGGACGAGCGCGCCGATGCTGCCCTCGCTGAAGAGGCTGCCCACATTGGTTCTCACAGGCGAGCGCGACGGGGTCGTTCCATCGTGCCACGGCCAGGCGATCGCCGAGCTCATCGACGGCGCCCTCCTCGAGACAATGCCGGGATCGCACCTCTTTCCCTTCACCCATGCCGCGGAGGTCGCGGCGCGGATCAGGGCGTTTCTGGAAGAGGGTGGGGCGGCGCAAGCCGCCGCGTGAGGAAGTCCGCGATCGCAGCCGCGGTCGCCTCGGGCGCCTCTTCCATCGGCAGATGCCCGACGCCGGCGAGGAGCACCACCTCGGAGCCCGCGATACGCTCATGGAAGGTCTTAGCGGCGCTCGGATTGATCAGCCGGTCCTCCTTGCCGAAGAGGATCAGCGTCGGCGCCCGAATTTCGCCGATCCGGTCCGCCATCGCGGGTTCGCGGTCGCTGCGGGCCCGCAGCGACGTCGCCTCGCGGTTGCCTGGAAAGCGCAGCAGCTCCCAGTAGCGGTCGACCATCGCATCATCGATGATCTCCTGCCGCGCGACCGAGCCGCGCAGCGATTTTTCAACGAGCGCACGCGGCGTGATCTGGCCCGCGAGCCAGCGGCCGAAAGGATATTGAAGGAGGCGGAAGCCGACATTTGAAGGCGGCCGCTTCTCGCCCTTGCGCAGCGGCATGCCAGCCGCATCGAGCAGCAGCAGCGCATCGACGCGGCCGGGCTCGGCGAGCGCATAGCGCCACGCGGCCCAGCCCCCCATCGAATTGCCCCCGAGAATGAAATGATCAAGGTCAAGCTGCGCTGCGACGACATCGACCGCGGCCATCATCCCCTCGGCGCCATAATCCTTGTCAGGCGTCGCACCGGTGAGACCGTGACCGGGCAAATCAAGCGTGACGATGCGGTAGCTTGCGCCCAGCCGCTTCACGAGCGGCTCCCATGTGTGAAGGCTGCTGTTCGATCCGTGGAGCAGCAGCATCACCGGCCCGTCGCGCCGGCCCTGATCGCGGTAATGGATCCGCTGGCCCGCAGGACCAAGCGCAAACTGGGCATCGCCGCCGCCATATTTGGCGATCATCGCGTCGCGGTCGGTGTCAGGCGTCCTGAGCGCAAGAAAGACCGCAAGCATGAGGAGGCACAGACCGAGCGGGATAAGGACACGCTTGCGCCGCACGAGCGGACGCCGCAGCGGCGGCTCCTCGAAATCATCATCATCAATCATAAGCCCTCCCCAACCCCGTCATCCGACCCTAGCGGGCGGCCCGGCGGGGTCAATCCGGGGGGCGCTCAATGAATGGAGCGGCGGAAGGTTTCAGGGAGGAAGAGCAGGCCCACGACCAGCGTCAGCAGCGCAACTCCGATCGGATACCAGAGACCATAATAGATGTTCCCCGTCGCTGCGACCATCGCAAAGGCGGTCGTGGGCAGGAAGCCGCCGAACCAGCCATTGCCGATATGATAGGGAAGCGACATCGCCGAGTAGCGGATGCGGCTCGGAAAAAGTTCAACGAGAAGCGCCGCGATCGGGCCATAAACCATCGTCACGAGGAGAACGAGCCAGAAGAGGATCGCAACGACGCGCGGCTTGTCGATCGCATCGGGATCGGCGGCCGCAGGATAGCCCGCCGCAGCGGTTGCGGCGGAAAGCTCACGGCGAAAGGCCTCGGCGGCATCGCTGCGCGCCTCTTCCGCTAGCCGCCACGGCTCGGGCGCAATGAGCTCGCGCGCGCCGATCCGGACATGCGCGGGCGCGCCGGTGATGCGCTCGCGCGTCACGCTGGTATAGCTGACCCCGGACTTGGCGAGCGCGGCCTTCGCGATGTCGCAGCCGGTGCGCTCGAACCTGTTCCTGCCCACAGGGTCGAACTGGAACGAACAGACGCCAGGATCGGCCGTGACCGTGACCGCAGCGCGCGCCTGCGCTGCGGCCATCGCCGGATTGCCTGCCGCCGTCAGCATCTGGAAGGCCGGAAAATAGGTCAGCGCCGCAAGCGCGCAGCCCAGAAGGATGATCGGCTTGCGTCCGATCCGGTCGCTCAGCCAGCCAAAGACGATGAAGAATGGCGTGCCGAGCGCCAGCGCGATCGCGATCAGGATATTCGCGGTCCCGCCATCGATCTTCAGCGTCTTTTCCAGGAAAAAGAGTGCGTAGAACTGCCCGGTGTACCAGACAACCGCCTGCCCCGCGACCGCGCCGAGCAGCGCGACGAGCACCCATTTGAGGTTCGACCAGCGGCCAAAGGCTTCGGTGAGCGGCGCCTTGGAGGTCGTCCCCTCTTCCTTCATGCGCCTAAAAACCGGGCTCTCCTCAAGCTGGAGGCGGATCCAGAGCGAGACGCCAAGGAGAATGACCGAGATGAGGAAGGGAATGCGCCACCCCCAGTCGGCGAAGGCTTCCTCGCCCACGAGAAAGCGCGTTGCGATGACGACGAGCAATGCGGCGAACAGACCAAGCGTTGCGGTGGTCTGGATGAAGCTGGTGAAGAGGCCCCGCTTACCGTCGGGCGCATGTTCTGCGACATAGGTCGCAGCGCCCCCATATTCGCCGCCGAGCGCGAGCCCCTGGACGAGTCGGAGCAGCACAAGCAGGATCGGCGCCGCAACGCCCACCGCTGCATAGCTTGGGAGAACGCCGACGAGAAAGGTCGAGAGGCCCATCAGTCCCATCGTCACGAGGAAGGTATATTTGCGTCCGACAAGATCGCCGATCCGGCCAAAGACGAGCGCGCCAAACGGGCGCACGGCAAAGCCCGCCGCAAAGGCGGCCAGCGCGAAGATGAAGCCCGTGGTCTCATTGACGCCCGAGAAAAACTGCGCCGAAATGATCGTCGCGAGCAGACCGTAGAGATAGAAATCATACCATTCGAAGACCGTGCCGAGCGAAGAGGCAAGGATGACCTTGCGCTCGCTCTGCCGGCTTGTCGTGGCACCGTCAGCGTCCTGCCCGGCCATGCGCGTCTCCCGTTCACCTTCGAGTTTGCCTCAAGGCCCCTCTTTCGTTCGCCTAACGCTAGGGAAAGACAGGGGAATGGGCAAGCGCGGCCGCGAGCGGAAGGAGCAGGCGCGAGCGAATTAACCGACGCGCGTCACCGCGCCCTTGTGCGCGCCAACGCCGCTTCGGCGCGGACGAAAACGCCGCTTGCGCTGCGGCTGCTGTACGCCGTCACCGGCTTGCGCCTCGCGGCGCGGGCCGCGGTGAGCTGCATCGCGTTGCCCTTCGCCCTTCCTGCGCAGCGCCTCGTCGCGCTGGCGCTGCGGATCGCGGCCCTTGCCGCCGGTGTTGCGCGGCGCCTGGGCGGGCTTGGGCAGGTTGCGGACCATTTCCGTAAAACCCTCAGGGAGCTTCACCGGCTCGGCGCGGGTGCGCGTCACCCGTTCGATATCGCGCAGATAAGCCTTTTCGTCGGGCGCGACGAAACTGATCGCAAGCCCCTCGGCCCCGGCGCGGGCGGTGCGGCCGATGCGGTGCACATATTGCTCGGGCACGTTCGGGATCTCGAAGTTGATCACATGGCTCACCCCCGAGACGTCGATGCCGCGCGCGGCGATGTCGGTCGCAACGAGCAGCCGCACCTGCCCCGAGCGGAAGGCCTGGAGCGCGGTCGTCCGCTGCGCCTGGCTCTTGTTGCCGTGGATCGCATAAGCCTGGATCCCGGCGCCCGCGAGGTGGCGCACGACGCGGTCGGCGCCGTGCTTGGTGCGCGTGAAAATGAGCGCGCGGTCGATATTCTCGCTCTTCAGCACATGATGGAGAAGCGCCTGCTTTTCCTTCTGCTCGACAAAGGTCACCTGCTGGCGGACCTTTTCGGCAGTCGTCGCCTGCGGCGCTACCGAGACGGTGACGGGATCATTGAGGAACTGCTGTGCAAGCGCCGCGATCTCCTTCGGCATTGTCGCCGAGAAGAAGAGGTTCTGGCGTTCTTCCGGCAAGAGCTTGGCGATCCGGCGCAGCGAATGGATGAAGCCCATGTCCATCATCTGGTCGGCCTCGTCGAGGACGAATATCTCGACATCCGCGAGGCGAAGCGCACGCTGGTCGATGAGGTCGAGCAGGCGGCCGGGCGTGGCGACGAGAATGTCGACGCCCTGCGCAAGCTCGCGGATCTGCCTGTTGATCGGCACGCCGCCGAAGACGGTCGTGACGCTGAATTTGGTAAAGCGGCCATAATCACGGCAGCTCTGCGCAATCTGCGCTGCAAGCTCGCGCGTCGGCGAAAGAACAAGCATGCGGCAGCCACGCGGCGCGGGCCGCCTGGGATTGTTCAGCAGATAGTCGAGCGAGGGAAGCGAAAAGGCTGCGGTCTTGCCGGTGCCGGTCTGCGCAATGCCGCAAAGGTCGCGGCCCTGGAGCAGGACGGGGATCGCCTGCTCCTGGATCGGGGTCGGCTCGCTGTAACGCTTTGCCGCGAGTGCTCGCTCGATGTCGGCGTGGAGGCCGAAGTCCTTGAATTCCATATTATCTCATACTCACAAACGGGCCGCGAACGCGCCGAAGAACGGCCGCGCGCGGCGGGCGGGTTCGAAACGACCCGCGTGAAAGGGTGCCTCAGGGGACAAAAGCGCTTCCGGCTCGTCCCGCACCTGTCTCGGGCGGGAAAATCACGCTGCCGGAGGTTGCGGCGGTGTGTCCGCCATGCTGCGCTGCACAATCATATGGCAGATGTCGTCCCCGATTGCAAGATATTGCCAAAATCTCCGCAGGGCTTTCGCCCCACGCCCGGGCGCTTTGCGGCTCGCACGCGCCTAGAGCGCCGCATTCTTGCCCTCGCCATCGGCACGCTCAACTCCCGCAGCATCGCTTCCATCCTCCAAGATCCGTCTCGATCTGGTCAGCTGCTACCAGCCCAGCGGCGAGGCGATAGTCCATCACCTCAATGTGGTCGGCTCGTGTTATTCTCCAACGCGTCAGGGTATCAAATCGGTGAAGGCGGCAAAGGGATTTGGAAGAACGCGGCGCGAGATGAAGAGGCCGAAGACCGGCATCGAGGGCCATTGGTCGGCGATGATGTTACGGCAGGCGCGAAAGCTGCAGCCGGTTGTGATCATGTCGTCTATTAGGAGGATGCGTTCAACGCCAGGCGCAAGGAGGTGCGCTTCGCACGCCATCGTCGCGGCGAGCGCCTCAGGGTCGCGGCGTTCGGCAGAGCCATGGAGCGCGGCGCGATCGATGACGGTCCGCAATAGCTCGGCGCAGCAGAAGGGGGCGCCCACGCTTTCGCCCACGTGGAGCATTCGCGGATCATAGTCGGGATGCGCGGCCGTCTTCGAAGACGGGATCGGCACGAGCAAAGTCGTCGCCATGCGCTGCGGATCTAGGTTTGCCCGGATCGCCGCGGCGGCATCTCTGATTGCAGCGAGCTTGTGCGGCCATTGTGCCGTATTTCGGGTAGTCCTCGGTACCTTTTTGAGATTGAGGATAAGATTGTTGGTGCTGCTGTGCTTCCAGCCTTCGCCAGGCGTATATTCGCCAAAGAAGGCACACTGGTCGCCGGCTTCGAGGTGATGGTGATCGGGGCGCTCGAGGTCCCCAATCAACCTAAGCCGTCCCGACCAGCTCGCGTCTGACGTCGGCATAGCTGTTGACGCGGATCGCGCCCTCCAGTTCAAACTTGCGGGGCCAGGTCAACTCCGAATTTTCGAAACAGCTGTTCATGATGAAGAGCTTTCGCTTCTGCTTCAGCGCTTCGCGCGCCTGAACGAGCGTCCCGGACGTCTCACCGGCCTCGACAATAATGGTAGCCTGTGTGAGCGCCGCCATTGTCTTGTTGCGCTCAGGAAAGAAGAAGCGATTGACGCGAAAATCCTGCGCTTCATAGCGTTCAACCGGAACTTGACTGATAAGCAGATATTCGCGCGCAATCTTCTCCTGAAGGGCGGCGTTGCGTTTGGGATAGACTTCACCGAGCGGCGTACCAATCACGGCAATCGTCTGGCCGCCGCCTTCAATCGCCGCGCTATGCGCCGCGGTGTCGATACCTTCAGCAAGACCCGACACTACGGTAAAGCCGTCTGCTACGAGCTTTTTCGCAAGAAAGCGGGCGCGTTCAAGCGCCTTTTGCGAGGGTTTGCGAGTGCCAACGACCGCGACAGCCGGAGTCGAGGCTAGTGCCCAATTGCCCTGAAAATAAAAAAACTCGAGCGGATGCGTCGCGTCGCGAAGCCGCTCGGGATATTCGGTCTCGCCATGGATGCGGACGTCAAATCGTCCAGTCCGATTGCGCAGCTTGTTGAGTACGCGCGCGCCGACAGCGCGTGCCTCGTCCAGGGGAACAAGATCCGAAGGCCTCAGATCAGGATTATCTCGAAACCGATCCGCGATCGACTTGAAGCTTGCATTCTGCCGCGACCAAAGTGCCTCATAGGCGCCAAGCTCCAGCAGCGCGTCGAGCGGCGCCGCGATCGGACCGCTGGCGTCTCTGAAACCCCAGAAAGTCTGTTGTTGCACGTTTCTCTCGCTTCTCTCTGGCCTACAAATGGGCGCTCGCCTGCGGGTCCGTCAAGTCGCTTGGGCCGCGTCGGATTGCGAGGCAAAATAGAACATAGTAAGAACGAATGCAAATCATTGTTATAGTTCTACGCGGTCGAGTTGCTGCAATATTGCGCAAACTGCCCTGATGTCTTGCGAGCCGCCAGACCGGAATCTCAGCCAGGAGAAAGCGAAGGCGCTCCGGATGCCAACGACTTCGCCAGGCCATCTTCGGTCAAATGCGACAGCGCTGTACATCTCCGTCCCATATCGCGCTGACCTTGTCGAAAGGTCCTTCTTTCTGCATCGTGCGGGGGAAGACAGGCAGGGCCGAGCCAGGCTCTGTGAGGGCGGTGGAGTGGACAGGCGAGTGACCGAGTATATCATCGTCATCGACGAGGGCACGACCTCCACCCGCACGATGCTCTTTGCCGCCGACGGCACGCCGCTCGGCAGCGCGCAGCGCGAGTTCCGCCAGCATTACCCGGGCCCCGGGCTCGTCGAGCATGACGCGGCCGAAATCTGGAAGGCCACCCTCGCCTGCACCCGCGCGATGATCGACAAGGCGGGCGGCGCGGCTCGGATCGCAGCGATCGGCATCACCAACCAGCGCGAAACGGCAGTGTTCTGGGACCGGGAGACGGGCGAACCTCTCGCCCCTGCGATCGTCTGGCAGGACCGGCGCACCGCCGCCGACTGCATGGCGCTGAAAGAGGGAGGCCATGAAGCGGCAGTACAGGCGAAAAGCGGCCTCCTTCTTGATCCCTATTTTTCCGGAACCAAGATCAGCTGGGCGCTTAAAAACTGGCCGCAGCTTCGCGAGGCAGGAGACCGGCTTGCGGTGGGAACGATCGAATCCTACCTCGTCTATCGCCTGACGGGCGGCGTGCATGTGAGCGATGCGACCAATGCCTCGCGCACCTTGCTGATGGCCATCGACGGCGGGGGCGTTTGGGACGCAGGGCTTTGCGACCTCTTCGGCGTTCCAATGGCGCTGCTGCCCGAGATCGTCGGCTGCACGGCGAGCGTCGGGACCACCGATCCCGCCCTCTTCGGCGGCGCGGTTCCGATCTGCGGCATGGCGGGCGACCAGCAAGCTGCGACGATCGGCCAGGCCTGTCTTTCCCCCGGGCAGACCAAGGCGACCTTCGGCACCGGCGCCTTCATCCTTTCGGCAAGCGGAACGCGCCGCCCGCATTCAGCAAACCGCCTGCTTTCCACCGTGCTCGTCCAGGAAGGCGATGTCCGATCCTACGCGCTCGAAGGCTCGGTGTTCGTCGCGGGCAGCCTTATCCAGTGGCTCCGCGACGGGCTCGGCCTTCTCGCAAGCGCGGGCGAGAGCGAGGGGCTCGCCCGCTCGCTCGGCGACAATGGCGGCGTCTATCTCGTCCCCGCCCTCTCGGGCCTCGGGGCGCCGCACTGGCAGCCCGGGGCGCTCGCCGCGCTCTCGGGGCTCAGCTTTTCAAGCAGCAAGGCGCATGTGGCGCGCGCCGCACTGGAGGCGCAGGCCTATCAGGCGCATGACCTCAAATCCGCCTTTGCCGCCGACGGCGTCGACTGGGCGGATCTGAGGATCGACGGCGGCATGGCATCAAACAACTGGATGGCCCAGGACCTTGCCGACATGCTGGACCTCACCGTCGAGCGGCCCGACTTCGTCGAGAGCACCGCGCTTGGCGCCGCCATGCTCGCTGCGACGGGGGCGGGCCTCTACCCCGATCTTGCCAGCGCGGCGCAGGCGATGCGCGGACAGACGACGCGCTTCACCCCGGCACTGGAGGCGGACATACGCAAAGCGCGCCTTGCCGGTTGGCAAAGCGCGCTTGCTAAAGTTCTGGAATAAGCTCCTCCTGGCCAAGGCCGGGAGCGCGCGATCAGCGCTTGAGCGTCAGACCGCCGAAACGCTTGTTGAACTTGGCGACCTGGCCGCCCGTGTCGAGCATGCGGCCCTGACCGCCGGTCCAGGCCGGGTGCGCGGTGGGGTCGATTTCGAGCGTCATCACGTCGCCCTCGCTGCCCCAGGTCGAGCGCGTCTGATATTCGGTGCCATCGGTCATCTTGACCGTGATCATGTGATAGTCGGGGTGAATGTCTTTTTTCATCTCTAAAGCTCCTGTGCCGCTGGTTTCCGACCAGCCGCTGAGTCGATGCTTTCCCGTCGGGGGGCCGCGAAGCGGCGTCCCCTAACGGCGAACGCGAAAATTTGCAAGGGCGCCTTAATCCGCGGGCGGATCGGCGATCATCGCGGTGAACTGGCATTCGGTCGCGAGCTGACCATCCAGCATCGCGCGCCCTTCGAACTTGCAGATGTTCCGCTTGGCCTGAAGGATGGTGACGTGGAGGTCGAGAAGGTGGCCGGGCTCGACGGGCTTGCGGAATTTCACTCCGTCGATGCCCATGAAGTAGACCAGCTTGCCGGAACCTGCGAGCCCCAGCGATTCGATCGCAAGGACGCCGCCGGCCTGCGCCAGCGCCTCGACGATGAGAACACCGGGCATGATCGGCCGGCCAGGAAAATGTCCCTGAAAGAAGGGCTCGTTCATCGTCACGGCCTTGACCGCGTGGATCGAGCTGTCCTTCTCCATCGCGACCACCCGGTCGACGAGCAGCATCGGATAGCGATGCGGCAGCAGCGCGAGGACCCGGCGGATGTCCGCCGGGCCCAAAGCAGCCTTATCCTCGCTTCCTTCGGCCATCGCCTTAGCGCGTGGTAGGCGGCGTGCCCGTCGCCGGCGCCGGGGTCGTCGCAGCCGGTGCTGCCTGGCCCTGCTGCGCGCGGGCGGCGTTGAGGAGCGCCTGGTTCTTCTGCTGCATCAGCTGACCCGGCTGGTAGCCGGCGGGAACGGCGATCGACACGCTCGGCACCAGCGTGTTGAGCTCGGCGATGATCGCATCGGTGATATCGACGGGCGGCTGCGCGGCGAGAACGACCTGCTGGTCATAGTTGAGGAGCAGATCGACCTTGCGCTTGGTCATCGCACCCTTGACCGCATCGTCGAGACGCACGGTGATTTGGTCGATCGCGTAGGCACGGGCGAGTTCATAGGGCTGGGCCATCTGCGCGATTTCGCGCTGGGCGGCCGCCGACTTGTCCTGGAATGCCTTGACCGCGGCATCGAGCGCTGCCTTGTTCTGCGGCGTCTTCTTGGCTTCTTCGTTCGCCTTGGCACGCAGCACGTTGAGCTCTGCGCCCAGCGTCTGGTCGCGCGCCTCGACCTGGTCGATCTGCGCCTTGTAGGTGGTGCGGATCTGGTTCAGCGCGGTCTGATAGGCGTTCGAGCGCGTCGTCGCCACATCGAGGTCGGCGATGCCGATCCCGGTCTTCGATTGGGCCGCGGCGGGCGCGGCAGTCATGGGCGAAACCGACAGCGCGGCAATCGCCAGCGCCGAAGCGACAAAAATTTTCTTCATCAGAATTGAGTTCCTACATTGAATGAGAAGCGTTTCGTATCATCGCCCTCTTCTTTGCGAAGGGCGTAAGCGAAGTCGATCCGGAAGGGACCGAAAGGCGAATTCCAGTTGACGCCCGCACCGATCGACACCCGGGGCATCCAGGTGTCACCATAGAAGCGTTCCTCGAACGGGGCGAGCGAGGAGAAGCCTTCGGGGCAGACGCTGTAGCTGCCGCTCGGCGTACCGTCGGAGCCCGTTGCCTGCGTCCCGAACTGCTGCGTGCCCGTCGAGGCATTGCGGCAAAGATATTTGGTGAGGCCATCGGAAGGATCGCGGAAATCCGCAAGCGTCGTAAGCTGCGGACGGCGAACGTTGAAGACCGAGCCCACGTCGAGGAAGACCGAAGGCCGCAGCCCCATTTCCTTTGCGCCCGAGCCAAGCGGAATATCGATCTCGACGCGGCCCTGATAATAAGCGCGGCCGCCCAGCGCGTCATCGATGAGCTGGTTGCGGTTGATCGTCGTGTCGAGCACCGGATTGGCGGGGTCGCTAATATCGACATTGCTGTAGCGGATCACGCGCGGGCCAAGGCCGCGAATGTCGAAGCCGCGCATCTGGGGCTCACCGAGGAAGAAGCGGTCGGTCAGGCGAACCTTGTCGCTCGACGGCGTCGGGCGGCCGCCGAGGGGATAAATATATCCGCCTTCCGCCGAGAGATTGAGGATGAACCGGCTACCAAGATTGAAATGCTTGCTCGCCGCGGCACGGCTACGCACATATTTGACGCTGCCGCCGAGACCCGCGAAGTCCTGGCTGAAGGAGAAGGACTGGCCGCGCGTCGGGCGCAGACGGTTGTCGCGATCGTCATAGGCGAGCGTGAGGCCGAGGAGCGATGTCGTGCGCTTGCCGATCGCGTCGCAAAGATAGCGGCCCGCCACCAGCGGGTCGCACTCGTCGCCGAAATAATAGATGCTGCGATCGAGCGACACGTCGTCGAAATTGAGGCTGTAGCGCCCGAACGCCGACATATATTCGGTGAGCGGCACGCCCACGTTGATCTGGAAACCGGTCGTCGTCTGCTCGAATGTAGTGCGGCGATCGTTGTTGATGAAGTTGAACGAGTTGAGATCGCGGCGATAGACGCTGCCGCCGATCGAGATATTGCGGTCGAACAGATATGGCTCGGTAAAGCCGAGCTCGACCGATTTCGAATAGCTTGAATAATTGACCGAGGCCTGCAGCTGCTGGCCCTTGCCGCGGAAATTGCGCTGGCGGATCGAGGCCTGGACGAGGAAGCTTTCGATCGACGAGAAGCCCGCCGAAAGCGAGAGTTCGCCCGTCGGCTTCTCCTCGACATTGGTTTCAAGAATGATGCGGTCGGGCGCGCTGCCTTCCTTGCGCTGGACCTCGAGATTTTCCTGGAAATAGCCGAGGCTGTTGATGCGCCCTTCGGTGCGCTTCACCGCAAAGCTGTTGAAGGCATCGCCTTCGTTGAGGCGGAATTCGCGGCGGACCACCTTGTCCTGCGTGAGCGTATTGCCGTTGACGTCGATCCGCTCCACGTAGGTACGCGGGCTTTCGGCGACGTTGAACGTGATGTCCATCGTCCGCGTTTCGGGGTTGCGGCGGAATTCGGGGTTGATGTCGGCAAAGGCATAGCCGAACAGGCCCGCGGTCTCGCTGAGGCGCTCGACCGTGTCCTCGACCTGCTTGGCATTGTACCAGTCGCCGGTCTTCATCGGCAGCATCGCCTTCATCGTTTCCGGCTTGAAGTCGCGCAGGCTGCTCTCGAGGTTCACCTCGCCGAACTTGTAGCGTTCGCCTTCCTCGACGACATAGGTGATGATGAAATCCTGCTTGTTGCTCGTAAGCTCGGCGACAGCGGAAATGACGCGGAAGTCGGCATAACCGTTCTGCAGGTAGAAGAGGCGCACCTTCTGCTGGTCATAGGCAAGGCGATCAGGGTCGTAGGTGGTGTTCGACGACAGCATCGTCAAAAGCCCCGTCTCCTTGGTCGCCATCTCGTCCTTGATGTCGCCATCGCTGAACTTCTCGTTGCCGATGATGTTGATCTGGCGGACCTTCGATTTCGGCCCCTCGTTGATCTCGAACACCACGTCGACGCGGTTCTGGTCGAGCTGCACCATCTTGGGCTCGACGGTCGCGGCGAACCGGCCCTGGCGCTTGTAGAGCTCGATGATGCGCGCAACATCGGCGCGGACCTTCGAGCGCGTGAAGATCTGGCGCGGCGCGAGCTTGATCTCGGGGCGGATCTTCTCTTCCTTGAGCCGCTTGTTCCCCTCGAGGATCACGCGGTTGATCACCGGGTTCTCGGTGACCTGGATGGTCAGAGCGCCGGCGTCGTCGGTGATCTGATAATCCTTGAAGAGCTCGGTCGCTGCAAGGTCCTTCAGCGCCTGGTCGAGCGTCGCGCGCTCATAGGACTGGCCGACGCGAAGGCGCAGATAAGAGAGGATCGTCTGGGATTCGAGGCGCTGGTTGCCGGTGACCGTGATCGACCGGATCGTCGAGGCCGTCGGGACGGCCTCGGGGGCAGGCACCCTAAGGGTCGGCACGGCCGGGGGCGGCGTCGGTGCGGTTTCCTGGGCCAGCAGCGGTGCGGCGGGCCACGCCAGCATCGTTCCTGCCATAAGGAGTGCCGACAGCTGCGTCCGCGCCCTGAAAATGTGTGAAGCCACGCTGTTCATCCCGCCAAAATAACCCGAAAGCGATCAACCCGCCTATGAGCGGGTTGGCGCGCACTCCTGCACCAGTCCGCCTATCCAATCAAGCGCGCGATCCCGTCCCATACCCCGATTGAGGCCAAATCGTTGAAAGTCACGACCAACATCAAGGTCACGATCGCCGCAAAGCCGAACCGGAACGCCCATTCCTGCACTTGTTGCGACGCCGGACGCCGCCGGAGCGCTTCATAGCCGTAAAAGAGCAGATGGCCACCATCGAGCATGGGCAATGGCAAGAGGTTTATGAACCCCAGATTGATGGAAATGAGCGCGGCAAGGAACACGAGCTGTTCAGCGCCGAGGCTCGCGGCCTCGCCCGACACCTGCGCGATCTTCACCAGCCCGCTCATATCCTTGATCGACCGGTGGCCGGTCAGAAGCTGGCCGAGCACCTCCCACGTCTGGCGGATGATCTGCCCCGTCTGGCGCGTCGCAACGAGCGGCGCCTCGACGAGCGGAACCTTCTCGAAGACGACCTCGCCCGGCCCGATGCCGATCAGCCCGCGCTCGAAGACATTGCCAAATCGGTCGGTTTCCTTGACGGCTCTTGGCGTCAGCCGGATCGCCTGCTCGCTGCCGCCGCGCACGAAACGGATATCCATCGCCTCGCCAGGCCGATGCGCAACCGCCATCGGGATGTCCATGAAGCGTTCCATCGACCGTCCGTCGACCGAGACAATCCGGTCACCTGGCCGCAGGCCCGCCGCATCCGCCGCCGACCCCGCGATCACCGACCCGACGACCGGGGGATTGGTGGGAACGCCGCTCAGCGCTGCAAAGCCCGCGAGGATCAGGATCGCAAAGAGGAAGTTGGTGACCGGTCCTGCCGCGACAATCAGCGCGCGCTTCCAGACCCGCTGGGCGGGAAAGCTCTGCGCGCGCTCGGCGGCGGGCAGATCTTGCCAGTCGGCGTCGGGCTGGCTGACCGCGTCGCGGTCGCCTGCAAACTGGACATAGCCGCCAAGCGGCAACCAGCCGATCTTCCATTCGGTGCCGCGCCGGTCGCGCCATCCGACGATCCGGCGGCCGAAGCCGATCGAAAAGGTGTCGGCTTTCACCCCGCACCAGCGGCCCACGATATAGTGACCATATTCATGCACGAAGACCAGCGGCCCCAGCACGAGGAGGAAGGCGACGACATAAAGCCAGAAAGGCACCTCAGACATGTTCACATTGGTCCACAAATTGCTGCGCGGCCGCGCGCGATGCGGCATCGACGCTGAATATGTCCTGAAGCGAGCCCGGATCGGCCGGCGCCGCAGCGTCGATCACGCGGCGTACGGTGTCGATGATCGCGGGGAAGGAAATGCGCCCCGCAAGGAAGGCGGCGACGGCAACCTCGTTCGCGGCGTTGAGCTGCGCCGGGCGCGCGCCGCCCTCTGCGATCGCCGCGCGGCAGAGCGCGGTGGCGGGAAAGCGCTTCTCGTCGGGAGCCTCGAAATCGAGCCGGCCAATCGCTGCAAGATCGAGCGGCGCGCACGGCGTTTCCATGCGCTGCGGCCAGGCGAGTGCGCTGCTGATCGGGATGCGCATGTCGGGCGAGCCAAGCTGCGCAAGGGTCGAGCGGTCGATATATTCGACCATCGAATGGATCACCGATTGCGGGTGGACGAGGATCTCGATCCGATCGAGGCCGACAGGGAAAAGATGATGTGCTTCAATGAGTTCAAGGCCCTTGTTCATCATCGTTGCCGAATCGACGCTGATCTTGGCCCCCATCGACCAATTGGGGTGAGCGACCGCCTGCGCGGGGGTCACATGCGCCATCTCGGCGGCGCTCATCGTACGGAAGGGGCCCCCGCTCGCGGTCAGGATGATCCGCCTGACCTCGCTGAGGCGCCCGCCCGCGAGGCACTGAAAGATCGCATTATGTTCCGAATCGACGGGCAGGATCGTCGCACCCGAGGTGCGCGCTGCCGCCGTCATGAGCTCGCCCGCCGAGACGAGCGCCTCCTTGTTCGCTAGCGCGACATCATGGCCGGCCTCGAGCGCCGCCATCGTCGGAGCAAGCCCCGCGCAGCCGACAATCGCTGCCATGACAAGATCGGTCGGCTCTTTCGCCGCCCCGACGAGAGCCTCGGCGCCTGCCGCAACCTCGATTCCCGTGCCGGCGAGCGCATTCTTAAGGTCCCCGTAGCGCGCCTCATCGGCGATGACCGCGAGCGCCGGGCGGAACTCGCGTGCGAGACTTGCCAGTTCAGCGACGTCGCTGTTCGCGGTGAGCACCGATAACGCCCAGGCCCCGCCGTCCGCGCGGACAAGGTCGAGCGTCGAGCGCCCTACCGAGCCCGTGGCGCCGAAGAGCGACAGGCGGCGCGCCATGTCAGGCGGCCGCCCGCACGGCAATATGCCCGAAGAGCGCAAGCGCGCCGAGGAGCAGCGCAACCGGCAGCAGCCCGTCGACGCGATCGAAGAGGCCGCCGTGACCGGGAATGAGCTTGCCCGAATCCTTGACGCCCGCGCGGCGCTTCATCCAGCTTTCGCCCAGATCGCCAAGCTGCGAGAGCAGCCCCATGAAGAGGCCGATCCAGAGCGGAACGCCGATAATGCCGGCGCGGTCGCCGATCGTCGCGCTCGCGATAAGCGCTGCCATCATGCCGCCGATGAGGCCCGACCAGGTCTTCGACGGGCTGATCTTCGGCGCAAGGCGTGCGCCGCCGAAGGCACGTCCCGCAAAATAGGCCCCGATATCGGTCGCCCAGACCATGCCGAACACCCAGAGCGCCGCGGTGACGCCGAGGCGGTCGCGAATGAACCAGAGCCCCGCGATCGCGCCGAGCACGAGGATCGGACCCGCGATCATCAGCGCTCCCTTGGCACCGCTCCCCAGCGTCATCGCGCGCACGAGCGCGAACCATTCGACGAGCACCAGCGCGCCCCCGACGAGCAGGAGCAGGGCAAAGGCGATGCCGCCGAACCACAGCGCTGCGCCGGCAATCGCGAACAGCACAAGCGCCGATGCGATGCGGAGCCCGAGATCCGATTTTGCCGCGGTCGCCATCCTACAAACCTCCGAAGCGGCGTTCGCGCCGCGCAAATTGATCGAGTGCCGCTGCAAGATCGGCCGGCTCGAAGTCGGGCCACAGGCAGTCGGTGAAGTAAAGCTCGGCATAGGCCGCCTGCCACAGCAGGAAATTCGAAAGCCTTACCTCGCCCGAGGTGCGGATGAGAAGGTCAAGCGGCGGCAGGTCAGCGGTGTCGAGATGCGCCTCGATCGCCTCGGCGGTGATCGCCCCCTCCCCCGCGGCAGCACGCGCGGCGCGCACGAGCTCGTCCTGCGCGCCATAGTTGAGCGCTACCGCGAGCGTCGTGCGCTTGTTGCCCGCGGTGCGCGCGAGCGCCTCCTCGATGAGCCTCACGACGTCGGGAGCGAGCGCACGCCAGTTGCCGATGACCTTGAGCCGCACGTCATTGGCGGCAAATTCATCGAGATCGCTCAAGATGAAGCGCTTCATCAGCCCCATGAGGTCGCTGACTTCCTCTTCGGGGCGTTTCCAGTTTTCCGAGGAAAAGGCGTAGAGAGTGAGCGCCTCAAGGCCGAGGTCGCCCGCCGCGCGCACGATCTTGCGTACCGCCTCCACGCCTGCGCGGTGGCCGGCGACGCGCGGCAGGTGGCGCTTCTTGGCCCAGCGGCCGTTGCCATCCATGATGATGGCGACGTGGCGGGCACGAGGTTCCGTTGCCGACATCGAGCGGCCTCAAATCCCGTTCGCGCCGAGCGACGCCGGGATGCACTTCGGCCTCGAACTCATCCAACTTGGGTCTGGGCTTCGCGCGATGCGAACGGAAAAAAGGCGGGCGCCGGACATCACTAGCCCAGGATTTCCTTTTCCTTCGCCGAGGCCGCAGCATCGATCTCAGCAATGGTCGCGTCGGTGAGCTTCTGCACCTCGGTCTCGTGGCGCTTGCGCTCGTCCTCGCTGATTTCCTTCTTGCTCTCGTCGGCCTTCAGATTGTCCATGCCGTCGCGGCGCACGTTGCGCACCGCAACACGCGCCTTTTCAGCATATTGGCCGGCGAGCTTCGAGAGCTCCTTGCGGCGCTCCTGCGTCATTTCGGGGATCGGGAGGCGCAGCATCTGGCCATCGACGATGGGGTTGAGACCAAGGCCTGCCGAGCGGATGGCCTTGTCCACGGGGCCGACGTTCGACTTGTCCCACACCTGTACGGTGAGCATGCGCGGTTCGGGCGCGCTGATCGATGCAACCTGGTTGAGCGGCATGTGCGCGCCGTAGACCTCGACCGTGACCGGATCGAGGAGCGCAGCATGCGCGCGGCCCGTACGCAGGCCCGCCAGATCGTGCTTCAGCGATTCGACCGCGCCGTGCATGCGGCGTTCGAGATCGGCCTTGTCATATTTCGCCATTTTTCATTCCTCTCTTAGGCGTTGCCGGCAGCGTCGCCGACCACGGTGGCGACACCTTCGCCAGCCAGGACACGCGCGAGATTGCCGGGTTCACGGATGTTGAACACGACGATCGGGATATGGTTGTCGCGGCAAAGCGCCACCGCGCTCGCGTCCATCACCTTCAGATTGTCGGCAAGGACGCGGTCATAGGTCAGTCGGTCGTAGCGGGTCGCGGACGGATCCTTCTTGGGATCGGCATTATAGACCCCGTCGACGCTCGTGCCCTTCAGAAGCGCGTCGCACTTCATCTCGGCGGCGCGCAGCGCCGCCCCGCTGTCGGTCGTGAAATAGGGAGCTCCAACGCCGGCGGCGAAGATCACCACCCGACCCTTTTCCATGTGGCGCTCGGCGCGGCGACGGATCACCGGTTCGCATACCTTGTCCATCTCGATCGCCGACTGGACGCGCGTCTGGACGCCAAGCTGTTCGAGCGCATTCTGCATCGCGAGCGCGTTCATCACGGTTGCGAGCATGCCCATATAATCGGCCTGCGCGCGGTCCATGCCCTTGGCCGCCCCCGCCATGCCGCGGAAGATGTTGCCGCCGCCGATGACGAGGCAGATCTCGAGCCCGCGGTCCTTCGCGGCCTTCACTTCGGCGGCCATGCTCGCGACCGTCGCGGGGTCGATCCCGAAGGCGCTGGAGCCCATCAGCGCCTCGCCCGACAGTTTGAGCAAGATGCGTTTCAGGCCGGGCAATGCCATGGGGGGGAACCTCTATCGATGGGGGCACAATATGCGAATGGCGCGCACCCTAGTGAGAGTGCGCGCCATTGCCAAGCAGGCTCCCGCGCCTGGCAGCGCGGCAGCCCTTGCTTTTCGATCAGCGACCGGCGGCGGCGGCGACTTCGGCAGCAAAGTCGCTCTCTTCCTTCTCGATGCCTTCGCCGAGCTGGAAGCGCACGAAGCCCTTCAGGTTAATCGTCGCGCCCACATCCTTGCCCGCGGCGGCGACGACTTCGGCGACCGGGGTCTTGCCATCGATCACGAAGGGCTGCGAGAGCAGCGCATTTTCCTTGCGGAACTTTGCAATGGTGCCGTCGACCATCTTCGAGACAATATCGGCGGGCTTGCCCGACTGGGCCGCCTTTTCCTCGGCGATCGCGCGTTCGCGTGCAACGAGATCGGGGTCGAGATCATCGCCATTGAGCGCGAGCGGGTTCGCCGCCGCAACGTGCATCGCAAGCTGCTTGCCGAGCGGTTCGAGCACATCGGCGCCGGCGCTCGACTCGAGCGCGACGAGGACGCCGATCTTGCCAAGACCGGGGGCGGCTGCATTGTGGACATAGCCCGTGACGACGCCCGAGCCGACCGAGAGGATCGCGGCGCGTCGCAGCGACTGGTTCTCGCCGATCGTGGCAATATTCTGGGTCAGCGCCTCGGTGACGGTGCCGCCCGAGGGATAGGCGGCGGCGCCGAGCGCTTCGGCGTCGCTGATGCTGCCAGCGAGCGCAACCTGCGTGACGTCGCGCACAAAGCCCTGGAACTGCTCATTCTTGGCAACGAAGTCGGTTTCGCTGTTCACCTCGACCATCGCGCCCTTGGTGCCATCGGTGGCAACGCCAACGAGACCCTCGGCGGCAACGCGGCCGGCCTTCTTGGCGGCCGCAGCGAGGCCCTTGGTGCGCAGCCAGTCGATCGACGCTTCGATGTCGCCGTTGTTCTCGGCAAGCGCCTTCTTGCAGTCCATCATGCCTGCGCCCGTGCGGTCGCGCAGTTCCTTGACGAGAGCGGCCGTAATCTCAGCCATGGGAATATCCTTTCCAAAAGCGGCAGGCCCGGATTGCGGCCCTGCGATCTGCCCCGCGTGCGTGGCGGGGGACAAGTCAAAGCGATGACCAAGGCGGCGCGCGGCGCATCGCGGCGCGCCGCCTCGTCATGCAAGCGTGCCTTTAGGCGTCGCTTTGACGTTCGGTTTCGGCAGCAGCTTCGGCCGGAACCTGCTCATCTTCGGT
Source organism: Sphingopyxis sp. 113P3 (assembly GCF_001278035.1). NCBI lineage: Bacteria > Pseudomonadati > Pseudomonadota > Alphaproteobacteria > Sphingomonadales > Sphingopyxidaceae > Sphingopyxis > Sphingopyxis sp. 113P3. Next base: position 2,801,541 of record NZ_CP009452.1, read on the forward strand.
CACCGGGGCGACAGCCTCTTCGGTGAGCGCGGGTTCTGCGACGGGTTCGACTGCCGCGCCAAGGTCCTCGCCGCGGTCCGCGCGGGCCTGCTGGCCGCCGCGGGTCGCCGCCTGGGCGACCGCATCGCAGTAGAGGCGGATGGCGCGCGCAGCGTCATCGTTCGCGGGCACCGGGAAGGCAATGCCGTCGGGCGAGACGTTCGAGTCGAGGATCGCAACGACCGGGATGCCAAGAACATTGGCTTCCTTGATCGCGAGCTCTTCCTTGTTCGCGTCGATCACGAACATCACGTCGGGAATGCCGCCCATGTCGCGGATGCCGCCAAGGCTGAGCTCGAGCTTGTCGCGCTCGCGCGTCTTGTTGAGCACTTCCTTCTTGGTGAGGCCCGAGGTGTCGCCCGAAAGCTGTTCCTCGAGCGCCTTCAGGCGCTTGATCGAGTTCGAGATCGTCTTCCAGTTGGTGAGCATGCCGCCCAGCCAGCGGTGGTTGACGAAGTGCTGGCCCGACGCACGCGCCGCGTCGGCGATCGGTCCCTGCGCCTGGCGCTTTGTGCCGACGAACAGCACCTTGCCGCCCGCAGCAGCGGTCGACGAAATGAAGTCGAGCGCGCGGGCGAAAAGCGGCACGGTCTGCGACAGGTCGAGAATGTGGATGCCGTTGCGCGCGCCGAAGATGTACGGCTTCATGCGCGGGTTCCAACGGTGGGTCTGGTGGCCGAAGTGCGCGCCGGCCTCGATAAGATTCTGCATCGTGACGACAGGGGTCGCCATAGTCTTTCTCCTTCCGGTTAGTCCTCTGGAAGGCGAGAACCAGGGTCTCCGCAGGGGGATGGCCCGGCACCGGTATGTGCGCCTTCCATGTGGAATGGGCGGCCCGTTAGCGGCGTTTGCGAGGAAAAGCAAGGGGCGGACAGCCGATGGGGTGCGCAGACCCCGGGGACTGCCCCCCTCCCTGCGGCAGCAGCGCATGGGGCCTGGCCCGCAGACTGGCGCCATCTGTCCCATCAGGGGCCACTCAACTCGGCGATGATATAGAACCGTTCACCGCAATATAGTTGAGAACAAATAGGGAACACGGAACAAAGCCCAGGCGGAAATAGTCGCTTCGGCGGGCCGCACGAACGCCCTTTCAAGAAGGACATGGCTCATGCTTCAGATCTCCGCTGCTCTCCTCTTTGCCATCGCCGCCGGGCTCGGCATCGCGGTGATATTGGGGATGCTGAAGATGAATGGCGAGGCGATTCTTTCCGCGCTCGCCGGCGAAGGCGCCTTCCCGCTTGCCGCGGGGCCGCAGACTGGTCCGGTGACGCGCGCGGTGACGCTCCGCCGCGCGAAGGCACGCTGCGATGCGCCGCGTCCTGTCCGGGCTATGTCTGCTCGCTCGCCGCTGAGCCGCGCCGCCTGACCTTCGCATAGCTTGCGATCCCGAAAGGCAGGAGCACAAGATAGAGGCTCGAGACCGCGAGCAGGGTCGGCCATGGCGCTGTGACAAGCGCTGCTCCGAGAAGTCCGACACCCGCAAGCGCGAACAGCCGCCATGAGCGGCGCAGGCGGATCGATGACCAGCTGTAGGTCGGGATCGCCGAGATCATCAGCATGGCAACGCCCAGCGCCCAGGGCATCACGACATACCAGGCGCGGAACAGCTCGTGGCCCGTCACGAGCCACAGATAGACGGGAACGAAGGCAAGCCCCGCCCCGGCGGGGGCGGGAATGCCCGTGTTGAAGCCCGCTGACTTGTGCGGCTGGAAATCGGCCTCCATCCGCGAGTTGAAGCGCGCAAGGCGGAGCGCGCAGCATACCGCAAGCGCCAGCGCCGCCGTCCAGCCGAATTTCGGAGCGTCGGCAAGCGACCAGAGAAACAGGATCATTGCCGGCGCGACCCCGAAGGCAATCACGTCGGAAAGCGAATCGAGCTCGGCGCCGAATTTGCTCTGCGCCCGCAACAGCCGGGCAATGCGCCCATCCATCCCATCGAGCACGCCGGCAAAGATGACCGCGGCGAGCGCTTTTTCCCACTCCCCGCCGATCGCGAAACGCACCCCGGTCAGACCGAAGCAGAGCGCGAGCGCGGTGATCGCATTGGGCGCAAAGGCGCGCAGCGGAATGCCGCGGATGCCGCGCCCGGGTCCGGAGCGGGAAGAAAGTTCAGCTTCGGCCATTTATTGCCCGACGCCCTCAAGGAGCGAGCCGTCGCCGATCCGCGCAATGATCGTCTCGCCCGCAAGCGTGCGCTGCCCAAGCAGCACCTGCGGCGTCGTGCCCGCGGGCAGATAGACGTCGACGCGGCTTCCGAAGCGGATGAGGCCCACTCGCTGGCCGGTCGAAAGCTCGGTCCCCATGCTGACGAAAGGCATGATCCGGCGCGCGACGAGTCCCGCAATCTGGGTGAAACCGATACGAACACCGTCTGCACGCTCAACGAGGAAGTGCTGGCGTTCATTATCCTCGCTCGCCTTGTCGAGGTCGGCGTTGACGAAACGGCCAGGAATATAGGCAAGTTTGCGCAGCGTGCCCGCGACGGGGGTGCGGTTGATGTGGACGTCGAAGACGCTCATGAAGATCGACACGCGCAGGAGGGGCGCCTCGCCGAGGCCATCGGGACCCGCGATCTCGGGGGGCGGCAGAACCTCCGCGATCTGCGTCACCAGCCCGTCGGCGGGTGCGATGACGAGATCGGCGCCGACCGGCGTCACGCGTTCGGGATCGCGGAAGAAGGCGCCGACCCAGATGGTAAGCCCCAGCATCAGCCAGCCGGCGATTTCCCAGCCGAGCAGCCAGAAGCAAAGCGTGACGATCGCAGCAATCAACAGGAATTTGCGTCCCTCGGGGTGAATCGAAGGCCAGCGCCACTTGATGCCGCCGCCGGGGCGGTTCGAGGATATGGTTGTGGACATGCGGGCTCTTCTACGGTGCGACCTTGGCACTGACAATGAATAAGGCGAAGGCCGAGTTCCACGCCGGTAAACGTGCGGGGCGCACATCGCCGGGTCACGAGAGTTGATCAATCGGACGGCATTGCCTAAGGCCCGCTGCAATTCGACTCCCCAAGGAAAAGGCACGCATATGGGCAAGATCAAGGTAGCCAACCCCGTCGTCGAACTCGACGGCGACGAAATGACGCGGATCATCTGGCAATGGATCCGCGAGCGGCTCATCCTGCCCTATCTCGATATCGACCTTCATTATTATGATCTCGGCATCGAAGAACGCGACCGCACCGACGACAAGATCACTGTCGAGGCGGCGAACGCGATCAAGAAGCATGGCGTCGGCGTGAAGTGCGCGACGATCACCCCCGACGAGGCGCGCGTCGAGGAATTTGGCCTCAAGAAGATGTGGAAGTCGCCGAACGGCACGATCCGCAACATTCTTGGCGGCGTCGTCTTCCGCGAACCGATCGTGATGAAGAATGTTCCCCGCCTCGTTCCCGGCTGGACCGATCCGATCGTCGTGGGCCGTCACGCATTTGGCGACCAGTATAAGGCGACCGATTTCCGCGTCCCCGGCCCCGGCAAGCTCCGCCTCGTCTTCGAAGGCGAGGACGGCACCGTCATTGACGAGGAAGTGTTCCAGTTCCCCTCGTCGGGCGTCGCGATGGGCATGTACAACCTCGACGATTCGATCCGCGACTTCGCCCGCGCCAGCCTCAACTATGGCATTGCGCGCCAGTGGCCGGTATATCTCTCGACGAAGAACACGATCCTCAAGGCCTATGACGGTCGCTTCAAGGATCTCTTCGAGGAAGTCTACCAGACCGAATTCAAGGCGAAGTTCGACGAGCTCGGCATCACCTATGAGCACCGTCTCATCGACGACATGGTTGCCTCGGCGCTCAAATGGTCGGGCAAGTTCGTCTGGGCCTGCAAGAATTACGACGGCGACGTCCAGTCAGACACGGTCGCGCAGGGCTTCGGCTCGCTCGGCCTCATGACCAGCGTGCTGATGACCCCCGACGGCCAGACGGTGGAATCGGAAGCCGCGCACGGCACGGTCACCCGTCACTATCGCATGCATCAGCAGGGCAAGGCGACCTCGACCAACCCGATTGCCTCGATCTTTGCCTGGACGGGCGGCCTCAAGCACCGCGGCAAGCTCGACGACAATGCCGCGCTGGTGAAGTTCGCCAACGACCTGGAAAAGGTCTGCGTCGAGACCGTCGAAGGCGGCAAGATGACCAAGGACCTCGCGCTTCTCATCGGCCCGGACCAGAACTGGCTGACCACCGAAGGCTTCTTCGAGGCGATCGTAGAAAATCTCGAGACGAAGATGGGCGCCTGAGGCCTTGCCTCGAAGGGGAGCTTCGGCTCCCCTGCCCTTCCTCCAAGCGTTTTGATTGACAAAGGCATAGCCAAGCTGCGTCTCGCTCCTTAAGAGCGTTTCATGTCCATCGAAACGGAAGCATCCAGTCTCGGCAACGCGCTCGTTGTCTTGGGGGCCGCGGGGATCGTGATTCCCGCCTTCGCCCGGTTCCGCATCACCCCGGTGATCGGTTTCATTCTCGTCGGCCTGCTCGTAGGGCCCTCCGGGCTCGGCGCACTCGTCGGCGACTATCCGTGGCTGCGCCACATCACGATCCGATCGGCCGAAGATATCGAACTTTTCGGCGAGTTCGGCATCATCCTGCTGCTCTTCTCGATCGGCCTTGAACTCTCGTTCCGGCGCCTGTGGCAATTGCGCAAGCTCGTCTTCGGGGTCGGCGCGGCCGAGCTCGTGATCAGCGGCGCCATTCTTGGCGGCCTCCTCTACATGATCGGGACCTTGTCGCTGCCCGCAGCCTTTGGTCTTGGCATCGCACTTGCCCTCTCCTCGACCGCACTCGTCCTCCCGATCGCGGGGACCAAATCGGCGGTCGGCCGCGCCTCCTTCTCGATGCTGCTCTTCGAGGATCTGGCGATCGTCCCGATCATCTTCGTCCTCGGCGCCTTCGCCCCGAGTGCGGGCGGCGACAATGCCGAACTGTTGCTGACGACGCTATGGCAAGGCGTGCTCGTCGTCGCGGCGCTTGCGATCGGCGGCTGGTTTCTCCTCCCGCGCATCTTTGCGCAGGCAGCACGCGCGAAGGACCCTGAACTCTTCCTCGCCGCAAGCCTCCTTGTCGTCATCGTCGCCGCGCTCGCGACCGCGACGGTCGGTCTCTCGCCAATCGTCGGCGCGCTGCTCGCCGGCCTGATGATCGCCGAGACCGAATATCATGGCGAGGTCGAAGCAATCACCGCACCCTTCAAGGGCCTCGCGCTCGGGGTCTTCCTGATCAGCGTCGGCATGGGGCTCAACCTCAAGTCGATCGCAGGGCAATGGCCCGCGCTTCTCGCCGCGGTCGTCGGCGTCGTGGCGATCAAGGCGATCGTGACCGCGACGATGCTGCGCTTTTCCGGGTCGGCGAGCCGCGGCACCGCGGCCGAAGTCGGCCTCCTGATGGCAAGCCCCTCGGAAACCACCCTCATCGTTCTCGCGACCGCGTTTCAGGCGCAGCTCATCAGCCGCCAGACCGCCGAGTTCTGGCAGCTTGTCACTGCGATCGGCCTCACCATCACGCCGCTCCTCGCGCGGATCGGGCGAAGCGTCGCGCGCCGCATCGAGATGGGCAATGTCGAGGCCGAGCCCGACGATGCGCCGCCCAAGCGCACCGTCGTCATCGGTTTCGGCCGCGTGGGACGCGTCGTTGCCGAGCTGCTGCGCGAACATCAGCGCGCCTATGTCGCTGTCGATGCCGACATCGATGCGGTCGCGCAGGCCCGGCGCGATGGCTTTGACGTGCGCTATGCCGACGTCGCCCGCCCCGGGAGCCTCGACAAGCTCGGGATCGAAAACGCCGACGCGGTGGTGCTCACGATGGACGATCCGGTCCAGCAGCTGCGCATGACGCGCCAGCTGCGCCGCCGATACCCTGAGCTGCCGATCATCTCGCGCGCGCGCGGGTCCGATCACGCCGCCGCGCTCTATCAGGCGGGCGCAACCGATGCGGTCCCCGAAACGCTCGAAAGCTCGCTGCAGCTCGCCGAGGCGGTGCTGATCGACCTTGGCGTCGCGATGGGCCCGGTCATCGCCTCGATCCACGACGTGCGCGCCAAGATGCGCCATGACATCATGACCAAGAGCCATCTCGACCGCGAGCCGCGCATCCGGCGAGTGCGATCAGCCCCCGCGCCCGCAGGCGAGGACGGCTAGAAGCGGACTAGCGCCCGCCTGCCGATACGGCGGACGGCCCGTCCATCGCCGATGCGTCGGCAAGCGTCATCCCCTTCGGGAGGATCGCGAGCGACCATTGCCGCGCGGGCTCGAGATATTGTTTGGCAAGCCGCTGAATGTCTGCCGGCGTGACCGCCATGATATCGTCCTGGATCGAGAGCGCGGCGGCGGCAATCCGCGGGTCGCGCGTTGCGCCCTCGAGCATGTGCATCCAGTAGACATTTCCGGTGGAGGCGCGCGCCACCTGCTCCCGGATCGGACCCGCATTACGCGCAAGCTCGTCCGCGGTGACCGGGTTGGAGGCAAGGTCGGCTGCGATCTCGCGCGCGATCGTGTAGAAGCGCTCGATGTCCTTGGGCGCAAGCAGGCTGCCGACGAGCAGATAGCCGCCGCTCTCGAAGGCGGTGGGCCAATGACTGTCGACCACGGGGCCATAACTGGCCCCCTGTTCAGCGCGGAGCCGGTCGAAGAGCCGGTCGTTGAAGATGCTTGCAAGAACCTGGAGCCCCTGCTGGTCGCGCGGCGCCCCCAGCCCGCCGCTCGTCGGCCAGGCCGTCATCGCCGCCGCCTGCCCCTTCTCGCCGCGGTGATAGGCGATAACGGGCTCGGTGACATGCTCGGCGAATGCGACCCTCTCGCCGCCCGCTGGCGCGAGCGGCGAGCGCGGCGGCAGCGCGCCCAAGGTGCTCGCCAGGATCTGCTTGTAGTCCACGGACGCAAGGTCGCCGAAGATCTGCACCTCGATCGGCCCGCTTGCGAGCCGCGGCGCCCAGAAGGCCTTGAAGGCGGCCGGGGTCAGCGCTTCGATCTCGGCGCGGCTGGGAGGCGCCCAGCGCCGGTCGCCGCCCGCGAGCCACCCGCGCAAATTACGGTCGAGCACCGCATTCGGCGTCGCGTCATTGAGATCATAGCCCGTGAGATAACCGATACGCAGCCGATCGACGGGGGCTGCGTCCCACCGCGGAAAGGCAAGTTTTCCGGCAATGAGCTTCAACTGGTCGGCAAGGTCTGCGGGCTTGCTCTCGGCCGACAGCTCAAACGCATCGTCATCGACCGCGAAATTGAGCTGGATCTGGCGGCCGTTCGTGAGCTGGTCGATCGCATTCTGGCCCCAAGGCCCGATCCCGCTCGCGACGAGCGCATAGTCGCCCGTCCATAAAAGATTGGGGGCGTCGGCAGCGACGCTGCGATTGCCGCTTCCGAAGCGGACGTTGACGCGCACCTTGCCGGGCTCGACCGGATTGTTCGACACGAGCGCGGTAACGCCGTTCGCAAACTCGATCCGCTCGGCGCGCAGTCCGGCGATCATCGTGCTCGAGGCGATCGTTCCCGGCTTGCCGAGCGGGGGAAGCTGGCTGAAATCCGCCTTGATCGCGGCGAGACGCTCGTCCTTGATCGTGGCGGGCCGCGCGAGCGCTGCCAGCAGCGCGCCCTCGCCCCCCTCGACAGGTGTCGGGGTTGTGAGGACAAGCCGCGTCGCGGGTCCTGTAAAGATCGCCCGGCTGATGCCGAGCATCACCTCGGGTGTCGCCGAGGCGCGAATCGCCTTGAACATGTCGACCTGCGCCTGCGGACTCGTCACGACCTCATGGATGTCGATCGCGCGCACGAGATCGTCGGCGAGCCGCGCGCCGGGTTCATTGCGCGCGTTCTCGAGTTCCTTTTGCAAGAAGGCCTCGATCTCGTTCGCCTCGCGGTCGATGTCGGCCTGCGAGGGCGGCGTCTTCATCGCATCGGCGATGACGCCGCGCACGTCGGCAAGCGCCGCCTGCCAGTCGGTGAGCGGCACGATCTGCGCCATGGTGACGTCGGCGCTGCGGTTCATATATTCCTGGTCGACGCTCGCAACGAGGTAGGAGCCGCCGCTGCGGGCCCGATTTTCAAGCCGGCGGTTCACCAGCGCGACCGCAAGAAATTCAAGATAAAGCCGGCGGGTATTTTCAACCGTATCGACCCGCTTGATCCAGGGTCGGACCGTTGCGAGCGTCAAGGACAGAGGCTGATTGGGCTCGACGATGATGCGCGCGACGGGCGCGCTTGGGTCGGGCTTTCCGAAATCGGGCTGCTTGGGATTGGGGCCGTTGCTCTCCCAGTCGCCATAATATTTCTCGATCAGGCGGGCGAACTCCAGCGGGTCTCCATCGCCGACGATGACCACAACCGCCCGGTCGGGCCGATACCACCGATTATGAAACGCCGCGACGGCGTCGGCGCGCGCTCCGGTCAACGATTCGATCGTGCCGATCGGCGAACGATCGCCGAGCAGCTGCCCGGCGAAGAGATGCGCTGTGGTCGCATCGGCAATCCGCTTTTGCGGGCCATCCGATTCCCTGAGTTCGGACATGACGACGCCGCGCTCCGCCGTCACCGCAACGTCCGTAATGCGCGGCTCGCGCACCATCCCCGCGAGCAATTTCATGCTTTCATCGAGGCTCGTCGGCGTCACGCTCGGCAGGTCGAGCTGATAGACGGTCTGCGAGGGTGTCGTCTGCGCGTTCGAATCGCTCCCGAATGTCACACCGAACCGCTGCCAGATACGCTTCGCCTCGCCATCAGGAATATGTTCCGAGCCCCGAAAGGTGAGATGTTCAAGGAGGTGCGCAAAGCCGCGCTCCTTTTCGGTCTCGAAGAGCGAACCGACGTCCATCCGGACGCGGATCGACACCTGCCCGGGGGGAACGCCATTGTTCCGAACCGCATAGCGCAGCCCGTTGGGAAGCTCGCCGAACTGCCAGCCCGCATCGCGGGGAATGTCGCTGCCTTCGTAAAGCCAGCTTTCGGCCGCGGGCTTGAGCGAAGCAGGCTTCTGGGGCGCGACCAGCGGCGCGGGCGCGGTCTGCTGGGCGCCGGCGAAGGGCGGCGCGAGCAGGAGGCCAAAGGCGGCGGCCGACAGGATCGAGCGGGCGAGACGCAGCGGCGCCGACGCGGAAAGAATGGACATCGGCCGATCTTATCGCGTTCGAACCTTGCTGGCCACTGAACTATGGCTCCGACCACCCGCTTGCACGGCCAACCGCTTCTGCCTAGCGATACCTTATGGAAACCTCAGCACCGACCTCCCGCATCGCGCTGGTCCAGATGACCAGCGGCATCGATCCTGCCGCCAATCTTGCGCTCATCGACGGCGCACTCGCTGAGGCCGCGGCGGGAGGCGCCGCAATGGCGTTTCTCCCCGAAATGTCGATCCTTCTCGATCGCGACCGCGAGCGATCGGCGGCGCATATTGGGCGCGAAGCCGAGAGCCCCTGGCCCCGAGCATTGCAGGAGATGGCGCGCCGTCACAGCCTCTGGCTGCATACAGGATCGGTACCGCTCCTTGCCGATGCCGGCGATCGCCGCGTCAATCGAAGCCATGTCATCGCAGCGGACGGCTCCATTCGCGCGCGATACGACAAGATCCACATGTTCGACGTCGACCTCCCCACAGGGGAACGCTGGGCGGAATCAGCAAGCTATGCGGGCGGCGATGCACTGGCGGTCGTCGAAACGCCGGTGGGGACGCTCGGCCTCAGCGTCTGCTACGACCTTCGCTTTCCTGAGCTTTACCGCGCACTCGTCGAGCGGGGCGCCAACATATTGGCCGTGCCGGCGGCCTTCACTGTCCCGACCGGCGAGGCCCATTGGCACGTGCTCTTGCGCGCGCGCGCGATCGAGACCGGATCCTTTGTCGTCGCGGCGGCGCAATGCGGAAAACATGCCGATGGCCGCGCAACTTATGGCCACAGCCTCGTTGCCGATCCCTGGGGGTCCGTCCTGGTCGATGCAGGCGCCAATGTGCCGGAATCCGGCTTCACCTTGGCCTTCGCCGATATCGACCCCGCGGCGCTCGACAAGGCGCGCGGGTCGATCCCGCTCGCGCGCTCGCGGACGATCCGCAACATTCAACTATAGCCTGGCAAATTGGCCTCGGCGGCTGACCGGCATGGCCAAGGCTGCCTATCATGAAGCCGAAGCCCCAATGCAAAAAGGGCCCCGGAAATGTCCGGAGCCCCTTGAAACTTGCTAAGCAGCCGAATTACGGGCTGGTCGGCGTGTCCTTGTCGTTGTCCGCAGCGATGATGATACCGCCGACGATAGCGATCAGTGCCAGGAGGCCGATGAGCCAGCCCGAGCTACCTTCGAGTTCGCTCTGGCCGTCAACGCGCGACACAGCGTCCGCAACAACAGGAGCAGCCGATGCCGCGACCGGGGCCGCAATCATCGAAGTGGCCGCGAGGGAGATCGCAGCTTTCTTGAGCAGATTCATCTTTTTCTCCATCCACTGGACTTTAATCTTCTCGAACCAAGCCGAGGAGAATCACTCCCCATCCCGATTCCGCAAGTTCTTCTAGGCAAGGTCGCTAATAATTGCAACGACTTTCGCGCTGTAGCGGTAATTGGCTCAAAAAGTCTTAATACGACACAAAAAGCGCAAGCATCGCATGTCACTTCATCCGCGGCGAACGCGTTCAAAGGGTTCGCTCGTGACTGGATAGCCGAGGTGGCCGGGGATGCAAAGATGAGGCTCGCCCCCGCGTTCCTCGATCCAGGGCGTGACGAGTTCGACGGGGTGATCAGCCGCATGGAGAGAAAAGGATGTAAAATCATCGACCTGGGCAAGACGTTCAAGGTTCCTTCGCGTCGGGAAGATGATCGACACCTCGCCGCGGTCGGCCATCGATAGCGTAGCGCGCGCGCTGGCCCAGAAGATGTGACTATGCTCGGCCGCCTCGACGGTGAGCTCGTGTCCGTGCGGCGGAGCCTCGACGGCAAAGAAGCGTGTGTCGAAGGTCCTGGCTTCCTTGAAATTGGGGCACCAGCGCGCGAACGGAACGAGCGCGTCGAGCGCAAGCAGATCCCCGCGCGCGCCCAATATGTCCGAAAGCCGCTCCTCGGCGAGGAGCGCACGGCGCACCTCATCGGTCTCCGTTTCGGCGAGCGTCGGCCAGCCAACCGCCAACCCCGTCTCTTCGAGCGTTTCGCGGAGCGCAGCGACGCGCGCTGCCCCCTCGACATCGCCCTCGGCAAACCCATGCTGTGCCGCGACCAGATAATCGTCGGGATCGATCCGCCCGCCAGGAAACACCACGGCCCCGGCAGCGAACGCCATCGTCTGGGACCGCTTCACCATCAAGATCTCGTCAGGTCCGCCGCTATCGGAACGCCGCATGATCACGAGCGTCGCGGCGGGAATGGCGCTGGCGGGCGGCGTTCGGGACGCGTCGGTTTGCACATTGTTATCTGTCATGAGAATATCGATAACCGCCGTTCGCCGCCTTGTCATCCAGCATTGCGAGCGCGGCCATGGCGGTGCAGGATGCGCTGAAAAGCAGCCGGGAGCGGGCTCATGACTATTGTCGAGATCTTGGGGGTCGCAAGCAGCCTCAGCCTGCTCGCCGGATGGCGTCTCTATCTGACGATCCTCGCAACTGGCATTGCGATGTTTTTCGGATGGTTGCCCCTCCCTGAGCATCTGAAGGCGCTGCAGATCCTTGCCAATCCATGGGTACTTGGCGTGGCGGCGGCTGGCACGCTTGCGGAATTCCTTGCGGACAAGATCGCTTGGGTCGATTCAATCTGGGATGGCATTCACGGCATTATCCGCCCGCTCGGCGGCGCGCTGCTGGCGCTCGCGCTCGTCGATTCGTCGGATCCCACGTGGCAAGTCATCGCCTTTCTCCTCGGCGGAGGCGGCGCCTTGCTCAGCCACGGCGCCAAGGCGACTACCCGCGCGGTCGTCAATGTGAGCCCCGAGCCCTTCAGCAACGCGGTGGTATCGACCGGCGAGGACGTCGCCACGGGCGGATTGCTCGCGCTCGCAATCGCTTACCCGCCGCTTGCAATCGTAATTGCCCTCCTGCTCGCAATCGCGGCGGTGATCGTGATTATCGCGCTGCGCCGCCTGCTCCGCAATATCAAAGCCACGCTCAAGAAGGCGCTCGGCGATGCAGAGGAGGGCGCGTAGAGGACCACGCGCGAAACCGGAGCCGTTCACACGACCGCGGACCGCGCGATGGTGGCGTTAGCGCCGTGGGCAGGCGCCCTCCCCCGCCTGATAGGAATCACGACAGCGGCCGCAGTTCACACGGCCCGCAACAAATATGAGTGGGCGCTTGTCATAGTCGAAACCCGCTGTTAGAGGCGCCGGCGTTGCCGCTTTAGCTCAGTTGGTAGAGCACATCATTCGTAATGATGGGGCCACAGGTTCGAGTCCTGTAAGCGGCACCACCTTCCTTAAGGTGCTTTCCCGAGGCTCTTCCCCGTGAACGGGGGATGAGGGTGGATCAGACCCGATTGATGACGCCATTCCAACCGCAAAGAGCGAGCACGCGCAAGCGGTAGTTGTGAAAGTTTCGGAAGCCGAACGCGCGGCGCGAGATCATCTCCATCTTTGTGTGAAAGCCCTCGGTGATTCCATTGTTCCTGGAAAAGCGCCACATGCGGGCGACGGGCTCGAGCCAGCTGGTCAGGGTATCGGCGAGGGACTTGAGGGGGCTGGCGGCGAACTGATCGATCAGCCTGAGCAGGTCGGGGATAAGCTGGCTGGCCTTTTTGACATTGAGGGATTTTTGCGTCAGCAGGAGGGCCATGTCCTGCTTGGCAGTGTAGAGGGCTTCGGGCTCTTCCCCGTGAACGGGGGATGAGGGTGGATCAGACCCGATTGATGACGCCATTCCAACCGCAAAGAGCGAGCACGCGCAAGCGGTAGTTGTGAAAGTTTCGGAAGCCGAACGCGCGGCGCGAGATCATCTCCATCTTTGTGTGAAAGCCCTCGGTGATTCCATTGTTCCTGGAAAAGCGCCACATGCGCGCGACGGGCTCGAGCCAGCTGGTCAGGGTATCGGCGAGGGACTTGAGGGGGCTGGCGGCGAACTGATCGATCAGCCTGAGCAGGTCGGGGATAAGCTGGCTGGCCTTTTTGGCATTGAGGGATTTTTGCGTCAGCAGGAGGGCCATGTCCTGCTTGGCAGTGTAGAGGGCTTCGAGCACCGGATTGGCTTTCAGGTAGACGGCCAGCCTTTTGCGCTGTTCTTCGCTTAGCTTCCATCGATGGCGCCGCATCAAACTGAGCAGCCCGCGATTCTTTCGGCCCTCGGGATCGAAGCGCTTCCATCCTTCGAGGAAATGCTGGTTGAGCAGCCGAATGACATGGAAGCGATCGGCGACGATCTTCGCGTTCGGAAAATATTTGCGGGCGATTGCGCGATAGGTTTCCGACAGGTCCATCACGATGACCTTGACCTTGTCGCGCCCTGGCAACCTTCGCAAATAGCTTCGTAAACTGTCTTCCGAGCGTCCCGGGACGACATCGTAGACCTTGTGATTCTTCAGATCGACAAATGTCGTCGCATAGCCTCTCTTGCGCGAGAAAAAATGCTCGTCGATCCCCAGGACCTGCGGGCAGGGCCGACCGGACAGCTCCGAGACGCGCTGTTCGATGAAATGATGATACCAGCGCTCGATGGTTGCGCTGCCGATCGCATGGGTGCTCGTCAACTGGCTTTGGCTGATGCCTCCGTGGTGACCGTCGAAGACCTCAAGACGGTACGTCTCCGTCGCGCGATAGCGCGGACGGATGCCCGAAAAGCGATGACGGAAATAGCGGCCGCAACCGGCACAATGATATTTGGGCACCGCAAGGTGCACGATCAGGATCTGGTTGCCTTGACGCGTGTGCTTGAGCTCGCGCTCATAAGTCGCCTTGATCCGCAGCCCCCCGTGGCCGCAATAAAGGCAAACAGGCCGCTTCGTTGGCCGCGCCCACACACGAATGTCGCGTCGCCGCTCGACACGGACAATCTCAACATCCGACAGCCCTAATATGCCGTCGATTCCCTGATCAGCCTTCTTCTTCATCAGACTTGTCCTTCCTATGACAAGTCTAACCCAATTTCCCTCATCCCCCGTTCACGAGGAAGAGCCGGGCTTCGAGCACCGGATTGGCTTTCAGGTAGACGGCCAGCCTTTTGCGCTGTTCTTCGCTTAGCTTCCATCGATGGCGCCGCATCAAACTGAGCAGCCCGCGATTCTTTCGGCCCTCGGGATCGAAGCGCTTCCATCCTTCGAGGAAATGCTGGTTGAGCAGCCGAATGACATGGAAGCGATCGGCGACGATCTTCGCGTTCGGAAAATATTTGCGGGCGATTGCGCGATAGGTTTCCGACAGGTCCATCACGATGACCTTGACCTTGTCGCGCCCTGGCAACCTTCGCAAATAGCTTCGTAAACTGTCTTCCGAGCGTCCCGGGACGACATCGTAGACCTTGTGATTCTTCAGATCGACAAATGTCGTCGCATAGCCTCTCTTGCGCGAGAAAAAATGCTCGTCGATCCCCAGGACCTGCGGGCAGGGCCGACCGGACAGCTCCGAGACGCGCTGTTCGATGAAATGATGATACCAGCGCTCGATGGTTGCACTGCCGATCGCATGGGTGCTCGTCAACTGGCTTTGGCTGATGCCTCCGTGGTGACCGTCGAAGACCTCAAGACGGTACGTCTCCGTCGCGCGATAGCGCGGACGGATGCCCGAAAAGCGATGACGGAAATAGCGGCCGCAACCGGCACAATGATATTTGGGCACCGCAAGGTGCACGATCAGGATCTGGTTGCCTTGACGCGTGTGCTTGAGCTCGCGCTCATAAGTCGCCTTGATCCGCAGCCCCCCGTGGCCGCAATAAAGGCAAACAGGCCGCTTCGTTGGCCGCGCCCACACACGAATGTCGCGTCGCCGCTCGACACGGACAATCTCAACATCCGACAGCCCTAATATGCCGTCGATTCCCTGATCAGCCTTCTTCTTCATCAGACTTGTCCTTCCTATGACAAGTCTAACCCAATTTCCCTCATCCCCCGTTCACGAGGAAGAGCCTTTCCCGAGCAAAATCATCGGTTAGCTATGAAGGCGCGATAGTCTAGGCGGGCATGTCCTGCCTGCCGAAAGGCCCCCAGCCCAGACCCGGTGGGCGTAGAATGGCGCTTCCCTTTGGTTTGGGAATCCTTTGGTTGAAGGCCGTTCGGCTAGCCGCGTGCTTCGCGAATTGCGAACATGCGGCCTCGCCGCCGCCATGATGTAGCAGGTCAGAGCATATCGGCGCGCCGATGCTCAGCGTCGCCGATCTGCCCCGATTTCGCTTTCGCCAAGATCGGGAGAGCTTTCGCGTCGACGCTCGCCCGCATCTCGTCGAACCCGTCACCTCCGAGCGGCATAGCGCAGGGGTCCGGGATGCGAGGGAAGTCGCCCCGGCCAGCGCCGCTGCCGGGCGAGCAAAGCGTCGCCATCGTACGGGACTGGCTCGGCGCTGACCCGAACAATATCAAGCGGCTCATCGCCGCGAAAGTTCTGCAACCGACCGAAGATACGGTGTTCAATGCGATCTACCGCATGCCCCTGATTTCGTCGTCGCGGCCCGTCATTTCCCAGCGGATGAGCGAAATCGGGATTGATCCCGCTGCGCGAAAGCGGTCGTGAAAGGACTTGATGTCGAACTTTTCGCCCTCCTGCATCGCAACGTCCGCGAGCAGCTTTTCGAGTTCGACCTTGCCGATATAATAGCCGATCCCATAACCCGGCTGGCGCAGATAAAGTTCAATATCGAACTGCGCGACTGCGTCGCCTTCCTCCATCCATTTGGGCGTACGCGCGATCAGCGAGGCATTGGCCTCCTTCCACGTCCATTCATTCGCTTGCATTTTCAGTTCGGGCAGGATGCGCGCGGCGCGTTTCGCGCCCAATATATAGTCGATCTCGCGAGTCTTCGGCCGGTCTTCGAGCATCCCCGCCTGGAGGATCATTTCCTCAAGATAAAAGGCCCAGCCTTCGTTGCGCATCCCGTTGACGAAGAAGAGTCGCGGCGCCCCCCGGACCGGACGTGTGTCGCGCGCCGCCTGCAGCGCGTCGAAAGCGTGGCCGGGCAGGTTGTGCGCCCGCAACGGCCGCCCGTCGCGGAATTCGGTCTGAAAAAAGAAATGCAGATGCAATGGCGGGTCGAACAGTCCCGGCTTTGACGGGTCCTTTTCGAACGGGAATAGGTAGGGTCCTTCTTCCGGATCGTGCTGGACATAGTCAGGGATAGTGACCCAGTCACCATCGCGCAGGAACTTGAGCAGATCCTCGTCCTCCACCTTGCGCTTGGCGTCGAATTCGGCACGCGTCTGCACAGGCTCGGGCATCGCGATGCCGCGGTTGCGATGCTCCTCGATCTTCAGAAAGGCGAGCTGGCGCTGATACTCGCGCTCGCCGATCACCGCGATCTCTTCGGGCGTGTAGGGAAGAAGAAGAACATTCTTCAGATACCAGGCATAATTCTCCCGGCCCACCCCGCCGTGCGCGGGAAGGTCGGCTTCGATGCTTTCTAGCCAGGCCTTGAAGCCGGCCGCCGCTGCCTGCGCGCGCTTCGCGGGTGCAACCAGCTCGGGCTGGACCTTCGCGGCGCGCGCGGCAAGTTCACCATAGACGTTCACCTCGACCTGCTTCTGCGCGATCCCGAGCCGCGCAAGATCGCCGCGCGGGTCCGTGAGATTCGCCCGCGCCTGTCGCAACATCTCTGGCACCGTTTCGAGCTGAGCCTTGAACTTCGCCAGGGCGTCAGCTTCAAGCGGCAGCTTCGGGATCGCGAGCGCGCCGTGCATTTTGGGTCCGAAGCCGAGATTGGTCGTGCTGTAGAAGGCCGGATCGTGCTTCCAGGGTTGAACGACCCGGTGCTGAAATTCGAGCCCTCGCATTTCGGCAAGCACGACCATATAGTCCACGCGCTGGGCGATCGGCCACGCTGAGTCATCGATCGCCTTCAACCGCGCCGCGAATGTCTTGAGCCCGGCATGATGGCGGGCCATCGCCGAAGGCGAATAATCGGGTACGCCATTAACCATCGGCGGTGGAACAAAGGCGCGGAACTCCTCGTAGAGCGCGAGCAACGCATCATAGCCAGACGTCGCTGCTTGGGTTTGCGCGGCTAGCGGAAACGGAGCAGCCAGTGTCAGCAAGCTTGCAGTCATCAGCGCGGCGGCCGCACGCATTTTCATCTTCAAAGCCTGTCTCCCGAACGAAAAGTCCCTTGCCTGCACCCGATGGTCAGAGCGCGTTGAAGAAGCGAGTTAACCGCCCCATCGCCTCGGTCACCCGCGCTTCGGATTCCGAGCCGAAGCAAATCCGCAGATGTCCCTCGCCTCCCGCGCCGTAAAAGCTGCCCGATTCCACCACCACGTGCGCTTGCTTGAGGATCGCCATTGCCAGTTCGTGCGACGAACGCCCTGTGGCACGGATATCGGGAAAGGCATAGATGGTGCCCTCGGGCTCGGGACACGTCACGCCAGGCATCTGGTTTAGCGCCTGCACAACGATGTCGCGCTTGCGTCGATCCGCCTCCACCATCGCCAGCATCGCATCGGGCGGTCCTTCGATCGCTGCACGCCCGCCTTCCTGGATGAAGACATTGACATGCGTCACGTCGGTCATCGTGATCTGCATAATCGCCGGCATCAGCCGCGCGTCGGCGGTCAGATAGCCAAGGCGCCAGCCATCCATCGAATAGGCCTTGGTGAATGCAAAGCAGCTGATCGTGCGTTCCCGCATACCGGGCAGGCTCGCGATGCTGATATGCTCGACCCCGCCATAGGTGATATATTCATACACCTCGTCCGACAGCACGAGCAAATCATGCTCGATCGCAAGATCGGCAACATTTTGCAGTTCCGCGCGGCTATACACGCGGCCCGTCGGGTTAGCCGGATTGATGAGCACGATCATCCGGGTCTTATCAGTGATTTTCGCGGCGATTTTTTCTTTGGAGATTGCGAAATTATTCGCCTTGTCGAGCTCGGCGATCACGACTTTGCCACCAGCCAGTTCCGTCTTGCCGATATGCTGGGGATAATAGGGGTCGAGCAGAATGACCTCGTCCCCCGGATCGATAGCGGCCATGAAGGCGGCGAAGGAGGCATGGGTCAGCCCATTTGTCACGAGGATCTCATCAACGCCGTAGTCGAGCCCGTTGAAGCTTTTCAGCTTCTTTGCCAGCGACTGGCGGAACGAGAGCGTGCCGCGAAAATCGCCATAGTGAACGATCCCTGCATCGAGCGCGGCCTTCACCGCCTCCTTGACGTGCAAGGGGGTGTCGGCATGTGGACGCCCGAACTCGAGGTGGATCAGGTCCGCGCCCGCAGCGTCGAGCTGCGCCGCCTCTTCGTACATGCCGAAGCTTTTCTTAGACCCCGCCGTCAGGCGCTGTGCCGGCCACTTCATAAATCTGGACCTCCGGATGCTTGCCATACACGTGAATAATTGTGTGATACAGGATATTTCAAGCCTAAAATTTTAGGATTGAAGCATTTTGCTGCGCTGGTTATGAATCGCGCCATCGGTCAATGCCATGGAGTCGCCCAGTGAGGATCGCATGTGTCGGAGGCGGGCCGGCGGGCCTGTATTTCGCAATTTCGATGAAGCTGCGCGAACCCGCGCACAGTATCGACGTCTTTGAGCGCAACAGGCCTGATGACACTTTTGGCTGGGGCGTCGTCTTTTCCGATCAGACGGTCGAGAACCTGATGGCGAACGACCCCGTCAGCGGCGCGACGATCCGCGATGAATTCGCACATTGGGACGATATCGACGTCCATATTCACGGCGAATGTATTCGCTCCTCGGGGCACGGTTTCATCGGCATCGGGCGCAAGCGCCTCCTTGCGATCCTTCAAGACCGCGCCCGCGAGCTCGGCATCGCGCTGCATTTTGAATATGAAGCGAGCGCAGACCTCGCCGATTGGGCCGATTACGATCTGGTAATAGCCGCCGACGGAGCGAACAGCCGGATTCGAAGCGCGCATTCCGAGTTTTTCGACGTCGATATCGAGGTCCGCAAAAACAAGTTCTTCTGGTTCGGGACTTCGAAGCAATTCGACGCGTTCACCTTTGCCTTCGAACGCACCGAAGCGGGCTGGGTATGGGCGCACGCCTATCGTTTCGATGACGAACTTTCCACCTTCATCGTCGAGATGGAGCCCGAGACTTGGACAGGGCTCGGCCTCGACAAGATGGACCAGCCTGAAGCGATTGCGCTGTGCGAAACCATCTTTGCGCGCCATCTGGACGGCAATCCGCTGATGTCGAATGCCGCCCACCTGCCCGGTCCGCAGGCTTGGCTCAACTTCCGGCGCATCATTACCGGGCGCTGGTCGTACCATAAGTTCATACTCCTCGGCGACGCAGCACACACCGCCCATTTCTCGATCGGGTCGGGCACGAAGCTCGCGCTCGAAGATGCGATCAAGCTCGCCGAAGTGTTGAGCCGCCCGGGGCTGAGCCGCGCTGAAGCACTCGATGAATACCAAGCCGAGCGCAGTATCGAGGTGCTGAAACTGCAGAACAGCGCCCGCAACTCGACCGAGTGGTTCGAGACCCTGGACCGTTATCTGCCCTTCGAGCCCATTCAGTTCGCCTACTCCCTGCTCACACGTTCGCAGCGTGTAAGCCATGAGAATCTGCGGCTTCGTGACAGAAGCTGGCTTGAAAGCGTCGAGCGCTGGTTTCAGTCACGCGCGCCAGGCGGACGCGACGAGGGTGCGCCGCCGATGTTCGCGCCGTACAAGCTGCGCGAAATGGTCATCGAAAACCGGATCGTCGTCTCGCCGATGGCGATGTATTGCGCGACGGACGGCACGCCGGGCGACTTTCATTTCGTCCACTATGGCGCGCGCGCGCAGGGCGGCGCAGGGCTCGTCTATACGGAGATGACCTGCGTGTCGCCCGAAGCGCGGATCACGCCTGGCTGCCCCGGAATGTACGCGCCAGAACATGTCGCCGCCTGGCGCCGTATCACCGAGTTCGTGCACCGCGAAAGCAAGGCAAAGATCTGCCTTCAGCTGGGCCACTCGGGCGCCAAGGGGTCTACCAAAGTCGGCTGGGAGGGGATGGACGAGCCACTCGACGAGGGCAATTGGCCCCTCATCGCCGCCTCCGACGTGGCGTGGAGCCCAGGCAACCAGACGCCGCGGGCTATGAGCCGAGACGATATGACCATGGTGCGCGAGCAGTTTGTGGATGCAACGAAAATGGCGATCGATGCCGGCTTCGATATGGTCGAAATGCACGCCGCCCACGGATATCTTCTGTCAAGCTTCATCACCCCCCTCCTTAACCGGCGCTCCGACGAATATGGCGGGTGCCTTGAAAACCGGCTGCGCTTCCCGCTCGAGGTGTTTGCCGCGATGCGCGCCGTCTGGCCCGCCGAACGGCCGATGTCGGTGCGCATCTCCGCCAATGACTGGATGGGCGATGCGGGCGTGACTCCCGACGAGGCAGTGCTGATCGCGCAGGCGTTCGATGCCGCAGGTGCCGACCTGATCGACGTCTCCGCGGGCCAGACCTGGGCCGATTGCAAGCCCGTCTACGGCCGCATGTTCCAGACCCCTTTCGCCGATCAGATACGCAACGAGGCGCGAGTATCGACGATGGCGGTCGGTAACATCTTCGAGACGGACCACGCCAATTCGATCCTCGCTGCCGGCCGCGCCGATCTGGTCGCGATCGGGCGTCCGCACATGATCGACCCCATGTGGACACTGCGCGCGGCGGCGCAGCACGACTATCACGGCGCTGCGGTACCGCCGGGGTACCGGAACGGGTTCAGCCAGCTCGCACGCAATATGAAGCGCGCGGCTGAACAGGAAGCGGCGTGGAGAGGGTAGATGCGGCTGAAGGACATGCATGCTGTCGTTACCGGCGGAGGATCGGGGATCGGGGCCGCGGTCGCTCGCGCGCTCGCCGCCGAGGGTGCGCGGCTGACGCTGGTCGGTCGGCGGCGTGAGGCGCTGGAGGCCACTGCAGCCACTTTGCCGGGCGCTTGTGTCGCACCCGCGGACGTTGTCGACCGCGCCGCGATCGATGACGCTTTTGCAGCAGCGCGCGATGCGCATGGCCCCATCAAGATCCTCGTCAACAACGCCGGCATTGCGCCCAGCGCACCTTTCGCCCGCGTCAGCGCCGAAACATGGCGCGCGACCATGGCGGTCAATCTCGACGCGCTCCTCCACTGCTGCCAGTCGGCCCTGCCCGACCTGTTGGCCGCAGAAGCCGGCCGCATCGTCACCGTCGCCTCGACCGCTGGCGTGAAGGGCTACGCCTATACCGCTCCATATGTGGCATCGAAGCATGGCGCGATCGGACTGATGCGCGCGCTCGCTGCCGAATATGCCGCTACCGGCTTGACCGCCAACGCCGTGTGCCCGGGCTTCACCGACACCGATATCGTTGGAGAGGCAGTAGCGAACATCCGGCTGAAAACAGGCCGCAGCGAAGCGGATGCGCTCACCGAGTTGACGCGCTTCAACCCGCAGAAGCGGCTGATCGATCCGGCGGAGGTGGCCGAAGCGGTCCTGTGGCTCTGCCTCCCGGCCAGCCGGTCGGTCACAGGTCAAGCAGTGATGATCGCGGGCGGGGAAGTGATGTGACCGAGCGGAGAGCCATTCGCGAAAAGCACGAGGGCGCGCTCGACGATCGCGGCAACGTCCGGCTGTGGCTGCGACTGCTGACGTGTACAACGGTGATCGAAAAACGCCTCAAGCGCCGCTTCGCCGACCAATATGGCATCACGCTGCCGCGCTTCGACGTCATGGCGGCGCTAGACCGCCACCCCGAGGGGATGACGATGGGGCAATTGTCGCAGGCGCTGCTGGTCTCAAATGGCAATGTTACCGGCGTCGTGCAGGCGCTGCTGCGCGACCGCTATCTCAGTATTGCGCCCTCCCCCACCGACGGCCGGGCGTCCATCGTCCGGCTGACCCCGCTCGGGCAGGACTGCTTCAGCGGTCTTGCCGAGGCGCATCACGAATGGGTCGACACGATGCTGGGCAACCTCACGGGCGATCAGCGCGCGGCGCTCTTCAATCTTCTCGGCGCGCTCAAGGATTCGCTCGCCGCCGACAATGGAAAGGAACAGCCATGAATCCCGAAAACTTCCTGCCCGAACATTTCGGGTGGCGTTTCGACGGAGGCGTCGCAACGATTACGCTGAACCGTCCCGACCGCAAGAATCCCCTCACCTTCGAAAGCTATGCCGAATTGCGCGACACGTTTCGCGCTCTCGTCTACGCGCCCGAAGTGAAGGTCATCATCGTTACGGGCGCCGGCGGCAACTTCTCATCGGGCGGCGACGTCCACGAGATTATCGGCCCGCTTACGAAAATGCGGATGCCCGAACTGCTCAATTTCACGCGCATGACCGGTGATCTCGTCAAGGCGATGCGCGCGTGCCCACAACCGGTAATTGCGGCGATTGACGGTATCTGCGTCGGAGCTGGCGCTATCATAGCAATGGCCTCGGACATGCGCCTTGCGACCCCGCGGGCCAAGACGGCCTTCCTGTTCACGCGGGTCGGCCTTGCCGGCTGCGACATGGGCGCATGCGCAATCCTCCCGCGCATTATCGGCCAGGGGCGCGCCTCGGACCTCCTGTACACCGGGCGCATGCTCAGCGCCGAAGAGGGCGAGCGGTGGGGCTTTCACAACCGCCTGGTCGAACCCGACGCGCTGCTCGAGGAGGCGACCAACCTAGCCCGCTCGCTCGCCGCAGGGCCCACTTTCGCACACGGCATCACCAAGACTCAGCTCGGCATCGAATGGGCGGTCTCGGTCGAAACCGCGATTGAAATGGAAGCGCAGGCGCAGGCCATCTGCATGGCGACGAATGATTTCCGCCGCGCTTTCGAAGCCTTTGCGGACAAGCGCATCCCCGAGTTCGCAGGCGACTGATGGCCGATCGCAGCTTCCTCGACTGGCCGTTCCTTGATGATGGCCACCGCCGCCTCGCGATCGAGCTCGACGACTGGTGCTTGGCGAACATCACCCACCATCATTCGGGCGATATCGATGACGAATGCCGCGCGCTCGTTCGCGCGCTCGGCGACGCGGGCTGGCTGCGCTACTGCGTGCCGGCCGCCTATGGGGGGGTGCACGAAAGCATTGACATTCGCTCGCTCGCGCTGATCCGCGAAACTCTCGCGCGTCATTCGGGACTCGCCGACTTTGCGTTTGCGATGCAGGGGTTGGGATCGGGCACGATCAGCCTCTTCGGCACCGAGGCGCAGAAAACGGCCTATCTGCCTGAGGTTGCCGCAGGGAGAAAGATCGCCGCCTTCGCCCTCACGGAGCCCGCGTCGGGGTCGGATGTCGCCTCGATGGAAACGACGGCGACACGCACCGCCGACGGATTTGTTGTCAATGGCGCCAAGACCTACATCTCGAATGGCGGCATTGCCGACTATTATGTTCTCTTCGCCCGCACGGGCGAAGCGCCCGGCGCGAGGGGCGTTTCGGCCTTCATCGTCGACGCCGACACGCCGGGGCTCGACGTGACCGATCGCATCGCCGTGATTGCGCCGCACCCGCTCGCGACGCTGACCTTCACCGACATGGCGCTCGCCGATACCGCGCTGCTCGGTGAGGCGGGGCGCGGCTTTGCGCAGGCGATGGCGACACTCGACATCTTTCGCACCACCGTGGGCGCCGCTGCGCTCGGTTTCGCGCGCCGCGCACTCGACGAGGCGACCGCGCGCGCGCGAGTCCGCAAGCTGGGTTCGGCCACGCTCGCCGACAATGCGATCACGCAATCAAAGCTCGCCGAAATGGTCCTCGACGTTGATACCTCGGCGCTTCTCATCTACCGCGCCGGCTGGCTCCGCGACGTGCGCGGAGAACGAAACACCCGAGAAGCAGCGCTAGCAAAGCTTCATGCCACCGACAGCGCGCAGGCCGTGATCGACAAGGCGGTGCAGATATTCGGCGGGCTCGGCGTCACGGTCGGAACACCCGTCGAGGCGCTATATCGCGAGGTACGCGCGCTACGTATCTACGAGGGCGCCTCGGAAGTGCAAAAGGTCGTTATCGCCCGCCAGCATCTCGCCCAGAGCGCATCCTGATGTTCAGGACCAGTCTTCCGCTGCGCTTCGCGCACTGCGACCCTGCGGGCATCGCCTATTACCCCCGGTACTTCGAGCTATGCGACGCGGCCATCGAAGACTGGACGGCAGCTGTGCTCGGCATCGATCGGCGCAAGATGCACCTCGAAATGGGGCTCGGCCTGCCCACCGTCAGCCTTAACGCCGAGTTCTCGGCGCCGAGCCGCTTGGGAGACATGCTCGATTTCACCGTGACCGTGACGCGAGCAGGGCGCAGCTCGGTCGATCTCGCGGTCGACATCGCCTGCGCTGGCCAGCCGCGCTTCGCGGTGCGTTTTACGCAGGTACTTACCGATTTGGCGAAGGGAAGCTCGCGGACCTGGCCCCCCGAATTTCTCGAACGCCTCAAGAAGGAATTGTCATGACTGCTCACCAATCCCTCCTTCCCCCCGGCTGGAAGCGCCCGCGCGGCTATGCCAATGGAGTCGCAGCGAGAGGCGATATGGTTTTCACCGCCGGGGTCGTCGGCTGGGATGCCGAAGAACGCTTCGTTGCGCCCGACCTCGCCGGACAGTTCCGCCAAATACTCGTCAATACGCTCGCGATTCTCGCCGAGGGGGGCGCGGGGCCCGAGCATATCGTGCGCATGACCTGGTATGTGACGAGCCGCGAGGAGTATCTCGCCAGCCTGCCCGCGATCGGCGACGCCTATCGCGAGCTTATCGGCAAGAACTTCCCGGCGATGGCGGTCGTCGAAGTGGCCGCGCTGGTCGAGGCCGAAGCCAAGATCGAGATCGAAACGATCGCCGTCGTTCCCGACGCCGGTTGAGCAAAGGGCCGAGACATGCAGAAATTCGACTGGGCCGACGCCTTCCTCCTCGACGATCAGCTGGAAGATGATGAGCGGATGATCCGCGACAGCGCGCGCGCCTATGCCCGTGACCGGCTGGCGCCGCGCGCGATCGACGCGTTCGCGACCGAGCACACCGATCCGGAGATCTTCCGTGAAATGGGTGAACTCGGACTCCTCGGACCGACGATCCCCGAAACCTATGGCGGGGTTAGCGCCTCTTATGTCGCCTATGGCCTCGTCGCGCGCGAGGTCGAGCGTGTCGACTCGGGCTATCGTTCGATGATGAGCGTTCAGTCGAGCCTGGTCATGTATCCGATCCATGCCTTCGGGTCCGAGGAGCAGAAGCAGCGCTATCTACCGAAGCTGGCGCGCGGCGAGTGGATCGGCTGTTTCGGATTGACCGAACCCGACGCCGGCAGCGACCCGGGCGGGATGCGGACACGCGCGGTCAAAATCGACAGTGGTTATCGCTTGTCAGGCACCAAGACCTGGATCTCGAACGCCCCGATTGCCGATGTTTTCGTCGTCTGGGCCAAATCCGACGCGCACGGCGGCGCGATCCGCGGATTCATACTCGAAAAGGGAATGCCGGGGCTCTCGGCGCCGAAGATCGAAGGCAAGTTCAGCCTCCGTACCTCTGTCACCGGTATGGTAGTGATGGAGGATGTCGAGGTTACCGAAGACGCATTGCTCCCCGATGTCGAGGGGCTGAGGGGCCCCTTCTCCTGTCTCAACCGTGCGCGCTACGGGATCAGTTGGGGTGCGCTCGGCGCCGCCGAATATTGCTTCCACGCCGCGCGGCAGTACGGGCTCGATCGGCACCAGTTTGGCCGCCC
The DNA here is from genome assembly GCF_001278035.1 of Sphingopyxis sp. 113P3. Lineage (NCBI taxonomy): Bacteria > Pseudomonadati > Pseudomonadota > Alphaproteobacteria > Sphingomonadales > Sphingopyxidaceae > Sphingopyxis > Sphingopyxis sp. 113P3. The sequence goes on from NZ_CP009452.1 coordinate 2,827,290, forward strand.
GCTCGCCGCGACCCAGCTGTTCCAGAAAAAGCTCGCCGACATGGAGACCGACATCGCGCTCGGACTGCAGGCCAGTCTGCGCGTCGGGCGGCTTATTGACCAAGGCCGGTTCGCGCCCGAAATGATCTCCATGGTCAAGCGCAACAACGTCGGAAAGGCGCTCGACATTGCCCGCATGGCGCGCGACATGCACGGCGGCAATGGGATCAGCGGAGAATATCAGGTCATTCGCCACATGGTGAATCTCGAAACCGTGAACACCTACGAAGGCACGCACGACGTGCACGCGCTGATCCTCGGCCGCGCGATAACGGGCATATCCGCCTTTTGACAAGGCGCGCTCGCGCCGCCCTCGCGGCGGCGCCCGCTATGGGCGATCCCCGCCGCGAAGTAACGATCGGCATTTCCATATCCGTTCTCACGCATTGCCCGCGAAAAGCCGGTGGAGCTTTACCATCGCTGTCCGGCACCGGTCATCCCGGGTTATCCTTGCCTTCCCTTCCGGCGCCTGGACCGCGGGGCGCGCGGCGCAGCCCATCCCCCGCAGACCAAGCAGACAGCCCTCGAAACGAGCCAAACGGACGTCGAGCTTCTCCGCCAGCTTTGGCAGTCACCCGGAGAGCCGCATCCAACAGCGTCTGAAATGACATATATTCATATTCATACGAATATCGTTTGATTATGGCATGAGCGGGGACGTATGATCCGTAAGGCCTTTGTGCCCGGACGCGCGATCCCCTTGTGCCGGGACGCGTCAGTTCAGGAACATAAAGGCCGGGACACCGGGCGCAAAGTTCGGACTGTCACACCAAAATCACGGAAACGCTTCCATTGCCGGGGCTGGGCGCTCGCACCCACGACCGACATAATTGAATGCAAATACATATGCTTTCGGCTAATTCGCGGTCAGCGCCAACCGGCCATGACGGAACGGCTTGATCGAACGAGACATTTGAGGAACACATGAAGACAGGGTCGACGGAGAAATCGGCAGGCAGGGCAGAGGGAAAAATGGAAAACCGTGGCGACTATGACCCGAGCAGCCCAACGTTCCGCTTGGAAAACTCCCCTTTCTACCTGATGGCGCACGCCGATTTCAAATATCACGAGGATATGGACAAGGTGCTGCACAAGCACGGCGTGTCCAAGCCCATCTACCGCGTCATGACGGTGCTACGCGAACGGCAACCGGCAAGCATCGGCGCTATTGCTGAAGCAGCCCTCACCAAGCGGTCGACGATCAGCAGGATCATCGACCGGATGGTCGAGCAGGGCCTGGTCACGACCGAACCCAATCCGGAAGACAATCGGATTACTGAAGTCACGCTGACCGCGGCAGGCCAGCAAACGCTGCGCAAACTCACCCCGATCGTTGGGCGCCAGTTCACCCGCGCGATGGACGGCGTCAGCAATCGCGACATCGCCCATCTATTGCGCACGCTTCAAAGGATCAGCGCCAACCTCAGCAAGCTCCCGATCGAATAGCGCGGCCGCTCAGCGCGCGGGACCCTCAACGACGAGCTTACCGTCAGCGACAACGTAGCGGACGTCGCGAAGATTCTTGAGGGACTCAAGGGGATTGGCGCCAACGATCAAGAGGTCGGCGATCTTTCCCTTCTCGATCGTCCCGAGCTTGTCGCCCATACCCAGTATCTCCGCCCCAACGCGCGTGGCCGACGCGAGAACAGCCGCGTTGCTCATCCCGGCCTCGCTCAGGTAATCGAGTTCGCGGAAATAGGCGTCAGGATAACGGGTGTCATTTTCGAACGGGATGTCAGTGCCGACGCCAATCGGCACCCCCGCGCGATAGGCTTCAGCGACCCGTTTCAAATGGTCCTGCTGGTCGATGACAAACCGGCGCGAATGGGTGTGATAGAAACCACCAGAGGGGATCCCCGCTGACGGGTAGCCGCCGTTCAGCAGATTGTCGAAGGCCCCGATCGTGGGCACGAATGCCGTGCCATGCTTCTTCATCAGCGGCACCGCCTGGTCGCTCATCAGCAACGGATGCTCGATCGTGTCGACCCCCGCCTCGATCGCCCAGTCGGTATATTTACCATAGCTGTCGATTGCGACCGGAACTCCGAGCGAATGGGCTTCTTCGATCGCCGCCGCGAGTTCCTCCTTGTCCGCCGGCGCCCCGAGCTTGATCCAGTCGGCGAGGTTGCGGACCTGCTGCCGCACCGCGGTGCGCCATTCCCACGGGCCGTTGAAACCCTTGCTGGGCCCTCCCAGCGCGGGCTTCTGCCGTCCGGTCGCGGTGGAGGTCACCTCGTCGCCATGGCCGCCAGTCGTCGCAATGATGCGACCACTCCAGAGCACGCGCGGCCCGCGAATAATTCCCCGGTCGACCGCCTCCTTGATGCGCAGCGCCACATCATCGACAGTCCCGACATCGCGGGCCGCGGTAATGCCGGCGCTGATCAACTGCTCCGCGAGCGCGACCCCCCGGATCGCGGCTCCCGCCGGACTGTCGGAATATTTGCCGAAGTCATCGCAGCGCTGCTGCGTGAAATGGATGTGCAAGTCGATCAGGCCGGGCAAGATGTAAAGGCCGGTCGCGTCAATCCTTCGCGCCGCGCCGGCCGGGACCGCCGTTACGCCGGCAGGCCCGGCCGAAACGATCCGGTCACCCTGCATGACGACAACCGCGTCGGGAATTGGCGCGGCACCCCGCCCGTCGATCAGCGTGCCGCCAGTGATGACGACGACCGGCTCCGTGCTGCGATCGACCGGTGGGATCGGGAGGCGGCGCACGTCGTCGGTGGTCTCCGGGATCGCGCGCGGTGCAGCCTGGAGATGGGCGGGCAGCATCGCAAGCGCAACAAGCGCGCTCATCCCCAAGGCCGCCTTTTCACGACGAAGGCGGGCTGATCTGCGTGCGGGCGCGACAGGCATGGTGATCTCCAACAACATGTGAATTTACATATGATTTAAAGCGTGAATTGCTTGACGAAACAAGAGGGATTTGCTTCCCTCTCCAGGCGGCTGGGTCGGCAGGCGATCGCAACCCCGGGAACATGGCATGCATCTGGCAAATTCGCAGGCGAGGATCGGGCAGGGTCTCGACCATGCGATGACGCTCGCCCGCGCCGGCCAACTCGACGCGGCCGAGGCGAGCCTGCGCGGGATATTGATCGCCCATCCCGATCACCATGACGCGCTGCAACTCCTGGGCATGGTCGCGCGCAGCCGAGGCGAGCATGAAGCCGCGATAACCCTGTTCGGGCGTTCGCTCGCCGTGCGGCCGGAACAGCCCCACGTGCTGAATAATCTCGGCAACAGCCTGGCGGACAGCGGCCGACACGCCGAAGCGGTGCAAGCCTATGAGAAGGCGCTCGCGCAGACACCGGCATATGTCGACGCCCGCTTGAACCTGGCACTCGCCTGGCTGGCGCTCGGCCAGCCGGAATCGGCCTGCGAAACGCTGCAACCGGCCCTCGGCTCGATGCCCGAGCACGCCCGCGCATGGGCAATCTTGGGGCAGGCGCTGGGCGAGATGAAACAGGCCGGGCGTGCCGTTGACGCGTGGAAAACCGCGCTGAGCCTACGACCTGGCCACGTCCCCTGGCTCCATAACTTGGCAGTCGCGCTGCGCCTTGTGGGCCGCGCCCGCGAAGCCCTGCCAATCTTTCGCGAATGCGCCGCCCGCTCGGCTGACGAAGCGAAGATCCACTACAACCTCGGCCACTGCCTGCAGGATCTAGGGCAAATCGATGCAGCGGCTGCAGCCTATAAGCAGGCCATTCGCCTGACGCCGACCGATGCCGAACTCCATGATTCGCTCAGCCGCATGCTTTGGCAGCACGGCCAAACGCAGGTGCATGTGAGGAGCTATCGCGAGGCCCTGGTCGACCACCCTGATGACCCGGGCCTCCTCGCGGGACTGGCAAATCGGTTGACGCTGGCCGGCGAGCCGAGAGCGGCAGTGGACATACTGGCGCCTGCCATCGCTCGCGGCGCCGCTGACGCCGATCTTCACTACCGCCATGGCCAAGCGCTTTGGACGTCCCACCAGCCTGACCGTGCGCTCGCAGCGTTTGAGGCCGCGCTCGCCGCGGATGCCGGCCACGCACCCAGCCTTCGCGAGTCGGCAAGAGCCCTCATCATTCTCGACCGGCTCGCCGAAGCGCGTCCACGGATTGAGCGTCGGCTCGCCGCAGAACCGACCGACCAGCAGGCGCTCGCCCTGCAAAGCATATTATGGCGCCTGGACGGCGACGAGCGCGCGCTATGGCTGACCAACCCCGGACTGATCGGTCGCGTACGGCTTATGCCTGGGAATGGCGACGCAGCAGCTTTCAACGACCAGCTCGACCGTGCGCTGGGCGCGCTCCACATCGGTTCGCGACATCCGCTCGAACAGACGCTGCGGGGCGGCACCCAGACCACCGACGATCTCTTCAGCCGCGATCTCCCAGAGATAAGGGCGGTTCGCGCGATGATCGAAGCGGGTGTGCGACGCTATATCGACGCGCTGCCGACCGATCCGGCTCACCCCTTTCTGTGCCGCAAGGCGCCCGCTTTTACCTTTTCGGGTTCGTGGTCAGTCAGGCTCCACGGCGGCGGCCACCACACGAACCATATCCACCCAGAGGGCTGGATCAGCGCTGTCTACTATGTCTCGCTGCCCGAGGCGGTCGGCAATTCCGAACAGGGCTGGCTGAAGTTTGGTGAGACGGGACTTAACCTCGGCGAACGCGAGCAGGTCCAACTGACCGTCCGCCCGGAACCCGGGCTGCTCGTTCTCTTCCCTTCCTATTTCTACCATGGGACGACCCCCTTCGCGGACGAGGACCATCGCACCACCATTGCGTTCGACATCGTGCCGACAAACCGGGCGAACGTCAAAAGCCCCGCAAATCCTGCTTCATGATTGCATATTTCCGGTTCGAGAGGAGTTCAGCATGGCCAGTCAGATACTTCAGCAGTTCGCCGCCGGGGTCGCTTCCGGTGCAATCCGCACGATCGACCTGACCCAGACGCTGTCGCCCGAGACGCCGACGCTGGTGCTGCCGCCCGAATTCGGCCAGTGCGCCGCGTTCAGCCAGGAAGAAATCTCGCGGTACGACGATCGGGGCGTCGCCTGGTACTGGAACAATTTCACCGTCAGCGAGCATACTGGAACGCACTTCGATGCGCCGATTCACTGGATCACCGGAAAGGATCTGCCGAACAATGCGGTCGATACGGTCGCGCCGGCCGATTTTGTCGCCGCGGCCGTGGTAATCGACATTTCGGACAAGGCGGCGGCCGATCCCGACTATCTGCTTACCGTCGCCGATATTGAAGCATGGGAGGCCGAACATGGCCGCATCCCCCCGCGCAGCTGGGTGATGCTCCGCACCGACTGGTCGAAGCGTGATGTCGATGCCTATACCAACCGCCGCGAAGACGGCGCGCATACGCCCGGACCGTCAGTCGAGGCGGTGCGGTTCCTCGTCGATCAACGCGATGCCCATGGTCTCGGCGTTGAAACAATTGGAACAGACGCCGGGCAGGCGCATCTGCTCGACCCCGCCTATCCCGCACATACCCTGTTCCACGCTGCGGGCCGTTATGGCCTGCAATGCCTTGAGAATCTGGACAAGTTGCCGCCGACGGGCAGCGTGATCATTGCCGCGCCGCTCAAGATCAAGGGCGGCTCGGGCAGCCCCCTGCGCGTTCTTGCACTCGTCGCGGACTGAGGCCCACATGGCGGAGCGGTCGTTCAAGGCGGAAGTCGAGCAGCTCAAGCTCGGCGACGGCGAGATATTCGAGGGTGAAGGCATTCTTGCGGTCACCAAGGCTCTTCTCCAAGCCGGTGTCGCCTATGTGGGCGGCTACCAGGGATCGCCTATCAGCCACCTGATGGATGTGTTTGCCGACGCGAGCGACCTGATGGCGGGGCTCGGCGTGCACTTTGAAAGCTCGTCGAGCGAGGCGACAGCGGCGGCAATGCTGGCTGCATCGGTAAATTACCCGCTGCGAGGCGCGGTCGCGTGGAAATCGGTCGTTGGTACCAATGTCGCCTCGGACGCCCTCTCGAACGTCGCGTCGGGAGGTGTCACCGGCGGAGCGCTGATCATTCTCGGCGAGGACTATGGCGAGGGTTCCTCGATCATGCAGGAGCGCACGCACGCCTTTGCCATGAAGTCGCAAATGTGGCTGCTCGACCCGCGGCCAAGCCTGCCCCTGATCGTCGACATGGTGGAAAAGGGATTCGAGCTGTCGGAGGCCTCGAACACGCCGGTGATGCTCGAACTGCGGGTACGCGCCTGCCACGCAACCGGCCGCTTCGTCGCGCGAAACAATCGGCGCCCCCCGTTGACCGTCGCCGACGCCGCGGCGTCGCCGAGGCGCGATACCAGCCGCATTGTCCTGCCGCCCGCCAATTTCCTGCACGAGGTCGAAAAGATCGAAAAACGCTGGCCCGCGGGCATCGACTTCGTGAAGGGGAATGGGCTCAACGAGTATTTTGGCCCCGACAGCGACGAGATCGGTATTATCGTCCAGGGTGGGTTGTTCAATTCTCTCAACCGCGCGCTCGAAATGATCGACCTTTCGGACGCCTTCGGCAATGCGGCGATGCCGGTCTATGTCCTCAACGTCACCTACCCTCTGATCCCCGACGAGGTGAATGCCTTTTGCGCGGGCAAACGCGCGGTCCTGGTGGTCGAGGAAGGCCAGCCCGAATTTATCGAGCACGAGCTCAACACGCTTGTCCGCCGTGCGGGCCTCAAGACCCGCATTATCGGCAAGGAAGTCCTTCCGCGCGCGGGTGAATATACAACGGCAGTCATCAAGGGCGGCATCGCGAAATTCCTCCATGCGCATGCCCCTGAGCGCGCACCGGCGGAGGAAGCGGCTCAGCCCCCCGCGCTGCCGCCAAGCGCTGTCCCGCAGCGTCCGGCCGGCTTTTGCACCGGTTGCCCGGAGCGCCCGATCTTTTCAGCGATGAAGCTGGTGCAGAAGGACATCGGTGAATTGCATGTGTCAGCCGACATCGGCTGCCATCTTTTCTCCATTCTGCCGCCGTTCCATATCGGAAACACGACGATGGGCTATGGCCTCGGGACCGCGGGCGCGTCGGCCTTCAGGCCGAAGGACAAGCGCGCCGTCGCAGTCATGGGTGACGGCGGCTTCTGGCACAACGGACTTACCTCGGGGATCGGCAACGCCGTGTTCAACCAGGACGACAACCTGACAATCATCGTCGACAACGGCTATTCAGCCGCAACGGGCGGCCAGGACATTCCCTCGTCGCGAGCGACGCCCCCAAACCGCAAAACGAACAATCCGATCGAGCGCGCGGTACGGGGTGTCGGCATTGCCTGGGCGCAGACGCGGACACGCACCTATGACGTCGCGGGGATGCGCGATGCGATCCGCGAGGCGCTCACGACGCCCGAAAAAGGCCCGAAGGTGCTCGTCGCGCAGTCCGAATGCCAGCTCAACCGCCAGCGACGCATAAAACCCCAACTCGCCAAGGCGATGAAGGCGGGCAAGCGCGTCGTGCGCGAGCGCTTCGGCGTCGACCCTGATACCTGCACGGGCGATCATAGCTGTATCCGCTTGTCGGGCTGCCCGTCGCTGACAATCCGCACAAACCCCGACCCGCTGCGAGAAGATCCCGTCGCGCATGTCGAGAACAGCTGTGTCGGTTGCGGCGTCTGCGGCGAGATCAGTCACGCTGCCATACTCTGTCCATCCTTCTACAAGGCCCGGATCATCGCCAACCCCAGCCGACGCGACCGCCTGCGTCAGCGGCTCCGGGGCTGGGTCATCGGCGCGCTCCAGAGGCGATCCGCGCGAAAGCTCGCCGCGAGGGCCTTCTGATGCGCCGGCGTGAACGCATCACCATCGCCGTGCTCGGTCTTGGCGGCCAAGGGGGGGGAGTCCTTGCAGACTGGATCGTCCAGCTCGGAATGAAAAACGGTTATGTGGCGCAGGGGACGTCTGTCCCTGGCGTCGCTCAGCGCACCGGCGCGACGGTCTACTATATCGAGATGTTCCCGGGCGGGTCCGGGGCGGAGCCCATTCTCGCATTGATGCCGGTGCAAGGGGACGTCGACATCGTCGTCGCATCCGAACTGATGGAGGCAGGCCGGGCCATCCTGCGGGGCTTCGTATCGCGCGACACAGTGCTGATCGGTTCGACGCATCGCGTCTACGCCATCGATGAAAAGATCGCGATGGGCGACGGCCGCGCCAGTAGTGAGCGGATCATCGCAGCTGCCCACGAGCGCGCGGGTCGCTTCATTGGCTTCGACATGGATGCCGCCGCCGAGCGAGCAGGCAGCGTGATCAGCTCGGTCATGTTTGGCGCCCTCGCGGGCAGCGGCGCCCTCCCCTTTTCACGCGCCGCGTTCGAAGAGGCGATTCGCGCTGGCGGCAAGGCCATCGACGCGAACCTCCGCGGCTTTTCCATTGGCTTCGATGCCGCCCAGGGCAAGGCAGATGCCGACGACGCCTCGCCAGTCCGCGCCGAGCCCAGCACCGAGATCGGACGCGCGTTCCTCGCCCGTATCCAGGGGAAATTGCCACCCGAAGCGCAGGAGTTTGCGGTCGAGGGCGTCAAGCGGCTCATCGATTATCAGGACGCAGCCTATGCTGACTTCTATCTCGACCGGCTCGAAAGTCTCGAAAGGGATCCGCAACTCCTTACCGAGGCCGCGCGGCACCTCGCGCTCTGGATGTCCTACGAAGATACGATTCGGGTCGCCGCGCTGAAAGTTCGCGCCAGCCGATTTGCGCGGGTGCGCGCCGAGGTGAAAGCGAAGGACGATCAGATTGTCCAGCTCACCGAATATATGCACCCACGCCTCGAAGAAATTTGCGAGACGATGCCCGCCGCGCTTGGCCGCCGGCTTCTCGCCAGCCGAACGCTCTCCCGTGTCCTTAAACCGCTGTTCAGCCGGGGCCGCCACGTCGAGACGACCAGCCTGCGTTGGTTCCTGACGCTTTCGTTGGTTGCCGGCCTGCGGCGCTGGCGGCGCGCTACGCTGCGCTACAAGCTGGAGCAGGCCCGTATCGAGGATTGGCTGGCGCTTGTCCGAGCCGCCGAACCGGCAACAGCTCTTGAACTTGTAAAGTGTCAGCGACTGATCAAGGGCTATGGCGAAACGTTCGAGCGCGGGCTCGGCAATTATACGCGCATCGTAGAGCGCTACCGCGCTGGCGGCCTCGCCGCCCCCGATATCGCCCGCCTGCGCGACGCCGCGCTGGCAGACGAACGCGGCGATGCGCTGACGCTAGCCCTCGCCTCCTGATCGCTGGGACGCCGCTATCCACGCGTCGACCTTGGCCTCGAGCATCGTCATGGGTAATTGCCCCTGCGCAAGGATAAGGTCGTGGAACGCCCGAAGGTCGAACCGTTCGCCGAGCGCTGCCTCAGCGCGTCGACGTAGCTCGACAATCTTGAGCTCCCCCACCTTGTACGCCACCGCGCCGCCCGGCGCTCCGATGTATCGCGCCAGTTCGGTGTCGATATTGATGTCGGCCAGCGCAGTGTTCTCCTCGAAACATCGCCGGGCCTGCGCATAACTCCAGCCCATGACGTGAATCCCCGTGTCGACGACCATCCGGCATGCGCGCCACATCTCGGTTGAGAGACTACCGAATTTTTCATAGGCGTCGCGATATACGCCCATTTCATGTCCCAAGCGTTCGGCATAGAGTGCCCAGCCTTCGCGGAATGCAAGCAAATCGCGCGCACGGCGAAATGACGGCAACTCGGCGTTTTCATTATTGAGCGCTCCGTGCGTGTGGTGTCCGGGGGCGGCCTCGTGCAGGCTGAGCGCCGGGACCTCGTACAAGGGCCGCTGGTCGAGATGCGAGGTGTTGACTACGAAGGTTCCGGCAAATCCCTTGGCGAAGTCGCCGCCCCCGCCCCCACGCGCGGTCGTATAGCCTTCCTCGAGCTCGCGCGGCACCGGGACAATGGTGAAGGGCTGACGCGGGAGCACGCTGAAATAGCGGGGCAGCACGCCGTCGATCCGCTTCGATGCGGCAGCATATTTCTCGATCAACCCTTCGCGGCTGGTGGCATAGAAGCGCGGGTCGGTCCGCAGGAACCGCAGCCAGTCGGCAAAGTTCCCCTCAAAGCCGGTCGAGGCAATGACCCTGTCCATCTCCCCGCGAATCCGCTGCACCTCAGCAAGCCCCATCGCATGGACCTGCTCTGCGCTGAGGTCGGTCGTGGTATAATAGCGCAGCAGGAAATCATAATAGGCGCGCCCGCCGGGCACCGCGGCGATGCCGAGTTCCTTGCGCGCCTTTGCGCGGTACGGGCCATCGATATAGGCGAGCGCTGCCTTTTGCGCCGGGCGGATCTCGCGCTCGAGAAGTTGCTGCGCCTCCGCGTGGACAGCGGGATAGCCGGCGAGCGGCGCGAGCATCGGATCGTCCGCGACAGGGACCGCGATCTGGTTGCGGAGCACCGCCACTGCGACATCGATCACGACCTGCGGGTGCGTCCAGCCCGTTGCCACGCCGCGTTCGAGATTGGCGCGCTGCTCAGCGAAGTAGCGCGGAATGCCGCGCATCCGAGCCGCCCACGCGCGGGCTTCAGCCTCATCGCTTATAGCAAGCCCTCGGGCCAAGGCATAAGGCGTGTTGTAAAAGCCTTCATGCGCGACAAATGCGAACCGGCGCTCGTCGAAATCGATGCCTTCGACCCGCCAGCCGATCAGTTGGCGCAAATAGTCGCGATTGACGCGCTCCTCTCCCGTCAGCGTCGCGACATCAAGGGCATCAAGCTCGGCGGCGATCCGCTCCAGTTCGGCCTTCCGGCGCCCCATGCCGTCCGGGGTCTCATCAGGCCAGCCCACGCGTGAGCGCGACGGGTCGGACCTCCCCGCTTCCATCGGATAATCTGCAGCGAAATGCTCATATTGTGCGATCAGGTCCGACAGTTCAGGGGCGCTCGCCCCGGTCAAGAGGACCGCCGAGACGCTCAGCACAAATAGTCGCCGCCAGCACCGTCCTGGCTGCGCGGTCAATTTGATCATCGGGAATTCCTTTCGCAGAAGGTTGCCGCATCCGTTCCGGATCGAACATCGATCGGACGGGGCGGGTGGGAACGACCAGGCATCTGGCCAAACCGGCGCAAATGGACGCATTTCTGCCGGGCCATCCCGGCCCCGCAGGCTTCCAGGAAAAATAATATAGCTTCAACCTGCTCAACGCGCTGCCGAGCAGGCACCAGGTTCGCGGCGGCCAGCGGCGCGCCATCAGTCCCGAAGGTGGAGGCTCGCGGGCGCTCATCGCTTTCGGCGAAGCATCGCTCCGCGGCGCACGCGAAATCGCCGCTTCGGCTGTGATAGGCCTGTCGCCGATGAGAGGAATTATCTAGCACATGGACCTGGCACCAGCGGCGAGGGCAGCAGCGCGACGCCCAGATGACGCGCGCGTTGCTCAGGTCACGTGCGCGGCGGGCGGCCGAACCCGACCTCGAAAGGGGCAGCGAAATGCCGCGCCCATCTGCGCGCCTTGGATCAAGGGGCCATTGCCCAATGCGGTCGCCCCCCCTCTTGCGCCGCCTGGACACCCTCCCGACAATCCCGAACCGCTGGCGCCCCGAATGTTCCATCGCTTCAGTTCGAGAGATAGGCCATCGACATCAGCAATTTGGGCAGCACGGCTGCAGCGGCATGAAAGCGCACCGGAGACGGCTCGCGCGGCCGGACTGAAAGGGCCTCGCGGTTTCCCGTCACCAGCATCTCGGCGACCTCGGCCCCGATGACGCTGTTCGTCGAGATGCCGCGTCCGTTACACGCCTGGATTGCGATCGCCCCCTCGCCCAGGTCATAAATTTCGGGAAGGAACGAGGTGTTCACCCACGCCACCCCGCGCCACAGATAGTCGATCTGGGGATCGGGCATGGCCGCGAAATGCTGTTTGAGCCGCCGCCGGGCTTCACGATAACAGGCCTTGTCCCCGCGCACGAGGAAGGACACCGGAAAGGCTGAGATAAGATGTCCGAAGCCGTCGAGGCGCGCACTGAAAAGATAAGGCACCTTGTCCGTGAACGCGCCTCCTTGCGGAAGGATGACTTCCTTTTGAGCGACATCGAGCGGCGCTGTTGCGAACTGGAAGACGTGCAGCGGCAGGGTCGTACGGTGCATCGCCGGATGGAGCGCGGCATTGCTCCCGTTGGCCGCGAGCACGACGCGGGCAGCGCGCACCGTGCCCCCAGGCGTCCGGCACACCCAACCGCCATTCCGGCGCTCGAGCGATCGCACCGGGCTGTTGGCGAAAAGGCGGGCGCCGTGGCGCACGGCGGCGGAGCCAAGTCCGCGCACATAAGCGAGAGGATTCAGGCTGCCGCCGTCCCCAAAGCGCAGCGCGCCGCAATAGCGGTCGGCTCCGAACAGCCGCCGCGCCTCACCGCCCGCTACGAAATCGACATCATGGCCACGCTCACGCCACTGCCCAGCATAGCTACGCTGGGTATCCGCCAGGGCCTCGGTATGTGCAGGCGCGTAAAAACCGTCCTGGCGCGCATCGCAGTCAATATCATAGCGCCTGACCAGGTCGAATACGCGCTGCGCTGAGGCGCCTATCATCTGCGTGAGGCGGTCGCCCGCTTCCTCGCCAATCACCTCACCGATCGTTTCGGGGGAATGACGGATATAGTCGGGTGCAACCAGCCCCCCGCTCTGCCCGGTCGCGCCATCGCCGAGCTGTCCGGCTTCGACGAGGACGACGTCCGCGCCCTTTTCAGCGAGGTGGAGCGCGGTCGAGGTGCCCGCAATGCCGCCGCCAATCACCAGGATATCGGTTTCGATTTGGCCTGCGAGTGGCGCGAGGCGGGGACCGGGTGCCGCAGTCGCGGTCCACAACGGAACCGTCACGCTTTCACGGCGCGCGGCGCGGGATAGGGAGTGATGCTGCATCACCGCTCCGTCGACCAGGCGAAAGAGGAGGGTATCGCGACGAGGGGGAGTAACCCCGTCGCGGCGCCCTCAACTCGGGACAATATCATATGCGAACTTTCCTGCTCGCCCGGTCAGTCGCCGGGCTGTTGTGTTTCAAGTCGTGGCGGGAATTTGCAGCGCCCCCCGTCCCTTCCGCCGCGCGAGGGCGACGAAGAGGAGAACGAAGCAGAGCGCGACGGGAGTATTCATGATCATCGGCAACGACATTTCGTTGTTGCCGACGATCGATACGGCGATGAAGATCGCAGTGCCTTCCTGCCGCATCAGATGCTCGACCCCGATCGCCACATTCTCGCGCCTGGTGAAGCCAGCAAAGCGCACGATGGTCATCACCACCGCGACCATGATGAAGTTGAGCGCGACGGTTATCCAGAAGAGCGCGCCCAGATTTTCGCGCAGCACCGGCACCTGATCGTAGAGGATGACACCGAACGAGCTGAACAGCACGATCGTCGCGGCATTTTTCAGGTAACGCTTGAACCCAATCGCGAAATCGGGACGCCAGGCACGCACTGCAAAACCGACCGTCGCCGGCAGCACGGTGATCGAGAAAATGTCCCAGAAGAACGACGCGAGCGGAACCTGGACGTCCGCGTCGAGCCCCATGAAATGGAGCAGCGCGAAATGCGCGTAAAAGGGAACGACGAGGATGTAGATCATGCTGAGGATCAGCGTCAGCGACATTGACAGCGCGAGATCGCCCTTTGCCATGTCGGTGAACAGGTTCGAGAGCATCCCGCCCGGCGTGGTCGCAAGCAGGACAAAGCCGACCGCGAGCGCCGCGGTCGGTGCCACGGTCAGCGCGAGCGATACACCGATCAGCGGGGGCACGATCAGCATCGAACACACGCCAAAGATCAGCGCGCGCTTGTTGCGAAACACCTGGCGGAAATCATCGGCGGTCAGCGACAGCCCCATCGACACCATGATCGCGACCAGCGACCCGGGCAGCAACCAGTTGCCCAACAAGGACATCAGTTCGTCATAAGTCATCCGCGAACGTCCTCAAGCCGTCTCGAGCGACAGGGTACAGGCTCCATTGCGGCGGATCGTGCGGCAATCGGCCTGCGCTTTGGCAAGATCCTCGTCGACAATCCGCGCGCAGACATTGGCCTGGATCCAGCCGAACGGCATCAGCAGCCGCCCGCCCCCGCCGTAGAAGACGCCGATGTCATAGAAGGGGCCCGGCGGAAGCCCCTTCGTGCTGCCCGCCGACAGATAAGCGAGCACTATGTCGCCTGCGTCGGGATAGGACGTGGCGTTCTCGGCCGGGATCGTTGGCTGAGCCATCGCGGCCGGTAGCGTACTGGCCGGCATCGGGACGGATATTTCCGGACCGGTCCAGATCGCATGCATCGCCTCGAACCCTGCCCGGCGTTCGGCGAGATCCCACAGGAAAGCCGTCGATACGGGCGCCACGTCGTCGAGCAGCCGGCAACGCGCAGAGAGCCCCGATTGCGGCTCGATCAGTCTGATGTAACGCATGCCCCCCCCTATTTTCCGCTCACCATTTCCAGATACTCCTCTTTTTGGAGCGCGATGGGAACGTTGCCGTTCTGCCAGAGATAATCGTGAAAGCGCTTGAGATCGAACGTCTCGCCCTCGCGCACGCGGGCCTCGGCAAGGAATTCCGCGGTCTGCATCTTGCCAATCTGGTAACTGATCGCCTGCCCCGGCGATGCCGCGAAGAAGACCGCCTCCTCCTCTGCCGTCGCGCGGTCCATCGGCACCATCTTTTCCAAATAGTCGGCCGCCTCGGAGATACTGAACTCGCCGAGTGCGAGCTTGACGTCCACTTCGACGCGCAGCGCGCGCAGCCGCGCGAAATTATAGATGATCTCGCGCGTCTTGGGCGCGTCGGCCCACAGTCCCGCCTGCAACATCATTTCTTCGGCGTAGAAACCCGTGCCCTCGTTCGCTCCGCTGTCGTAATAATGGCGGCGTAGCGGGTTCGAATGTTTCCAGCCGAGCGTGAGCTGGAAGAAATGCCCCGGCACGCCCTCGTGGACGATGATTGGCCGGGGGTCCCGGGCGATCGAGAGGTTGAAATAACCGAGCTTCGGCGACGGTTCTGGAAGGTAGACCGTCGCATCCTGTCCAACTCGAGCCTGGCTGGTCAGGTCGAAGGTGCGCCCGAGCCAGGCGATCGGTGCGAGATAGGCGGGGAACGGCTGCGCCTTGTAATGCCCCGCCCACTCGGGGACGGTCAGCAGATTCTTCTCCCGCAGGAAGTCGCGCACCTTGAGCTCATCGGCGTTGAGCTTTGCAGTCACCCGATCGATCGAGCTGCCGATCGGCAAGTCGGCGACGCCTGCATTCCGGCTGCGCTCAAGCTCTTCGAACAACACGGAACGCGCCCATTCCTGCCGTCCCATCACGAGCAGATCTTCCGGCGAATAAGGATAGAGCGCTACGCTGCTGAGGAAATAGCGGTAGGAATCGCGCCCTACCGCAGTGGTTTCGGAAAGCCCCGCGCGCTTCCCTTTCAAAAAGGTGCCGAAGTCGGCAAACGCTGCGACTGCCTTGTCTCTCGCAGCCTTCAATCGTTCCCGCTGCGCGGGGCTCGCGTGCGGATCGATTCCTGCGACCATGCCGTCGAGGCTGGCGGGCACCTCCGCCATTTGATGGAGCGCTGCGTCGACGAAGGGGCCGCGCATGTCGGTGAGGTTGGCCCTGCCCGCCGCGAGGATCGCGGGTGCGTTGCCGAGCAGCCGGATCACATCATCGATCCGTGCGCGTTCAAGCGGCGGTGGCGGCAGCAACACCTCGAAAATCGGGTTCAGCGCCTGTGCGACATAGAAATGCGGTTGCCGGCGCCAGGCGGCGACATGGTCGAGCTCCCAGCGCACGCGCGACAGCGCTGACCCCACAAGACGGTAATCGACCCTCTCTTCGGCAGTTCGCGGCTTGCCCGCCAGCGCCTTCCATTCCACTTCGAACGCCGCGAGCCGCTTCTGCTGTGCCGCGACTGCCGCGGGCGACCAGTCGGGTGTCCAGCGCTGCGGCCGGACGATGCGCGGAATATCGTCGCTCGTTGCGGGCTGCGTCTCTGCACGCCACGCCCAGAATTCGGCGCCGAGCCGCTGAACTTCGGCTTGCGCGGCCGCATTTGGCGCCGACAGGAGGGCAGCACCGCCGACCAGCACTGAGATCGCCCGGCGCAGCATTCTATTCCCGGTTCTTCACATGGCGGTCCAAGAAATCGACCATTTTCTTGAACGCGAAGCGAGCTTGCGGAAGATTGTCGCTTGCCCAGGCGTGATTACCGCCCGGCAGCGTTACCAGTTCGAACATCTGCTCGCGCTGGATCATCTGCTCGGCAAGCGCGATCGTGTCCGAATAGAGCACCACAGGATCGCGCGTCCCGTGGATGATCATCAAGGGATCCCTGATCCCCTTCGCCTGGTAGAGCGCCGACTGCGCCTCGTAGCGCGCGGGCATGTCGGCGCCCTCGGGCGGCCCCATGATCCACATCTGCGACGGGTAGGCGTGCCACACGTTCGTCGCCGGCGCACCCGCGATCCCGGCGGCATAGACGCCCGGCTTCTTCGACAATGACATGATCGTCATCAGCCCGCCATAGCTCGACCCCCAGATGCCGATACGCTTCGGGTCGGCGTAACCCTTGGCGACCAGGTAGCGCACCCCGCTCTCGAGGTCGTTGATGTCGGTTTCACCATAGCTGTGATATTGCGTCTGGTTGTGATCGCGGCCCTGCCCCCACGATCCTCGCACATTGACGTTGAGCACAATATAGCCCTGCGCGACGAAATATTGGTCGATCCCCCACGTCGGGTGTGCGCGCCGCCCGCCCCATTGGTTGCGCACGGCATCTGAATAGACCGACCCGACGATGACCGGATAACGTTTGGAAGGATCGTAATTGGCCGGCAGGCTGATACGCGCGAGGAGATTTGTCCCGTCGACATGGCTCGGGAATTCGGCGTATCCGATATCCGCCCACGTCTGCTGATAGAATTCAGGCTGGGGCGACTTGGTCACCTGCGTTGCCCGCCCCGGCTTCGTCGTATCGACTAGATAAAGTTCGGGCGGGGTCGTGTCGTTGCTGTACCAGTCAGCGACGTGCCGGAAATCAGGTGAAAAGACAGGCTGGTGCGTGCCGGCCGCCGCGCCGCTGATCCGCTGAATATTTCCGCCTGCAACCGGTACACGGTAGATTTGGCGGTCAGCAAGGCGGGACTCGTTCGCGGTGAAATAGAGCTGGCCAGCCTTGCGATCGACCGTGAAGCTTTCGACCTCCCACTTGCCGCTCGTAATCTGGCGGGGCGTTCCGCCTGCCGCGCGCTGGTGATAGAGGTGCAGCCAGCCGTCCCGATCGGTCAGGATGATCAGGCCGTCGTCACCCGGCGCCCACGCGACTTGCCAGTCGGGACGCAGATGCTTGGGTTCGCGGAGCTGGTAGAAGGTCTCGCGCGCACCGCTTGCCACGTCATAGACGTAGATTGTGTGCTCCTTGGCCTCCATGTCGGATCCGCTAACGAAGAGGCGCTTGCCATCGCTCGAAATGCCGTAATCCCACACGTGATGCTTTGCATCGGGGCGTTCGTAAAAGCGCGTTTCGCCCGACGCCAGCGTCACGACGCCGATCGTCGTCCTGGTCGTCTCGTCGCCCGGAAATGGCCGGATCACGCGGTTGTTCTGCAGTTCACCCTTGGCATAGTAGAAGATATCGCGCTCGGGCGTGGCACGATCGTCGGACTGCTTGAAGGCGATCGCCTTGGCATCCGCGGCCCATTGGAAATCCTCGATATAAACCTTGGGGTCCTCGTCACCTGCAACCCGGCGCGCAGCGTTGGGCGCCTTTGCCCCAATATCACGCACCCAAAGCACCCCGCCCAGCGTCACCCGGTTTCGGGGGTCAACCGGGTTGCCCGAGATGAAGGCGAGCCGGGTCCCGTCGGGCGACACCGCAAGCTTGCGGATCGCCTGCTTGTCGGTCTCGACCTTCGCGATCGTTCCGTTCGCCTCGCGGATATGAAGTTGGCCACCGAGAGTGAAGGCGATGCGCCCCTTGTCGAGTGCGACCGCCTGGGTGATCCCCTTCGCCTCGGCCTCGGGCTTGCTGTCTTCACCAAGCCGCGTCAGGCGAACCTTTTTTCCGGTCTTTACCGAATAGGACCAGATGTCGCGGAAGCTGTAGCCTTCGTCGTTCCAGAGGAAGAGCACGGTGCTGCCGTCGGCCGACCAGGCATAGCCTTCGGGCGTCGTACCGATCAGGCTCTTGTACCGGTAGAGCTCGTCGAGCGACAGCGACGTTCCGGCCGAACTCGCGGTGCCCCGAACCGGCACGGGCCGATCCTGCGCAACCGCGGCGGGCGATGACAGCGCGAGCGCCAGCACGGTGCCGGCCATTCCCAACAGACCCAGTTTGTTCATCGAGGTTTATTCCCAGCTTCACACGACCGCGGACGCGACTGGTTGAGCCGCGACGGAACCTTGCCGCCGCGGCCCCCAGACTTCCACTCAGAAGTTTGCCCGAAAACCGATCGTGAAACGGCGGCCGATGGCGTCGTAGGTTTCACGTTCATAGAGGTAGAAGGGCGGTTTGCGATCGAACAGATTGTCGACATTTGCGAAGAAGCTGAAGTTCTCGCGCACGTCGAGGTTCGCACCGAGGTCGAAGTAATGCACGTCCCCGGTCTCGGGCACGGCGAGCAAGGGAGTCGCCGCGCCCGAAGCTTTTGCACCCGCGATACGACCGTCCTTCGCGGAGCCGATGAAGCGATGACGGAGCGAAAGCTGGAGCTTTTCCATTTCCCACGTCAGACGCTGGGTGAAACGCCATTTGGGGCTGGCGGTGCTGCAGCTTCCGCCGCCGATATAGCCGGCACAGTTCACCGGGTTCACGATCGGACTGCCCTGCGAGATCGCATCGATCAAATAGGTACCCGCGATATAGTAGCTCAGGCTGCCGGATGATCCGAGGCTGTGCCGATAATCGAGCCGGTAGTCGATGCCCGAAGCCTCCAGCTTCGCGATATTGGCATTGAGTAGCGGCACATCATAGAGCTGGCCGTCCGGCGTCCGGTTCTGCAGCGGCTGGCAGAAGATGTTGTTCAGCGACATGTCGGCGTTACACGCCGTGATGACCGACTGCAAACCTCCACCGAACGATCCGATCGCGTCGTCGATCTTGATCTTGTAGTAATCAACCGTGAGCTGCAGGTTGGGAACGAACTCCGGGCGGATAACCGCTCCGACCGACCAGGTATCCGAGGTTTCCTCCCTCAGGTTCGGGTTACCACCGGTGATGGCTCGGATCTGCTGGTTTTCCTGCTGGAACACGTCGATTACCGATGCAGGGATGCCGAGCGAATTCACGCAGAAATCGCGCTCCTGCTGCGTGCGGTCGGGCCCCGCGTTACAGAAGTCGACGGCCTGGGGCGCAGTGTTGGTGGCTCCGGAATAGAGCTCGACCACGTTCGGCGCGCGCACCGCACGCTGATAGAGGCCGCGGAACTTGAGACCGCGGAAAGGCGAATATTCGCCGCCCATCTTATAGGACCAGACCGCACCCGCTGTCGAATAATCCGAAAAGCGCAGTCCCCCCTCGAAGGCCAGCAGTTCCACCCCCGGCATGTCTCCAAGGATCGGCACGTAAAGCTCGCCATAGACTTCAGAGACATCGAAAGAGCCCGCCGTCGGGCTGAGGCCGGCCGAGCGCGACAGGGCCTTGCCCTGGACATAGAGCTGGTCGGGGTCGAAGGACGAGCTTTCCTTGCGATACTCGGCACCGATCGAGATACCGAGATCCCCTGCGGGAAGCGAGAAGAGCGAACCCGTCAGGCTGGCACCGACCTGTTTCTGCCGGATCGTGGTGATGTTGGTGAGATCCGTATAGATATAGCTCATCATCTCGGGGGTAAGCGAATTAAGCCCGAAAGGATTGAGAACCACGCAATTCGGATCGGCGACCGCGCACTTGTAAGGGTCGTTGGGATCGGTCAGGAAGCCGTTGGCAAAATTTTCGATCAGGACGCCGCCGCCCTGGACATCGGTAACTTTGGTCTGGCCCTGGTTATAGAAGACTTCCCACTTCAGCCGATCGGTCAGATTACCTTTCAGGCCGACGACAAAGCGATAGAAGTCACGCGTCTGGTCGCTGGTACGCGAACCGCCGTCGAGCAGGCGCCGGTTGATATTGACCGGCACGAGGCTGTCGGCGTCCCCATCCAGGTTCACGCTCAAGAAGTCGCGCAGCGTCGGATCGAGGTAGGGATTGCGAATATCGAGCTGGAAGCCCGGGATAAATCCTGAGCTGCTCATAGGCACGGCGCCGAGCGTCGAGTTGATTTTGCTGTGGACGTACGACCCTTCCCAGAAGGCGGTAACGCCGTCGCTCACGTCATAATGACCGATCACCGACCCCTGCCAGCGCTGCATCGGCATCTGGAGGTTTGTGTAGGGACGATCGTTGAAACCGTCACTGGCCTGGTAGGCGCGCCACCCCTCATCGGCAAAGAAGATGCCGGCGGTCCCTATCGTAGTGCCATATGGATCGGTCAGGCCAACGAGCTGAGGGCTGAAAATCGTACCTTGCGGCGTGACGCCGTTGCCCGCCGGCACCAGAACCGGCTTCCCATCGACGACGGCATCGGCAAAATACTCGACCGCGTGCTTGCGCGCCGCGCCCTTGACCATCGCGCGATCGTAATAGCTGCCATGAAACACGATGTTGCCGCGCCCGTCAGCGAAATTGCCACCGACCGTCAACTCGAGATTGTACCGCTCTGCGTCACCCTTGTCGCTGAGGCCATAGGAGCCGCCGACCTCGAAACCTTCGAAATCATCCTTGGTCACGAAGTTGACAACGCCCGCCATGGCGTCCGAACCATATACGGCCGACGCGCCGCCGGTCACGACCTCGACGCGCGATACGAGCGAGGGTGGAATCATGTTGAGGTCGACGACGCCATCCTGCGACGCCCCGACAACCCGGCGCCCGTTCTGCAACACCAGCGTGCGAACCGTGCCGAGGTTTCGAAGATTAACCGTTGCCGAACCGTTACCCGCGTTCGATTGTGCGCCGGCCCCCGCCACCGCCTGGGGCAGCGCGTTGAGCAGCTGCTCGGTCTCGAGGGTTGCGGAATATTTGATTTCGTCCTGACCGATCACATTGACAGGGCTGTTGGATTCAAGGTCAGGCCGCGGGATGCGCGAACCGGTGACGACAATCGACCCCTCGTCGTCGGCGAGCGCCTCCTGCGCCATTGCCGACCCCATGACTGCCATTGACAGGAAAAGCGCCGAACCGCCCCTCAATCCCGCCCGAACAGCTGCTACCCTCTTCAAACCCATGATCGTCACTCCCTGAAACTGGAACGCCCGCCTGCGCTGCTCACGATCGCTGACGTTTGCCGCCATCCATTCCCGTGAACAGTTGCGTGATTTTGAGCATATTGGCGCGAGGCAGTCAATTCCATGGCGCGAAAAAATGTGAAATGTATCATTTCAGACGTGTGACCGCGCTTTGAGCCCTGCGCCTCGATTGGCAATGAAGCGGCAAATTTCAAATATAACTGACTGTATTGAAATGGTTATTTCTCATAGCCGATTCAAGAAACACATCCTCTTCCGGAAGAGACGCTCACGCGCGATCGGGACGACTGCTGCCCCGTCCGGCCGCTTGTCGGATGTAATATCGACACTTGACCAAGGGCGCCCGCTATAACATCATGACCAAAATCACGCGTTTTTTGGTTTAATAATCGCGCGGTGAGTCGGCGAGCCGCCGGCGGCAACATAGGAGACCTTATCGATGAGCAAGGCATTCGTCGTGGCGATCACCGCCCTGATCGCGGGCACTACCAGCCTTACCCCGTTCGCGGCGGCCCGCGCGACGGAGCAGGTCTCGCTTCTGCAGGCTACGCCGCCCGATGGCCAGGGCAGCTACGAGGAGTTGGTCACGCTGTTTACCGCCTTTAATGAGTGGAAAACACCAAAGGCGATCGACGGCATAGTCAACTATAGCCCCGCCGCCGTCGAAAAGCGCCGTGCCGAACTTAAGGCCTTCCAGGCGAAACTAGCCGATTTCGCGGTCGCGCGCTGGGATCGACACAAGCAGGTCGACTACCTGGCCGTCCGCGCACAAATGGACCTTGCCGACTTTACACTGAATGTCACCAAGCCCTGGGCACGCGATCCGGGCATGTATGTCGACGAGCTTCAACGACTTGCCTACACTGACGTGCCGCTCAAGGGGGAGGCCCTTAAATCCTTCCGTGCTCGGCTGCGGACAATCCCGGGCTATCTCGCTCAGGCCCGCATCAACCTCGACTCGGTTGCCGCCGACTATGCCGATCTCGCAATCCACAGCCTGTCGCACGGCGACGGCGTCGGCCACGGCATGCCCTACCGCCCCGTCGAACCTGAAGGCTTGATCGGCTGGTTCGCCGACCTGCACGCACGCGCCGCGAAGCAGCAGCCCGCGTTGGTGCCGGATATCGAGGCTGCGGAGCAGGCTATCATCAGCTTCCGCGACTGGCTGGTCAGCGCGCGCCCCGCCATGACCGCGCCCGCCGGTGTCGGCAAGGCTGCCTATGACTGGTTCCTGACCAACGTCCGGCTAATGCCTTATGACTCTGACGAGATTGTCACGCTCGCCGAGCGCGAGCTCGCGAGGCACTGGGCGAATTACACGACCGAGCGCCACCGCAACCGCAATCTGCCCGAACTCGAACTGCCCGGATCGGCTGAGGAGTATGAAGCGCAACTCGCCGGCACGGACGCCAAGATCCGCAAATGGTTGAGCGATGAAGAGATCATCACCATTCCAGACTATATTCCAGCGACCTACCAGGAAGTCGGCTTCAACGCGCCTTGGATTGTCCGCCCGAACGGACCGATGTTCTGGGAACAGGTCCAGTTCCGCGACGCCTCGCCCGACCATCTTCACGCGACTTTCCCCGGCCACCGGTTCGACGGTATGACCGGCAAGCGGGTTTCGCACCCGATCCGCCGCCATATCAGTGACAGCGGCCGGACCGAAGGCTGGGGCTTCTACCTGGAGGAAAGCGCGCTCCAGCTGGGGCTGTTCGACGACCGTCCGCGCACGCGCGAGCTCATCTACATCTTCGGACTCTTCCGCGCTGCCCGTACGATCGGCGACGTCAAGATGCAGCGCAACGAGATGACCGTCGATGAGACCATGAACTTCTGGAAGGAGTGGACCCCCTATCTCGATGACAATGTCGCGCGCGTTGACGCGGGCATCTATATCCGGCGCCCGCCCGGTTACGGCATGACCTACACGATTGGAGCGATGCAGCTTCAAAAGCTGCTCGTAGATCGCAAGCGCCAGCTCGGCGACAAATTCTCGATCAAGGACTACCACGACTATCTTATGAACACCGGCCGCCTGCCGGTATCTCTGCTGCGCTATGACCTCACCGGCTACGACGACGAAATCAAAAAGCTATGGCGCCACCAGCCGCTGTCCACAGTAATCAGTCACAAACCCTAGCGAACCGATGAGCAGCGCGAAGTGCCGCCGTCATCGCCGGGTATCGGCCTTGCGCGCAATAGCTTAGCCGCTAGCGCCGGCGCGGAGACTGCCGGCGCAGCCGCAATTCTCTGGGCCTTCGTCAAGGCGAGTTCCAGGTATCCACCTGGGGCTCGCCGCGACCGACTGACCGGCCCCCACCGAGTGGTCCGAGCGGATTGTTAGTGCATTGACGCCTCCATCGCCAGTGTTGGCCGTAGGTGGGCGGCGCGCATTTGAGCATATGCGCGGCGAGAGCTTCGGTAGTCATCGTGCCACCGCCGATCTCGGCAATGATCCATTCGAACAGCGCTTCCAGTCCCAGCCGGAAGGACTGGCGCATCTGCACGCGCTTCCAGTGCAGTGCAGGCTCTGCGATTTTTTCATCTTCCAGTTCGAGCATCGCCTGGCGGAGTTCGCCTTCGCCTTCATTCTGCTCGCCCTGATTATCGGCAGCGCGCGTAAGGAGCTCGAAGCCGCCGCGTCTTTTGGTCGGCGCCCGGGCGCCTATCAATCGCTCGCGCATGGCGCGTTTTGGCATGCACATGATCGAGGCATTCGAGATTGGCCGACCACCCGCCGAAGGTGAGATTGCCGGACCCCACGGTCGCGTGAGTCGCGTCATCGGCCTCCAAGACCATCAGCTTGGGATGAAAGCAGCCGCCGCGGACGGCTACGGGGTGGACAGCATATTCGCGGCCAATGCGAACTGCGCCGCGTTCTTTGAGCGCCATGCGGTAGCCGAGCGGATCGGTCAGGATCGTAATGTCCGAAACGCCCTCGCGCGGTGGGAACCAAATTATTGAGTCCCTCCTTTAAACCGAAACCATGGAGCGATTATCCACCGCGTGGCTCTATCGCCATCAGCGAATATGCATTGCAATGCGCGATGAATGCCTAGCAGCACCGCAGCCCGCCCCTCGCCATTGACCAGCCGCGCGACCGTTTCGTCGGGAACGCCCCAGCGCGCGACCAATGCAGTGGCCGCTCGCACCATCGCCAGCTTTTCATCTTCGTCATATTGAGCTCTGGCGATCGACATGGACATATCCGCTGACTTCGAGGAGCTCAGATAGGACAGAACGTCCGCTCAGGCCATCTTCTATCTTACCGATCGGTAAGAAATTAAAGAGAAGGCCGTATATCGGATTGCTTTCTTCCCGATCGGTAAGGAAGGCTCTTGAAACGCGCTTTGTCGTGTGCAATCTTCCCGTTCGGGAAGAATGACATGATCGACAACGCAATCGAATTCGGCGCAGCCGTCGCATCCGCTCGCAAGACCCTTGGCCTTACCCAGCGGGAGCTGGCGCTCGCAATCAACAGCGGCGAACGCTTCATTGTCGATCTGGAAGCAGGAAAGCCCACTGCGCAACTCGGTAAGGCCCTCGCCGCCGCTAGGGCTGTCGGCTTGCGGCTCACCGCAACCGGCATTTCGCCGGCCTAACGGTGGATCTTCCGGTTCACTACGAAGACCGCTTGGTCGCTACGATCAGCGCCGACGCGCAGGCCACCCGCCTTGCCTATGCGGATGCCTGGGGTTCATCCGCTGACAGCTTCCCGGTCTCGCTGGCGATGCCGATCCGGCCAGAGCCCTATGAGGGTGAACAGGTTCTTCCCTGGCTGATGAACCTTCTACCGGAAGGCGAACCGCTGCGCGCGATGACGCGGGCGCTCGGCGCGGCACCGGGGGACGCACTCGGCCTGATCGCGCAGACCGGCAATGATCTGGCAGGCGCGCTCAGTATCGCGCCGCAGCAACCGCGCGGCGAGCCCGGCTATCGTCCGATCCCGGATGACGGTGCACTTGAACGTATCGTCGAGGAACTGCCCGCGCGGCCATTCCTGGTGGGCGAAGACGGCGTCTCGATGAGTCTTGCCGGCGCACAGGAAAAGCTGCCGGTGACCGTCATAGAAGGCCAGCTTGCGGTGCCGATCAACGGCGCGCCGTCGACGCACATCCTCAAGCCCGACAATCCACGACTGCCCGGCAGCGTCCAAAATGAAGCGCTCTGCATGGTTCTCGCCCGCCGGATCGGGCTCAATGTCGCGCCGGTGACGGCAGGCATAGCAGGGCAACGCAGCTACCTGCTTGTCGAGCGCTATGATCGGGCAGGCATCGGCAGCAATGTTCGCCGTCTGCATCAGGAGGATTTCTGCCAGGCCCTCGGCCGGCCGCCTGCCGCGAAGTACGAGTTCAACGGCACCGGCACGCGCGGCCCTTCGATCGCAGACATGTTCGCCCTGGTCCGCCAGCATATGACCGCGCGCGACATCACCCGACTACTGGACGCAATGATCTTCAATATTGCGATCGGCAACGTCGATTCGCATGCCAAGAACTACTCGATCCTGCTCGGCCCGGGCGCGCCGCAGCTTGCCCCGCTCTATGACCTGATGTCCGGCCTCGCTTGGACGAACATCACCCAGAATCACGCCCAGGCCATCGGCGGCCAACGCCGCGGCCGCCACATCTACGGCCGCCACTGGTGGCGCATGGCCGAAGCCGCAGGGCTGGCAGCGCGAGGAACGGTGCAGCGGGTAGAACAGGTGACGGCACGGTTGCTGCGAGAGCTACACGCAGCGGTCGAAGAGGTGGCAGCCATGCCAGCAGGTTCGTCGATGCTGAAGGTCTTCGCAAAGGAGATCGAAGAGCGGGCAACCGAAGTAAAGGCGCACGCCGGGCAGGAAGGTGTGCCAGAAGTAAGCGGAGGCGTGGATGAGGCACCTTCGTTGGGAGGCTCAGCATATGATCAATAAGATCTGGCCACTCGCGTCCTGGTCAGGCCCTGCGATATCGGTTAGCATTGTCGCCGCCGAGGCGGGCCGCAATCTCAAGAAGTCGGTGCTCGAACTGGGTGGTTCGGACATCTTCGCCGTCCTGGACGATGCCGATCTCGATCGCGCAGCCGATATGGGCGCAGCTGGCCGCCTGGCGGTCGCCGGACAGGTCTGCACGGCCGCCAAACGCTTTCTCGTCCACGAGAAGGTGGCGGAGAGCTTCATCGAGAAACTCGTGCAGAGGTTTCGGGCGATGCGCGTGGGTGATCCCATGGATGAAACCGTCGATCTCGGCCCTCTTTCCTCGCTGGCCGCGCGCGATTCACTCGCCGAGCAGGTCCGCAATGCGGTCGCGGCGGGCGCGCGTGTCCTCCATGGCGGCAACCCGGTCCAGGGCGGCGGCGCTTACTTCCAGCCGACGATCCTGTCTGACGTCGCGCGGGACAACCCTGCCTATTTCGAGGAGTTCTTCGGGCCTGTCGCGCAAATCCATATCGTGCGCGACGACGAAGAACTGATCCGGCTGGCGAACGACTCACCCTACGGCCTGGGCGGCTCCATCTTCTCGGCCGACATCTCCCGGGCCAAGTCGCTCGCATCGCGGATAGAGGCGGGCATGGTCTGGATCAACGCGATGACTGGCGGCGGCCCGGAACTTCCGTTCGGCGGGGTGAAGCGGTCCGGCTACGGCCGCGAGCTCGCCGAGAACGGCATCAAGGAGCTGGTCAATCAGAAGCTGGTGGTGGTGGCGTCCACAAGGCAGGCCGCATAATCCATCGACCCGAGCGAGAGCAGGAACCGCTCGCTCGCTTTCAACCTGCACCCTGCGCCCGCTCCGGTCGAATTGCGAACTGCCGGATCAGAGCCTGGACGTGCCTCGCCCGAGAGCGACGGTAGCACTCCCTCCCATCCTCCCAGGCCCAGACCTGTCAGTTTCAACCCTGATTGTGTCACTTCCGCCAAGCGTGCCGCTGCCGAGAGGCGACTAAACAACCTTTAGCAGCGGCGCTCCTGCCGCCTGAACCAAGGAGACCCATCATGGCGACGATCATTACCAAGGACGGCACCGAAATCTTCTACAAGGACTGGGGCAGCAAGGACGCGCGGCCAATCGTCTTTCACCACGGCTGGCCGCTCTCAAGTGACGACTGGGACAGCCAGATGCTCTACTTCCTGGGCCAGGGCTACCGGGTCATCGCCCATGACCGGCGCGGCCACGGTCGCTCCAGCCAGACCGACACCGGCAACGAGATGGACACCTATGCCGCCGATGTCGCGGAACTGGCGTCCGCGCTCGACCTCAAGGACGCGATCCATGTCGGCCATTCGACCGGCGGCGGGGAGGTTGCCCGCTATGTCGCCCGCGCCGAGCCGGGCCGGGTAGCCAAAGCCGTGCTGGTCGGCGCCGTGCCGCCGGTCATGGTGAAGTCGGACGCGCATCCCGACGGCGTGCCGATCGAGGTGTTCGACGGTTTCCGTTCCCAGCTCATCGCCAACCGCGCGGAGTTCTATCGCGAGATCGCCAGCGGACCGTTCTTCGGCTTCAATCGCGACAATGCGAAGGTGAGCCAGGGCTTGATCGACAACTGGTCCCGCCAGGGCCTCGCCGGCGGCGCCAAGGCGCAGTACGACTGCATCACGGCGTTTTCGGAAACCGATTTCACCGAGGACCTGAAGGCGATCGACGTGCCTGTCCTGGTCATGCACGGCACCGACGATCAGATCGTCCCATTCGCCAATCATGGTCCGAAGGCGGTCGAACTGCTCAGGAACGGATCGTTGAAGGCATATGAGGGCTTGCCCCACGGCATGGCGCAGACGCACCCCGAGATCATCAATCCCGATCTCCTTGCCTTCTTCCGCAGCTGAGCGAACGAAGCGAACCGGCAACCGGCGCTAGCGTCGAGCCAGGCGCCGGTTGCCAGCCCAGCGGCGAAGACCGGGAACACCGGCCAAGCCGTCAAGAACCATTCCGATCTCCGGGAAACGCCGGCGGCCCGCTGCCCGCCGCGCTTGCGGAGCAGTGTTCAACACCAAGGAACCCCGATGAGAGACCACGACAATATCGGCGAAGCCGCTGACTTCGAGCGCCGCGCACGCGAGAACCAGGCGCGCCTGACCGCCAATCTTCAACAAGCTTATGACTTCATCGTCTGCGGCGCCGGATCCTCCGGATCGGTAATCGCCCGCCGCCTCGCCGAAAATCCGGACTGCAGGGTGCTTCTTCTCGAGGCAGGCGGAAGCGACGAGGCCGAGAGCGTGCTCGACCCGGCCCAATGGCCGACCAATCTCGGCAGCGAACGCGACTGGGGCTTCCAGGCCGAAGCCAATCCCCATCTGGATGGACGCTCGCTGTCGATGTCGATGGGCAAAGGCCTCGGCGGCGGCTCCAGCGTCAATGTGATGGTCTGGGCGCAGGGGCATCGCAGCGACTGGGACCATTACGCCGCCGCATCGGGCGATCCGGGCTGGGGCTCCACGGCGGTGCGCGATATCTATCGCCGCATCGAGAACTGGCAGGGTGCGCCGGACCCGCAATATCGCGGCACCAATGGCCCTGTCTGGGTCCAGCCTGCCGCCGACCCAAGCCCGCTTGCTGGCGCGATGCTGGACGCTGCGCAGGAACTTGGCATCCCCCGCTTCGACAGCCCCAATGGCCGCATGATGGAAGGCGAAGGCGGCGCAGCCTATACCGACATGCTGGTGCGCAATGGACGCCGTCATTCGCTGTACCGCGCCTATCTGCGGCCATTGGCGGACCGGCCGAACCTGACGATCCTGACCGATACGCTCGTCCGACGCGTCCTGTTCAACGGTCGCCGGGCAGTCGGAGTGGAGATCGAACGAAACGGCGGCATCCTGGCGATTTCGGCCGGGAACGAGGTGATCGTTTCCACCGGCGCCATCAACACGCCCAAGTTGCTCATGCTTTCAGGACTGGGCGATCGCGCAGAACTCGCTCGCCTTGGCATCTCGCTGGTCGAGCACGTTCCCGGTGTCGGACAGAACCTCCAGGATCACGTCGCCTTCTGCTGCACCTGGGAATATCATCGTCCGCTGGCTCCTCGTAACAGCGGGAGCGAGGCCACGCTTTACTGGAAGACGCGGCCGGACCTGGAAGCGCCGGACCTGCTGTTCTGCCAGGTCGAGTTCCCGGTGCCGAGCGAACGCACCGCCGCTCTCGGCGTGCCGGAGCACGGCTGGACGATGTTCGGCGGACTGGCTCGCCCGCAAAGCCGGGGCGAAGTGCGCCTTGCCTCCTCCGATCCTCATGCCGCTCCGATCGTGGACGCCAACATGTTGTCCGATCCGGCGGACGTCGAAGCCGCACGGGCCTGCGTCGCGCTCACGCGGGAACTGGGTGCCGCCGCAGCCTTCAGGCCATTCGTCAGGCGGGAGGCCATCCCCGGCGAGGGCAACCCGATCGACTATCGCTTCATCCGCGATTCCGCGGTGACCTACTGGCACCAGAGCGGCACCGCACGGATGGGGCGCGACGACATGGCGGTGGTGGATGCGACGCTCAAGGTGCGTGGCGTCGAGGGACTGCGGGTGGCCGACGGATCCATCCTGCCGAGAGTTTCGACAGGCAACACCCAGGCTCCTTGCGCAATCGTGGGAGAACGGGCGGCTCTATTCATTCGAGACGCCCACGGCATCTGAAGACGTCAGGCTCCTCTCCGGTGGCTTACTCCGCCACCGGAGAGGAAAGGCGCTGGTTCGCCAGTCCTCGAGCCGGGCAGATCACTCTGCAACGCTCGCCTTTGAACCACAAATATTTTCATAGCGGTCCAGCAGCGCCTGCACCTCCACGAAGCGCGATTGCACTTCAGCAGATTCCAGCGGATCGTAGCGATAGAGGGTTGTCCCCTCGCGGTCGCGGATGGTGAGTGTCAGCGACTGGTCAAAGCGCCATGCCAGCTGCTGCCAGGCGAAAAGCTCCGCCAGATCTTCGGGCGCTGCGGCACTGGCATAGAAGGAGACGAACGGACTCTTGCGAAGCGATTCGTAGAAGGCAGGGGAATAGCGCAGGGGAACAGCCGACTCCCTTCGAAATGGCGTCCTTGCGGCAAGGCTGGAAGCATGCGGCTCGGACAGGGTGCGAAGATCGTCCCAGATACCGGCACGGAAAGGTCCGGCTGCATTGTCCGTCAGGCCAAGCACCTGGTCGACGACATGCGACGCTTCGTGCAGCAGGATATAGGTAAGCGCGTCGCCCTCCCCGGCATCGAACGCGACGCCGAAGCCTGACCCGTCATCTTCGAACAATCGGGCTTCCTTAGTGTTCAGGAATGCGGTCAGGCTTTCGTCCAGCAGGCTGGTCCGCAAGGTGATGTCGAATTGCAAGCTCGTCTCGTCGAGCCCGACCCTGCTGGTGAGCGCACTTCCGGAACCGGGCTGAAGATCGAGGAAGCTCAGTCGCCTGAGGTGCCGCTGCAGAACGTCACGATGCAGGCGCGGCAATCGGGCAAGCGCGCGGTTTACCGCGGCGAGTTCCTCAGGGGTAAGCTTGTGCACCGAAATGGCGCTCGCCCCTGCGCCGGAGAATATGTCGATGATCGCCGGGTCGGGTCTGCCGATGCGAGAATCCAGCGGTACGAGATCACTCGCACCGGGTTCGAGGCAGGCAAGCGACTGCGATCCGCCCGGCGTGGCCTGGGCCAGAACCGGGGTGGGTCCGGCCTGAATCGCCAGTGACAGGGCCGCCATTGCGCCAAGGCCGTTCCTCAAGCCGAACCTCCCTGTTTCATCGTATTCTTCGCCCTTCCTTCGTCCGTCCGGTTGTTGCATGACCGGGGTTAGCGCAACGCGATACCCCCTCCGCCTCAGGCCGTGGGCACCGTGCCGCCGTCAATGACGTATTCGGTACCGGTAATCGTACCGGCGCGGTCCGACGCGAGGAAGGCGATCAGGCTCGCCACCTCTGCGGGTTTTGACGGCCTGCCGATCGGTATTCCGCCCAGCGAGTCCATGATCATCTGCTTCCCTTGTTCGACGTCCACCCCATGCTCTGCCGCCAGCCGCCTGGCCAGGTCGACCGAGGATTCGCTTTCGATCCAGCCGGGGGAGACCCGCACGACGCGCACTCCGTTGGGAGAGACCTGCTTCGAGAGGCTCTTGCTGTAGGTGGATAACGCTGCCTTTGCAGCGGCGTAGGCGGTGGTCGCCTCTGGCAGCGGCAGTTCTCGCTGGATCGAGGTGACGTGGATCACGACGCCAGACCCGCGCGCCTGCATTTCGGGAACAAGCTCGCGATCGAGACGGATCGCCGGCATGAGGTTGAGATCCAGTTCCTTCTGCCATTCCTGATCGGATAAGGCTTCGTAGCCGCCGCCCGGCGCCGACGATCCGCCCAGCATGTGAACGATAATGTCCACCCCGCCGAGCCGCTCGCGCACGGCAGCGGCCAGCGCGGTGCAGCCTTCCGCCTGCGTGAGATCAGCGGCGAAGAACTGCTCATCGGGCAGCGCCTCGGGCTTGCTTCGGGCACTGGTCAGAACGCGAGCGCCCAGTTCCTCGAACAGGGCAACCGTGGCAGCCCCCGCACCCCGCGTGCCAGCGGTCACAAGTGCTCGCTTCCCTTCCAGGCTGACAAACGGGGTCATGGGACGATCTCCAGCTCGGCGATCTTCTCATCCTGAAGGACGAAGAAATATCGCAGGTCCACCGGGCTACCGGGGAAGTTGCCGACAAGGTGGCTGGCAACCACAATTCGCCTGTCTTCTTCCGAAAGGGCAAAGGGCTCGGCGGTATAGGTATACTGCGTGGACGCATTCGCCATCCACTGCCGGATCGTATCCCGACCGGTATAGGTGTTACCTTCGTCGATGACGACCGCGTCCGGCGTAAAGCATTCCGAAATCGACTTCGCATCGCCCTTCTTGTCGGCGGAAAAATAGGCTGCAATCGCGCCAGGTAGTTCGATGGTCATGATCTGTCTCCAATTCGGTCCCGCCTTTCGCGGCTTCCGTCCGATGCAGATTTAGTCGCTTTGACAGCATTCCCATAACCGGGATAAAGCGGGACGAAGAATTTCGGTTTTCGGGACAATGCGCAATTATAGCCTCACCGATTTCGATGCGGTTCTCGCGATCAGCCGCAGAGGCACTTTCCGCGCGGCCGCGCTCGATCTTGGAATGTCGACGAGCGCACTCAGCAATGCGATTGCCAAGCTGGAGGGGCAGCTCGGGGTACGCCTCTTCAATCGCACGACGCGCAGTGTTTCGCTGACCGCTGCGGGGCAAAGATTTGTCGATCAGGTGACGCCCGCGCTGAAGGATATCCATCAGGCGCTCGATACCGTGCGCTCGCAGCAGGAGACGCCGTCCGGCACGCTGCGCATCAACACCTTCGCAACGGCAGGACGCGAAATACTCGCGCCCCTGGTGATCAAGTTCCTGCGGCGCTACCCCCAGGTCCACATCGACCTCGTGACCGAAGGCAACCTCGTCGACATCGTGGCCGAGGGGTTCGATTTCGGGGTGCGAAGCGAGAATCTTCTGCCGACGGACATGATCGCGATTCCCCTAGGTCCGCCAAGGCGATATGCCGTGGTTGGCTCCCCCTCGTATTTCGAAAATCGTGATCGGCCTCGCGTGCCGTCCGACCTCCTTGCGCATCCCTGTATTCGCACGCGGTTGCCAAACGGAGCCTTGTTCCGTTGGCAGTTCGAGGCCGAAGGGCAGCCGGTGCAGGTCGATGTGGACGGTCCTGTAACGCTCGACGAGGCCAGCCTCGCCCGCGCCGCCGTTCTCGGCTCCTTGGGCATAGGTTTCTTCATGGAATCCGATGTGCGCGATGACATCGAAGCGGGTCGGCTTGTCCGAGTGCTGGACGAATGGACGCCGCCGCTTTCACCCCTCTGCCTCTATTACCCGAGCCGGCGAAATCCGCCTGCAGCGTTCAAGGTTTTCGTCGACCTCGCTCGCGAACTCGCTCGCTCGTTGCGCCAGCACTGACTCCTCCAGGGTTCCCAGCTTCGGCCTTTGTGCAGCCAATCGGGTCGAGGGGACGCGGGTACCGATGCCCCGGCACGTGCCCGGCGCCCTGGCCTTCGTCGGCGCTTGCCTCGGGATCACCCGCTTCACACGAAACAGGTTCCGCCGTCGGAACGAAGCGGACGCCGCGCTTCCTGACCGACAGGATCAGTCCGGCAGTCAGGACCGCCAGGCCGGTAACCTGCATCAGCGTGGGGATCTCGCCTGTCAGCGGCACGCTCAGAACGATGGCGACCCCCGGCGCAAGAGCGGGAAAGAGCGAAGCGCGGGCTGCGCCGAGACAGCTCACCGCACGGCCGAAGGCGAATAGCGAAACGATGCCCGAGAACAGGCCGAGCACGACGGCGAACTCGATCACCATCAGCGGACCTGCGGCAATCAGCGCCTGCGGACCACGAATGAAAAGGTAACCGGGGGCATAGACCGCAAGCGAGATGACCGACACCGCGGCAGTGGTTGCCATGGGGTCCGCCGACCAGCGATGCTGCAGCAGGGTGAATAGCGCCCACATCAGGCCCGCCACGATGAAAAGCAGGTCTCCCTTCCAGGCGTGTGAGCCGCCATCGAACAGCCCGGGGCCCACGGTTATCGCAAGGCCGGCGACGATCACCGCAAGTCCGATGGCGCGCGCGATGTCGACCCGATCATCAAGAAAGGCAGCGGCGAGGACGGTGCCCATCAGCGTCACGGTGCCGAGCTGGATCACCGGGCCATGTGCCAGGGGCGCAAAGGCAAGGCCGGCGGCGCTCACCAGAACGAATAGGGGGCCGGCGAGCAGCGCAAGCACGGCACCCCGGAACCAGCCGACGCCGCCCAGCGATCTCACGTCCCTGCGCAACAGCCACGGCAGCATCAGTGCACCGGCTGTGCCGTAGCGCAGGAAGGCGAAGTCGGCCGCGTTCAAGCCTGCATCGATTCCGAGGCGCGCATAGGCGAAGAAGCCGCCCCAGATTAGCGCGGCGATTCCGCCCCATATGGATCCCCTTCGGCCGTCGGTCAGGCGCGGCCGACATGAGCAGGGCGGGAGTTGGTTGGTTGCTGGCGACAGGAGCATCGCTTTTGGTCCTTGCACGCAGTGATGGTCTAGCCGACGTGCGGGCGCGCCGAGCTCAGCGGGTCGACCGCGCCCGCCCCGTCTGCTCAGTTCGCACCGACGGCGCTGGACTCGCCGGCTCGCTCGCGACTTTCACGTGCCGCGCGGTCGATCACATCGGACACCGCCTGCGCCTGGGTCATGAAGAGCGCATGGCTGCCGGGCACTTCGGTGATGTCGGCGTTCATGCGCCGTGCCATGTGCAGCAGCATGCCCTCGCCGAACGCCTTGTCCTCGCGGGCGATCACGGCCCAGCTGGGCTTGTTCCGCCAGGCGGCCTGGCCGATCGGCGTGGCGAAGACCGACATGTTGATCGGCACCTGCGAATCGCGCAGGAATGCGGCGTCGCTGTCGCTCGCATCGGCGGCGAAGGCGGCCTTGAACCTATCCGGGTTCACGAAGCCGAAACCATCGCCTTGCGTGTCGATTACGAAATCGGTGGCAGCGGGGAAGCCTTCATATTGCTGGGCGGTCGTCTCGCCCGTATCGGGAGCGAGCGCAGAGACGTAGACGAGGCCCGCCACCTTTGGGTGGTTCCCGGCCTCGGTGATCACCGTGCCGCCCCAGCTGTGCCCGACCAGGATGACGCGCCCCGGCTGGCGATCGATCACCCGGTTGGTGGCATCCACGTCGTCCTCGAGCGAGGTCAGCGGGTTCTGCACGATTGCGACGCGATAGCCCCTGTCGATCAGCCGGTCGTAAACGCCGCGCCAACCCGACCCGTCGGCAAAGGCGCCATGGACCAGGACGACGCTGGTCGTGTCTTCGGGGGTGCCGGCCGACTGGGCATCGGCCACGCCTGTCATGGCGAGCGCGGCCGCCGCGCCGAGCGCTAGGTTACGAATCTTACGTGTCATGATAGTCTCCTTCTCGTCGGTCCGGCGAAAGTGCCGGGAGATGACAAGGAAGCTACCGGGGTGGCGGCTCCGGCACGCTTGGGGAAAGCGACAGAATGCGGGGCAAGACTGACACGGAAGAATCGAGCCGGATAGTCGCGGAGATCGCGCTGACCATCTATCCCGAATGCCAACTCT
This sequence comes from Sphingopyxis sp. 113P3, assembly GCF_001278035.1. Taxonomy (NCBI): domain Bacteria; kingdom Pseudomonadati; phylum Pseudomonadota; class Alphaproteobacteria; order Sphingomonadales; family Sphingopyxidaceae; genus Sphingopyxis; species Sphingopyxis sp. 113P3. The sequence continues at coordinate 2,862,614 of NZ_CP009452.1, forward strand.
CAGCGATCTACGGGCTGACTGACCTGTTTCGCCTTGCCGTCACCGCGGCGCAGATGGCAGGCGAGCGCGACGCGCCAGTTATCCGCGTCACCCACTGGCAGGAGACAGACGAAGGGGTGGCCTGCACCTTTGACAGCCACCCCGGCGAGCCGCACCGCGTCACCTACATCATCACTCCGCCCAGTCTGGTCATGCCGAACGACCTGCCTTCGATGCGGGCGCTGGCCGTCTGGATGACGCGCCATCACGAACAGGGCGCGATTTTATGCTCGGTCTGTGCCGGGGCGTTCGTGCTTGCCGAAACCGGGCTGTTCGAAGGACGGGAGGTCACCACGCACTGGGCCTTCGCAGAAGCCCTGAGTTCTCGCTTTCCGGATGCGAAGGTCGATGCTGACCGCATCATTGTCGACGATGGCGATATCATCACCGCAGGTGGAATTCTCGCCTGGACAGATCTCGGCCTGACACTGGTCCAGCGGCTACTGGGTGCCAGTTCGATGTTGCAAACCGCACGCTTCCTGTTGATCGATCCGCCGCGGCAAGCGCAGCGACCCTATATCAGCTTCATCCCGAAGCTTGATCATGGCGACGCGGCGATCCGCTCAGTACAGCATTGGCTTCAGGCAAACGCGACGACGGAATGGTCGGTAAAGACACTTGCCGATCGCGCCGGGCTGGAAGAGCGTACCTTCCTGCGTCGTTTCAAGGCCGCGACAGGGTTTCGTCCCACCGAATATGTGCAACAGATCCGCATCGCGCGGGCGCGCGAGGCGCTTGAGCTTACCCGCAGACCGGTCGAACAGATCGCCTGGGAAATCGGCTATGGCGACCCGTCCGCATTCCGCAAACTGTTTAACCGGATCACGGGGCTGCCCCCGGCCGAATATCGACGGCGCTTCGGCGTTGCGCTCCAAGCCCGGAAAGAGGCGCAGGTTGAGGCCTGAGCGGCATCCGCCCGACCATGATCAGGCGGATGCCAGCTCGTCGGCCGAGGCGAGCCTGATAGAGGCGAAGGCGTTCAGGCAGCGAGCAACATAGCCTCGTCGCGCGCTTGCGCCAGCGCCGCTTCCTTCTGATCCGGGCCGATGTTTACACCATCCGCGGCAACGACCTCCGGCTCGATTCCGATGAAATTGAAGGCAGTGCGCAAGTAGGTCTCGAGATGCTCCATGGGAGCGGCAGGCGTATCGGCACCGTAGAATCCGCCGCGCGCGAGCGCGACTATTACCCGCTTTTCGCCTACCAGGCCTTCCGGTCCTGTTGCCTCGTAGCGAAATGTTTTGCCAGCTATGAGGATGCGGTCGATCCACGCCTTAAGCTGGGTCGGGATCGAGAAGTTGTACATTGGCGCACCGATCACGACCGTGTCGGCGGCGAGGAACTCGTCGAGCACGGCGGTGTCGGCTAGTTCGGCCAGCGTCAAGTGGGGGAGCGGCTGCGCCACAAGATCACGCCGGATTACCTCTGCCCCTGCGTTGCTCGCGGTCAACTTGTCGATAATGGCCCGGCTGATCTGACGGCTGACGCTGTCCTCACCGGTGATGCTGCTATCGATATGCAAGATGGTCATTATTGGCTCCTTGGTATGGATTTGATACCTAGGAACATTAAGTAACCAGATGTTTGAGCCCCACAAGAACGCACATTTTTGTGTTTGAGGCACAAATTGGTACCGAGGGAACAGAAAGGTAACCGGCCATGGCGCACGACCCCAACAAGCCCGCCTGCCGCACCATTAGCGGCCTCCTCCAGCGCGTGGGCGACAAATGGAGCGTGCTGGTCGTCCACACGCTGGCCCATGGGAGCCGCCGCTTCAGCGAACTGCGGCGGGAAATCCCGAGCGTCTCACAGCGCATGCTGACGCTGACCTTGCGTAATCTCGAGAGAGACGGCCTCGTAAATCGTACGGTCACTCCCACCGTTCCGCCCCGTGTCGACTACGAGCTGACCGAACTCGGCCACGCGCTAACGGTCCCTATCAATGCCCTGTCGCAGTGGGCATTGGACAATGTCGACGCCATCAGCGCCGCGCAGGCCCGGTTCGACGCAGCGCGCGACGAGCCCAATCCTGCGAGCTTTGCCTGATCCCAGGATCGTACAATCAAGCGTGAGGTTGGTACCGAACTATTGTGACGGCGTACAAGGCACTGACCCCAGAGGCGGAACGTCATCTGCCGATCCTATTCCTCTCATTCAAGTCTGTCCGCGATCCAATTCTCGACTTCATTCTCAGGCCACGCAACGGCGTAGCCGCCAAGCTGCACCGGTTTGGGAAACTTGCCCTCGGCCATCCAGCGATAGGCGGTGCTCGACGGTGGCGGTCATGAGGTCGCGCACATCCTCGGCAGATATGCCGGCAGTGGTGGCAACAAAGCCCATCGCCTCGCGATCGCAGCAGTCCAGAGAGAAGGCGACCCGCACCTTCTCGCCGTTGTCGCAGCCGATTTCGAAGCCGTCGGAGCACCAGCGGGTGTTGCGAGTATCGACGGCGACGCGCCCATCGTGGCGACGCTCGTCCGCCTTGCCGCTATGGCGCTGGAGCAGCAGGCCATGCACCTTCATCACCCGGTAGACCCGCTTGGCATTGGGCGCAGATGGCCCGCCATTGCGCGCCTGCCGCCGCAGGAGCGCGTGGATCCGGCGGTAGCCATAGGTCGGCAGCTCGGCGATCAGGGCCTGAATACGCGCGACGAGCTCTTCCTCGGGAAGCGGAGGTCTGCCGCGGCTTCGGGCAGCGGCCTTGCGTCTGGCTGACGAGAGATGCTGCCGAGACACGCCCAATGCATTTGCCACCGCGCTCACAGGTCGCCCTCCGGCAACGAGAGCGTGCGCAACGGCGTTTTTTTGGGAGCTGCCACCCGCGAGATCGCCTCACGCAGGATTTCGTTCTCCATCGTCTTCTTGCCGAGCATGCGCTGCAGCTCGCGAACCTGGTTCTCGAGTGCACGATACTCGCTGGCCGGAACCACCTGGCCGCCGGCACGGGTAGCGGTCAGGGCGCCGCTTGCCGCCTGCCGGCGCCAGCCAAACAGCTGGTTCGGCGCCACCCCGTGCATGCGCGCCACACGCGACACGCTGTTGCCGGGCAGAAAGGTCTCTTCGACCATGCGGAGCTTCTCTTCCGGGGTCCACCGCCTACGGCGCTGAACCCCTCCGAGAACCTCCGCATGCACATAGCTCCTGGGATTACTGTCGGTCATAGGCCTCACTCTTACATAAGTGTGAGGAACTGTCCGGTCATTTTGGGGGCCGCTTCACTTTTCATCTGGGCCTTTGCGAAACGGCCTCAAAAGGCCCACAAAAGTGTCTGGAACCCCCGAGATTTCGCGGGACGTTCCGGAACGATCCAAGGGCCAAATCCCTAGCCGCTCTTATTCGTGACGATGTTGTTCTTGGGGAAGATCAATCGTTGGCGGCAGCGGGCGTTTGAGCAGGCCGAGTGCCTCCGCTGCGTCTATTTCATCGCGTGGGATCGAGAGGCTTGCGGGTTTGATGGAGGGGCTCGGACGTTCAGCGGCACGGCCGCACTGGCTATGTCGGGGCGGGCCTGAGGGCGGCGGCGATGATCCGGAACAGGGCGGCGTCGGGACAGGCGGAAGCGAAGGCGACGCGGATGCGGGAGGCGGTCTCGATGACGCGTGCGGCGACTTTGAGGAGCCGCAGGCGCAGGGTCGCGAACTCAGCGTTGGCAAGCGCGGCTGCCTTGGGGATGGCCTGCTGGATGCGCCACATCAGCCAGAATGCGGCGGTGTGCAGGATCAGCCGCATCTGATTGGCGTTGGCTGATCGGCATGACGTGCGATCGCTGGCGAGCTGGGCCTTGTGCAACTTGATGAGGTTTTCGGCCTGGCCGCGGGCGCAGTAGAGTGTGTCGTAGATGTGCTCGGCCGAGCCCTGCTCGAGCGAGGTGACGACGTAGCGGATATCCATGCCGAGCGTGCTGGCCTCGATCCGGGCGACGACACGGCGCTGGCATTTCCAGCTTTTCGCCCCGTAGCGGGTCTGGGCATAATTTCGCAGGACCACGTGCTGTTCCTCGGCCCGCTTGACCGCGCAGGCATCGGCAATCTTCACGATCTGTGGATCGGCGCGCAGCACAGCGTTGGTGGGCAGGCCGAAGACATAATCGATGCCCTGTGCCTCGCAGAAGTTCATGACCTCGGGTCTGCCGTAGTGGCCGTCGCCCCGGATCGTGATGTGGGTCGTGGGCCAGTACCTCTGGATCTGCCGCACCAGGCGACGGATATGGCCCGCGGCCTCCGCGCCGCTCGGCGTCTTGCCGGTGCGCAGCAGCATGGCGACCGGCCGCCCCGTTGCCGTGTCGTAGACGTGGATCGGCAGGAAACAGCGCTCACCGTGATGCCCGTTCCAGAACGATAACTGCTGGTAGCCGTGCACGACATCGCAGGTGTCATCGATGTCCAGCGTCACCGCCTCGGGCGGGGATGGATAACTGGCGCAGTAGATGTCGACCATCGCGGCCATCATGCGGGCCAGCTCGCGCGTGGTGGGTGCGTTTTCCCAGCGGCTCATCGTCGGTTGGCTGGCAAGGCCCGCGCCCGAACCCGGTAGCTTGCCCAGCGCCAGGCGGAAGCCGGGATCGTCACGCAGGGCGTCGAGGTCGTCGGCGTCCTCGTAGCCGCAGGCAATCGCCAGAACCCGAGCCCGCAGGATGTCATCCAGCTTGTGGACCACCCGCGAAGGATCGCGCCGATCGGCGATGCAGGTGGCCAGCTGCCTGCAGATGTCCATCTCGCGCTCGGCCTGCGCCAATAGCAGAACCCCGCCGTCCGACGTGATGCGACCGCCGTCGAAGGCAGCCGTGACTTTCTTGCGTTGGACCGCTGGGAATCGAAATGAGCTTGAGGTAACGTCGGTCATGGCGGGTGTAGCCTATGGCAATTTCTGTCCCGGAGCAGGGACGGCTTAGACACCCAATTTCTTACTTCAGAACAGAGCTTTACGCTACTCCCGCCTACCGCTCAGACACCCCTTGGTGCATAAGAGCGGCTAGGATTTCTGCGGGTTTTATAGATTATTTGGGAGAACGTGAGAAGAACAAATGGTGCCCAGAAGAGGACTCGAACCTCCACGACCTTGCGATCGCCAGCACCTGAAGCTGGTGCGTCTACCAATTCCGCCATCTGGGCACGGGGTAGGAGCGGGCGCTTAGCGGCGCGGCCTGTCGCTTGTCAACCGCGCCGGGGTGTGATGCATGACATTTTCTTTCAGAGCGGCCGTTTTGCACCGGCAAGGTCGGCGTCGCCCCTTGCCCCGCATCGCGCTTCGCGGCATGGGGAGGCCGCGCGGCGCGCAGCGCCGCAATAGAATCACGGACGGATGACATGGGGAACCTCGACGGGCAATTGATCACGGTGCTGGGCGGCGGCGGCTTCATCGGCCGCTATGTCGTGCAAAGGCTGCTCGCCCGCGGCGCGCGCGTTCGCGTCGCGCAGCGCGCGCCCCGCTCGGCGACATATCTCAAGCCGCTCGGCGGGCTCGGCCAGACGCAGTTCGTTGCATGCGATGTCCGCGACGCGGCGAGCGTCGCGCGCGCGGTTGCGGGAAGCGACGTCGTGATCAACCTCGCGGGGAGCTTCGACGATATGCGGGCCGTGCAGGCTGACGGCGCCGGCCACGTCGCAGCAGCGGCGCAGGCCGCTGGCGCCCGCACGCTCGTCCATCTCTCGGCCATTGGCGCGGACTTCGATAGCCCGTCGGTCTATGGGCAGAGCAAGGCCGACGGCGAGGCCGCTGTACGTACCGCCTTCCCCGGCGCCGTCATCCTTCGTCCCTCGGTCGTCTTCGGCCGCGAGGATCAGTTCATCAATCGTTTCGCCGCGATGATCCGGCTGTCTCCGGTTATCCCCGTGATTGCGCCTGCGGCCAAGTTTCAGCCTGTCTATGTCGGCGACGTAGCGGAAGCTGTGGTCTCAGCGCTCGACGCCTCGGCCTCGGGCCGCATTTTCGAGCTCGGCGGGCCGCAGGTGCTCTCGATGGCGGCGCTCATGCACTGGATCGCCGATGCGACCGGGCGCAAGCGCCTGTTCGTCGAACTGCCCGACGCGATCGCCTCGGTGCTTGCAAGCGGATTCGGCTGGTTGCCCGGCGCGCCGATCACGAAAGATCAATGGCTGATGCTGCAGTCGGACAATGTGGTGACGCCCGGCGCCGAAGGCTTTGCCGCGTTCGGCATCGCACCAGCATCGCTTGCTTCGGTCGCCGAAGGCTGGCTCGTCCAATATCGCCGTCATGGGCGCTTCGCCGGAATTGCGGCGCAGTGAGGCGAAGCGGGGTTTCGCCGTCATCCGAAAGCTTGGCAAAAGCGAAGGCTGCGGCATAAGAATGTTCAAGGACTGGGCGTCCGGCACATGTCGGGCGCCCTTTTGCATATTTTTCCCGTCAGGACATTAGCGCATGACCCTGCCCTGCCCCGTCCGCTCTCCCGCCGCCAAAGGAAGTTTTCATTGATCTGGCTGACTGCAATCATCCTCGGTATCGTCGAGGGTCTCACCGAATTCCTGCCCGTCTCGTCAACGGGGCATCTGATCCTCGCGACCGAACTGCTCGGCTATGATGCCTCGAAATGGGCAGTGTTCAACATCGCGATCCAGCCCGGTGCGATCCTCGCGATCGTCGTTCTCTATCGGCACCTTTTCTGGGACATGTTCGTCGGCTTTTTCCGGCGCGATCCGGTCGCAATCGCCTTTGTTCGCAACCTGCTCCTTGCCTTCTTCCCCGCCGTGGTTCTCGGGCTCGCATTCGGCGACCAGATCGAGCTATTGCTCGAGAATGCGGTTGTCGTCGCCTGGGCGCTGGTCATCGGCGGCTTTGCGATTCTCCTCGTCGAACGCTTCGCCAAGCCGCGCGAGAGCGGCGGGGTCGCCGCGCTGACGACGCGCCAGTCGATTCTCGTGGGCCTCGTCCAATGCCTTGCAATGATTCCCGGCGTCAGCCGCTCGGGCGCGACGATCATGGGCGCGATGTCGCTCGGCGTCGACCGCAAGACTGCCGCGGAGTTCAGTTTCTTCCTCGCATTGCCGACACTGAGCGGCGCAACCGTGCTGCAGCTCTTCAAGCATCGCGATGCGATTACAAGCGGCGACCTCGGCCTGATCGGCGTGGGAGCGCTCGTGTCCTTTATCGTCGCCTGGGCGGTGATCAAGGCTTTTCTGGCGGTGGTAACGCGCTATGGTTTTGCGCCTTTTGCTTGGTATCGGATCATCGTCGGCGGCGCCGCGCTTTTATGGCTGGCCCTGAGATAGGTCCGAATCGGTACTAAATCGCGAAAGATAATTTCGCGGATCTCATCGAGGGCCGAATTGCGAGATTTTAAGGTCAGCGTTTCTGACCTATATCTCATTTCTTCCGTGACAGACCTCAGCTGAGCATGCATCCGGCTCCCAACGAAAGGGAATATGCATGGCAGCCGAACGCATGCTCCAATTTGTGGGGCGCGAACAATCCTATCCCGACAAGCGCTCGCCCGAAGAGCGCGCGCGCGATTTCAAGGAAATCGCCGAGCGCTACGCGGCGCCAGAGGCCGACGCACAGGCCGCGCGCTGTTCGCAGTGCGGCGTGCCCTATTGCTCGGTCCACTGCCCGCTCCACAATCATATTCCGGACTGGCTGCGCCTCACTGCCGAGGGGCGGCTGCGGGAAGCCTATGAACTCTCCAACGCCACCTCGACGATGCCCGAGATCTGCGGGCGCATCTGCCCCCAGGATCGCCTGTGCGAAGGCAATTGCGTCATCGAATTTTCGGGTCACGGCGCAGTGACGATCGGCAGCGTCGAGAAATATATCACCGATACGGCCTGGGCCGAAGGCTGGGTCGAGCCGGTCCACCCCGGCCCCGCGACGGGACAGTCGATCGGCATTATCGGCGCCGGCCCTGCGGGGCTTACGGCGGCCGAATATCTGCGGGTCGAGGGGCATGAGGTGCATGTCTACGACCGCCACGACCGGGCTGGCGGGCTCCTCACCTATGGCATCCCGGGCTTCAAGCTCGAAAAGGACGTGGTGATGCGCCGCGTCGAGCGGCTCGCGGCGAGCGGGATTCACTTCCACCTCGGCTTCGAGGTCGGCCGCGAGGCGACGCTCGATGTGCTCCGCGCGAAGCACGACGCAATCCTGATCGCAACCGGCGTCTACAAGGCGCGTGAGATCAATGTGCCCGGCAATGAAGCTGCCGGCGTCATCGCCGCGCTCGACTATCTCATCGCTTCCAATCGCAAAGGCTTTGGCGACGCGGTCCCCGAATTCGAGGACGGCCGCCTCAACGCTGCGGGCAAGCATGTCGTCGTGATCGGGGGCGGCGACACCGCGATGGACTGCGTGCGCACCGCGGTGCGCCAGGGCGCGAAATCGGTAAAATGCCTCTATCGCCGCGACCGCGACAATATGCCGGGCTCGCAGCGCGAGGTTGCCAATGCCGAAGAAGAAGGCGTCGAGTTCGTCTGGCTCTCTGCTCCCGAACGCTTCACCGCCGACAGCTCGGTCAAGGAAGTGGCGGTCAAGGGCATGCGCCTCGGCGCCCCCGACGCAAGCGGCCGCCGCAGCCCTGAACCCGACCCCGGCCGCGCGTTCGACCTTCCCGCCGACATGGTGATCAAGGCCTTGGGCTTTGATCCTGAGGACTTGCCGCAGCTCTTCGGCTCGCCCGATCTCAGCGTCACGCGCTGGGGCACGCTGCGCGTCGATCACCAGACGATGATGACCAGCCTTCCGGGCGTGTTTGCCGCCGGCGACATCGTGCGCGGTGCGAGCCTCGTCGTCTGGGGCATTCGCGACGGGCGCGACGTCAGCGAGGCGATGTCGAAATGGTTGAAGGCGAAGGCCAAAAGCGAGAGGAAGGCCGCCTGACCAACAGGGGGGAAGGAATCACTTATGTCGACCTGGAAATCCATCTTGCTTGCCGGCACGATTCTCGTCGCGCCCGTTTCCGCCGCCGCGCAGGAAGCGCCCGCAGCCGAAGCACTTGCCGATGAGGCGGCCTGGGCAGCGGGCGCCGAAAGCGAAGCATCGCTCGGCAATTCCAAGGCGAAGATGCAGCAGGAAATGGACGCTGCGATCGCGATCATCGAGAAGATGTTCGACACGAGCGACCTGCCGCCGATCGACCCGGCGCGGCTGACGCTCGCCGAGGGCACGACCGCCGCGCTCATCCCGAGCGGCAGTCTCGAAAAGATGATGGACAATCTTTACGGGAAGATGCTGCGCACCTTGCTTGCGGAAACCGGCGGCAACTCCGACCTGATGCTCTCGATCAAGACGGGGATCGAAAGCGAAAAGATCGCCGCGCTCGACGCGGCCACCAAAAATGCCGCCGCCGATATCTTCGATCCGCACCGCAAGGAGCGCGAGGAGCAGGTCATCAAGGTCGTCCAGCCGCTCGTCAGCGAGGCGCTGGCCGATATCGAGGCGCCGATGCGCGCAGGGCTCGCCAAGGCCTATGCCCGCAAATTCTCGGCCGACCAGCTGAGCGAACTCAACAGCTTCTTCGCCACTCCGACGGGCAAATTCTATTCGGGTGAAGCGCTCGCGCTTCAGGCCGATCCGGAAGTCATGCTCGCGGTCGTGAAGGCAATCCCGCCCATGGTCACCAAATTCCTCGACCGTGCGCCGACGATCGAGGGGCAGTTCAAGGATCTGCCCAAGGAAAAGGGTCTCGCTGACCTCAGCGATGCCGAGATGAAGAAGCTTGCGAAGCTCATGAAGGTCAATGTCCAGACGCTCAAGGACAACCGCGACATGATGAGCGGCGAGATGGCGGGCGCCGACGCGATGATTGGCGAGGCCGGCGACGAGGCGGCGTGGGATGATGCTTCGGGCGCCGTCGAGGCTGAAGCCGATGCCGCTTACGATGCGGCAGAGGAGGCCGCCGACGCCGCAGCTGCAGCCGCCGACGCCTATTACGATCCCGCCTATGACCGCGACAATTGGTCCGACGCCGACCGCCAGCGGGTCGAAGCGCTCGAGGAGGCTGCCAATAACGCCTCCACCGCCGCCTTCGAAGCGCAGGAGGAGGCGGTCGCCAAGGCCCGCAAGAAACTGCCACCGACAGACTAAGGAGCGTTCGTCCGCCCGGTCACCGCCGGGAGGGCGAGGAACCCGCCAGGAACGATAGCATGACCCATTTCCCCACCCCCGAACATGCCCGGCTTGCTGCCGAAGGCCTTTATCGCCCCGACCTTGAATCCGATGCCTGCGGCGTCGGCATGGTTGCAGCGACCGACGGCAAGGCCTCGCGCCGCGTCGTCGAGGCGGCGATCGAGGCGCTGCGCGCAGTGTGGCACCGCGGCGCGGTAGATGCCGACGGCAAGACGGGTGACGGGGCGGGAATCCATGTCGATCTTCCCGAGCGCTTCTTCGACGATGCGATCGCGGCGTCGGGCCACAAGGTGCGCCCGAACCGCCTCGCCGTCGGCATGATCTTCCTACCGCGCACCGATCTTTCCGCGCAGGAAGAATGCCGCACAATCGTCGAAACCGAGATCATCGAGGCGGGCTACACCATCTATGGCTGGCGCCAGGTACCGGTCGACGTCTCGGTGATCGGCGACAAGGCGCAGCGCACGCGCCCCGAGATCGAGCAGATCATGATCGCGGGGCCGCTGCCCGACGAACAGTCGATCGACGAGTTTGAAAAGCAGCTCTATCTCGTGCGCCGCCGCATCGAGAAGAAGGTGGTCGCAGCGCAAATCGCCGATTTCTATATCTGCAGCCTCTCGGCGCGCTCGATCATCTACAAGGGCCTGTTCCTCGCCGAGAGCCTCGCCGACTTCTATCCCGACCTCACGAGCAAGCTGTTCGAGAGCCGGGTCGCGATCTTTCACCAGCGCTATTCGACCAACACCTTCCCGCAATGGTGGCTCGCTCAGCCCTTCCGCTGCCTCGCGCACAATGGCGAGATCAACACGATCCGCGGCAACCGGAACTGGATGAAGAGCCACGAGATCAAGATGGCGAGCCTCGCCTTCGGCGAGCATTCGGAAGACATCAAGCCGGTGATCCCGGCGGGCGCGTCGGATACGGCGGCGCTCGATGCCGTGTTCGAAACCTTGTGCCGCGCAGGGCGCGATGCCCCGACCGCCAAGCTGATCCTCGTTCCCGAGGCATGGGAAAGCGACCCCGACGCCCCCGAAGCGCACAAGGCGATGTACGCCTATCTTGCAAGCGTCATGGAGGCGTGGGACGGCCCTGCCGCGCTCGCGATGACCGATGGCCGCTGGGCGGTCGCAGGGATGGATCGCAATGCGCTTCGTCCGCTCCGCTACACGCTCACCGCCGACAATCTGCTCGTCGTCGGCTCGGAAAGCGGCATGGTGCTGCTCCCCGAAGCGAGCATCCGCAAAAAGGGCCGTCTTGGCCCTGGGCAGATGATCGCCGTCGACCTCGACGAAGGCACGCTCTACGACGACCGCGCGATCAAGGACAAGATCGCGAGCGCGCAGGATTATGCCGCGCGCGTCAAGGGCTTCCGTACCATGGCCGACCTGCCCAAGGGCGGGAAGTCAAGCCTTGCCGAGTGGGACCGCAGTGAACTCCTGCGCCGCCAGGTTGCAGCCGGGCTCACGATGGAGGACATGGAACTCATCCTTTCGCCGATGGTCGAGGATGCGAAGGAAGCCGTCGGATCGATGGGCGACGACACCCCGCTTGCAGTCATCTCGGACAAGCCGCGCCACGTCGCGCAATTCTTCCGCCAGAACTTCAGCCAGGTCACCAATCCGCCGATCGACAGCCTGCGCGAGCGGCATGTGATGAGCCTCAAGACGCGCTTTGCAAACCTCGCCAACATCCTCGATGAAAAGGGGCAGAGCGAGCATGTCCTCGTCATGGATTCGCCCGTGCTCGTCGGCGACGACTGGGATCGGCTTCGCGCCTATTTCGGCGACGCGGTTGCCGACATCGACTGCACCTTCCCCGTCGGCGGCGACGCGTCGGCGCTCCGCGACGCGATCGCGCGCATTCGCCGCGAAGCAGAGGACGCGGTACGCGCCGGGCGCAGCGAGCTCTTCCTCTCCGACCAGAATATCGGCCCCGAGCGCGTCGGTGTCGCCATGGTGCTCGCGGCCGCGGCGGTCCACACGCACCTCGTGCGCAAGGGGCTGCGCAGCTACGCCTCGATCAACGTCCGCTCGGCCGAGGTGCTCGACACGCACAGCTTCGCGGTGCTGATCGGCGTCGGCGCAACCACCGTCCACGCCTATCTTGCCGAAGCGACGATCGCTGATCGTCAGGCGCGCGGACTGTTCGGCGAACTCAGCCTTGCCGAGTGCCGCAAGCGCTTCCGCAAGGCGATCGACGACGGTCTCCTCAAGATCATGGCAAAGATGGGGATCGCGGTGATCTCCAGCTATCGCGGCGGCTATAATTTCGAAGCCGTCGGCCTCTCGCGCGCACTCGTCAACGACCTCTTCCCCGGCATGCCGGCGAAGATTTCGGGCGAAGGCTATCAGTCGCTCTTCATCAACGCGACCGAGAAGCACGAGGCAGCATTCGACACCCGGGTGACCACGCTCCCCGTCGGCGGCTTCTACCGCCAGCGCGCGGGCGGCGAGACGCACGCCTATTCGGCGCAGCTGATGCATCTCCTGCAGACCGCAGTCGCGACCGACAGCTATTCGACCTATCTCCAGTTCGCGCGCGGGGTCGCTGACTTGCCGCCCGTCTATTTGCGCGACCTGATGGAGTTCAACTATCCTGCCCAGGGCGTGCCGCTCGACAGCGTCGAGGCGATCACCGAGATCCGCAAGCGCTTCGTCACCCCCGGCATGTCGCTCGGCGCCCTGTCGCCCGAAGCGCATGAAACGCTTGCGATCGCGATGAACCGCATCGGCGCGAAGGCGGTGTCGGGTGAAGGCGGCGAAGCAAGCGAGCGCTACCGCCCCTATGCCAATGGCGACAATGCCAACAGCAATATCAAGCAGATCGCAAGCGGCCGCTTCGGCGTCACCGCCGAATATCTTGGCGCCTGCGACGAGATCGAGATAAAGGTCGCGCAGGGCGCCAAGCCCGGCGAGGGCGGCCAGCTCCCGGGCTTCAAGGTCACCGAATTCATTGCGCGTCTGCGCCACGCGACGCCCGGGGTGATGCTGATCAGCCCGCCGCCGCACCACGACATCTACTCGATCGAGGATCTGGCGCAGCTGATCTACGATCTGAAGCAGATCAATCCGCGCGCGCGCGTCTGCGTGAAGCTTGTGAGCTCGGCGGGCATCGGCACCGTCGCGGCAGGCGTCGCCAAGGCGCACGCCGACGTGATCCTCGTCTCGGGCAACACCGGCGGCACCGGCGCTTCGCCCCAGACGAGCGTCAAATATGCCGGCACGCCGTGGGAAATGGGGCTGAGCGAAGTCAACCAGGTGCTGACACTCAATGGCCTGCGCCACCGGATCCGGCTGCGCACCGACGGCGGCCTCAAGACCGGGCGCGACATCGTGATCGCGGCGATCCTTGGCGCCGAGGAATATGGCATCGGGACATTGAGCCTCGTCGCGATGGGGTGCATCATGGTGCGCCAGTGCCACTCGAACACCTGCCCGGTGGGCGTCTGCACGCAGGATGAGAAACTCCGCGCCAGGTTCACAGGGACGCCCGAGAAGGTCATCAACCTCATGACCTTCATCGCCGAAGAGGTACGCGAAATCCTCGCCAAGCTCGGCTGCCGCAGCCTCGACGAGGTGATTGGCCGCACCGAGCTCCTTCGCCAGGTCAGCCGCGGCGCCGAGCATCTTGACGATCTCGACCTCAATCCGATCCTCGCCAAGGTCGACGCACCCGACGAGGAACGTCGCTCGCAGGGCCCGCATTTCCGCAACCCGGTGCCCGACAGCCTCGACGCGCAGATCCTCAATGATGCGCGGCCGCTCTTCGAGCGCGGCGAGCGGATGCAGCTCACCTATAATGTCCGCAACACGCACCGTGCCGTCGGCACCCGCCTTTCCGCCGAAGTCACGCAGCGCTTCGGCATGACAGGGCTGGCGCAGGGCCATATCGAGATCCGCCTGCGCGGGACCGCGGGGCAGTCGCTCGGGGCCTTCCTCTGCCAGGGCATCACGCTTGAGGTGTTCGGCGATGCCAATGACTATGTAGGCAAGGGGCTCTCGGGCGGCCGCATCATAGTTCGGCCGACCGTCTCGAGCCCGCTTGTGAGCCAGCACAACAGCATCGTGGGCAACACGGTCCTTTACGGCGCGACAGCGGGCACGCTCCTTGCAGCAGGTCAGGCGGGTGAACGCTTTGCGGTGCGCAATTCGGGCGCAAATGTCGTCATCGAGGGCTGCGGCGCGAACGGCTGCGAATATATGACCGGCGGCACCGCAGTGATCCTCGGTCCCGTCGGCTCGAACTTCGGCGCGGGCATGACCGGCGGCATGGCGTTTGTGCTCGATACCGACGAAAGCTTCGAGCGCCGGGCCAACGGCGAATCGATCGTCTGGCAACGCCTCGAAAGCGCGCATTGGGAAAAGGTCCTGAAGGATCTGATCGCCGACCATGCGCAGGCGACGGGCAGCAAATGGTCGGCCGAGATTCTCGCCGACTGGGATATCCGCAAGGGCGAATTCTGGCAGATTTGCCCCAAGGAAATGCTCCCCCGCCTCGCCCATCCGCTGAGCGACATGAGCGTCGACGAGGTCGTGGCCGCGGAATAGCCCGAGAGCTACTCAGCTGCGCCCGCCGCGGCGGGGCTCGGCGGGGGATTCGGCGCAGGCGCCGCGCGCTTCTTCGCAGCGCCGGCAGCGTTCAGCGCAGCGAAAGCGTCGGCCGTCTATAGGGCGCAGCTTCGCTTTGTCTTCCCGCGTCCCTTGGAAGGATGATGCCATGACCCGCCGCCTGTCCCTTGCTGCCCTTCCCCTCATCGTGCTTGCCGCGCCCCTTCCTGCCGCGGCCGCCGATGGAGACGCGCTCGCGGTGCTCAATGACCCCGCGGCGCAGGACCAGATGGCCGATACGGTCGCCGCGCTCGTCGACGCGCTGATGCGGCTCAACGTCGGCCCGCTTGCCGAAGCCGTGGCGCGCGTCGACCCCGAATCGGACGCGGCCTACATCCCGCCCGACGCGACGCTCGGCGAACTGGCAGGGCGCGATCCCGATTATGGCGAGCGCCTCGGCCGCGACTTGCGCGCGGGCACCCGCATGGCGGGGCATATGGCTGCAGCAGTCGCAGCTTATGCGCCCCTGCTCAAGGACATGGCGCGCGACATGGCCGCGCAGTGGGAACGCGAACGCGACGCAGCGCGGCGCTAAAGGTCCATCATATCTCCCGCGCACGATCCGCATGCGTGGCGGCGCGGTGGATAAATGGGCCTCGTCCAGCCCGGCCCGCGCCATAGCCGTTGCACCCCCGGCCCTCGTGCCGCTATGCCGAACCCATGTGGCAACTCTATCAATTTCCCCTATGTCCCTTTTCGCGCAAGATCCGGCTTCTGCTCGGCGAAAAGGGCGTGGGCTATGAACTGGTGCGCGAGTCGCCCTGGGAGCGCCGCGACGAGTTCATCGACCTCAACCCGGCAGGCCGCACGCCGGTCATGGTCGACCAGGAGCGCGGCCAGGTCCTGATCGACAGCGCGGCGATCGCGGAATATTTCGAGGAGACCGTCGAGACGAAGGCGATGATCAACGGCACCGCGGCAAACCGCGCCGAAATTCGCCGCCTCGTCGCCTGGTTCGACCAGGACTTTTATTATGAAGTCACCGGCCCGCTGCTCTTCGAGCGGATGCAAAAGCGCATTGTCCATCGCCAGCCGCCCGACGCCGGTGCGCTCCGCGAGGCGATGAAGGCGGCGAACAACCATCTCGACTATGTCGACTATCTGATCGATCATCGCACCTGGCTTGCCGGCGCGACGATGAGCCTTGCCGACCTCGCCGCCGCGGCGCACATCTCGGTGGCCGACTATCTCGGCGGGATCGACTGGACCGGCCATGAGCAGACCAAGGGCTGGTATTCGGGTCTCAAGTCCCGCCCGAGCTTCCGCCCGCTGCTTGCCGAGCGAATGGAGATCGTCAGTCCGCCCAAATATTATGAGGACGTCGACTTCTAGACGGACCTCGGTCCGCCTCCGCGCGCGGCGGGGATGAAGGGAGCGAGGCGGCGACATGGAAGGCTCGTCCCTCGGCACCGATCGCGCGCGCGCGCCATGCGAGGCTGGCCTGCCGGCTCAGCAGGTCCTGTATTTCCAGTTCCGGTCCTTGCCCTCGGCGACCTGCGCGACAATCGTCTCGATCCGCCGCGCGCGTGTCTCCTCACGCCTGGCCTCGAGCACCCATTCGACATAGTCGCGCCGCTTGCCCGGCGAAAAAGCCTCCCAATGCCCCGCAGCCGCCGCGCTGGCCTTGAGGGCTGCGCCGAGATCCTGTGGCAGGTCGAGCGCCGGCTTCGGCGCCCTCCTCGCCCGCCCGCGCTTGCCCTCGCCCGCGAGCGCGGCCGCCTTTGCGATCATGGCCGCGAGCACCTCATCATCGGGAAGGTCGGCAAGCGAGGCGAGGCGGCCGAAACTACCCATCGCCCCTTCCCTGCGCGCAGCGCCCGTCACCTCCTCGTCGCGCCAGAAGCCGAAGGTTGCATGCATCCTGAACGCCGCCATCGCCGCGAGATTCTGTCCGCCGAGCACAAAATGCGGCACGCCCCATTTCAGCGCCTCCTCGGCGCGAGGGGCATGCGCGTGGACGAGCGCACGCAAATGGGTGAGAATGGTCTGCGCGAAGGGCTCGGCCTTGGCAATATAGGCATCGACGCGCGGGTCGCGGCCGCCGCTCGTCATGCGTGCCGCGCGGCGATCAGATAGTTGAGCGCCTCGCTTCCGCCAAGCTTGAAGCCTCTTGCGGGCGATGGCGAAAGCCCGGTGCGATCGACGACCTTGAGCTCCGCGCCTTCAAGCATCGCGGTGAGTTCCTCAGGCTTCAAAAATGCGTCCCAGTCGTGCGTCCCGCGGGGAACAGCGCCGATGCGCTCGGCGGCTTCGACCAGGAGGAGCTTCGAGGCCGCCGTGCGATTGGGCGTCGAGAGGATCATCAGCCCATCGCCCGCAAGCCGCGCGGCGAGCCCCGCCACAAAGGCGGCGGGGTCGGCGACATGCTCGATGACCTCCATCGAGGTCACAAGGTCGAATGTCTGCGCGGGAAGGCTCGCGAGTTCACCCGCGAAATAGGTGATGGCAAGCCCCTGCCCCGCCGCATGCTCGCGCGCGGCCGCGATATTTTCGGGCGCTGCATCGACGCCCGTCACCGCGGCGCCGAGGCGAGCGAGCGGCTCGGCGAGCAGCCCCGCGCCGCAGCCGACGTCGAGCGCGCGGCGGCCTTGAAGCGGATGGCGTTCGCGCGCGTCGACATGCCAGTGAGCGTCGATCTGGTCGCGGATATAGGCGAGGCGCACCGGGTTCAGCCTGTGGAGCATCGCCGAGGACCCCTTGGGGTTCCACCAGTCGGCAGCGAGCGCGCCGAAATGGGCAGCCTCACGCGGGTTGATCGTCGCGGCAGTCATGGCAAATGATGTGGCACCGAGCGGAGCCTCGCGCAAGAAAATTGCCGCCCCGCGCGTCGCAGCAGCTTCCATTCGCGCCTTTCTTTGGCCCGGCACAAGAAAATATATCGCGGCGGGATGATCATCGCCTTGCCATCTCGCCCCCCCTTCCGTAACAGCGGCGCGCCGCGGAAATCTTCGAAAAGTTGCGGCTGAAACCAGCACAGGAAAGCGGGGCGACATGGCGCGGATCGTGATGAAATTCGGGGGCACGTCGATGGCGGGCACCGAGCGGATTCGCACCGTGGCGAAGCTCGTCTCGCGCGAGGTGGCGCACGGCAATGAGGTGGCAGTCGTCGTCTCGGCGATGGCGGGCGAGACCGACCGGCTGGTGAATTTCTGCCGCGAGGCGAACCCCCGCTATGATCCCGCGGAATATGACGTCGTGGTCGCGAGCGGCGAGCAGGTGACCTCGGGGCTCCTTGCGCTCACGCTCCAGGCCATGGGGACACCGGCCCGCAGCTGGCTCGGCTGGCAGCTTCCGATCCGTACCGAGGAAGCGCACGCCCGCGCGCGCATCTCAAACATCGACACGGCCGCGCTCTCCGCATCCATGTCCAAGGGCGAAGTGGCCGTGATACCGGGCTTTCAGGGCCTGATGGAGGACGGGCGCGTCTCGACGCTCGGCCGCGGCGGATCGGACACGAGCGCGGTCGCCGTCGCCGCGGCGCTGAAGGCCGATCGCTGCGACATCTACACCGACGTCGACGGGGTATATACGACCGACCCCCGCATCGTCGCGCGCGCGAGAAAGCTCGACTATGTGACCTATGAGGAGATGCTCGAACTCGCGAGCGTCGGCGCCAAGGTTCTCCAGACGCGTTCGGTCGGGCTCGCAATGAAGGAAGGCGTCCGGGTGCAGGTGCTCTCGAGCTTCGTCGAGGGTGACGAGGCGCCGAAGCGCGGCACGATGATCGTCAGTGACGAGGAAATAGAGGAACATCAGATGGAACGGCAGCTGATCACCGGCATCGCCCACGACAAGAATGAAGCCAAGATCATCGTCACGCGGGTGCCCGACAAGCCGGGCGGCGTCGCCAACATCTTCGGTCCGCTCGCGGCCGCCGGGATCAACGTCGACATGATCATCCAGAACGTCGGCCGCGACAAGGGCGAGACCGACGTGACCTTCACCGTCCCCGCCACCGACCTCCTGCGCTCGATCGACCTTCTCGAGGGCGCGAAAGAGAAGATCGGCTTCAACCGGATATTGAGCGACGACAAGGTCGCCAAGATCAGCGTCGTCGGCGTCGGAATGAAGAGCCACGCGGGCGTCGCGAGCACGATGTTCCGCGCGCTCGCGGACCGCGGCATCAACATCCAGGCGATCTCGACCAGCGAAATCAAGGTCAGCGTACTGATCGACGAGGACGAAATCGAACTCGCCGTGCGCGTCCTCCATACCGCCTACGGCCTCGACGCCGCCGACTGAGGCAAGCCCCTCAATAGGGACCGCGCACCTTGGCTTCGAGGAGAAGAAGCGCTGCGGCCGCCTCCTTCGTCTCGCCTGCGTCGATCTGATCGATGATCTTCTGCGCGACATTGTCGTCGCGGGGACGATGGGGCGCGGACGCGAGAGGTATCAGGAGCGACCGCGCCGCCCGGCCCTCCCCCTCGCGCAACTTTTGAAGCGCGAGCGAAACCGCGACCTGCTCGCTTTCAGGAGCAAGGACTGATGCCCGCATCAATCCCTGGATCGCGCCGCCGGGCGCTTTTGCACCGGCCCAGGCATAGCTTCCGAAATAGCGATAAAAGGCCTCGACCGATTGCGGGTTCGCGCGGTTGGCGCGCACGAACCACTCGCGTCCTTCGCTCCATCCGGCAAGATCGCCGGGCGCGGCCCCAAGAGCTTTCTGGACAGCGAGCCGCCCCTTGAGCAGCATGGCCCGGTCGGATTTGGGCTCAAGCTCGAGCGCCCGGTCTGCCATCGCTTCGGCCTCGGCGAAGCGTTCGGCCATGAAGCTCACTTCGGCCGCCATTACCTGCGCGGCGGCATCATCCGGATGCTTGCGCGCGCCGCGTTCGGCCTTGAGGGCAAATCCCTTGCGATAGCCTTTGGCGACCCCATCCTTCATCGTGAGCCAGAGCTCGAGCAAATCGGCTTCGCCCGCCGAAAGCGACCGGATCCGAACCTCTGCCGCCGCCGCTGCGGCCGGAATGCGCAGCGGCGGCGCAAGATCGCCTTTCATATAGGCGTCGAGCTCATCGTCGAGCGCCGCGAAGTCCCCGAATGCCTCCTTGGCGGTCACAAAACTCGATTGACCCGCCCGAATGCCGGCAAGGTAGCGGTCAAGCTGACCCGCGCGTTGCGGACGCAGCATCAGATAATGGGTGAGGAGCCAGGCGCGGCCATAGTTCAGATTGACGTTCTCGCCATAGCCAAATTGTTCGGGCGCAATGAGACGCCGCAGCGGCAGGCTCGAACCGCCCAGCAGCGCCGACCCGCGATAATTGGCGGGATATCCAAGCACGATCGATCCATCTTCCTGGAAATCGACGTTGGCGTTGAACTCGGCAAAGCCCTCGACATACCAATAGGGATAGGCGCCGGGGAAATTGGTCAGCATGAAATGGTGACTATATTCATGCAGCATGAGCGCCTGCGAGTGCAGATCCCCGAGCTTGAGCCTGCGATCCGCCTTGGGATCGCTGATCGCGATGATCCGCGGCCCGGTGAGCGGGCGCGAATAATAGCCGAGCACGCCGGGACAGCGGCAGACCTTGAAGAACTGCTCTGGGGCGAGCGCATAGATGGTGACCGGCCGGCTATGAAGATCGGGGTTGTCCGGGATGCCGTAGAGCTGACGCAGCGCCGCGTCGAACTGTTCGAGCCGGGTCGCAAACGCGCGCGCCGCCGCCCTGTCGCTGTCGGTCACCAGGATAAAATGATGCGTACGGGCCTCGACCCATTCGGCGCGGGCCGGCGCCGTCCCTGAAAGGAAAGCGATCGCGAGCGCGGCCCAAAATCCCAATGTCTTCAAAGTCCCTTCCCCCCTTCGGCCTTTATCCGTGAGACCTAGCCTCTGACCGGCCGAAGGGGAAGCTGCGCGGGCAACTATTGCGCTGCGCAGACCTGAAGCTTGGTCGCCCGGCGTGTCCGCGCGCGGCCGACGAGCTGGACAATCGTGAAATGCACCGCGAAGAGCAGCGCCTTCGAAGCGAGCGGGACGATTCCGATGAAGGCGGGCCACCAGGGCGTAAATGCATAGGCGATGACAAGGTTCGCGGCCGCGGTCGCAAACATCATTCCGGCCCAGATGAAGCCGAAGCGCTCCATCACATCGCCGACGAGCGGCAGGTCGACCGGAGGGATATACCGGTTCATCCAGCCGCGACGCAGCATTGCTGCGCCGACGATCAGATAGACGATCGAGGGCTTCACCATCACGAAGCGCGGATCGCCGGTCAGCATGGTCGCAGCGGCAGAGAAGAGCACCATCGCGAGGCTGATCCACTGGAGCGCGGCGACAGCGCGGCCGCGCGCAATCTCGAACAGGACGACGCCGCACGCCGCAACCGTGCCGGCGATCGTCGCCGTGACGAGATCAACGTGGAGAGCAAGCAGCACCGCAAAGACAATCACGCCGAGCGAATCGAAAAGCAGCGGGCCGACGGCATAGAGCAAGGGTTTCATGGATCCGTCCTTTCTGCATCAATGTTATCATTGTAAACATAGGCAGCCTGGCGGGTCAAGGCAAAATTTACAGTGTAAACATCTTACGGGAGCGCGGGCCGCTCGGGGCGCTTCAAAAAAGAAAGGCGCGCCGCCCCGCAAGAGCGGGCGCGGCGCGCTTCTCATGCCTCTTCAGGCACGTGCCGCAGAAGCGGCGCGCGCACGAAAGCCGCGGGTCAGGCGGCTTCCGCGCCGCGGGTCACGCGAGGTCGAAGCGATCGGCGTTCATCACCTTGACCCAGGCCTTGACGAAGTCGCGCACGAACTTCTCCTCATGCCCCTTCTCCGCATAGACTTCGGCGGTCGCGCGAAGCTGCGAGTTGGAACCGAAGATGAGATCCGTGCGGGTCGCGCGCCAGCGCTCCTGGCGTCCGGCGCGGTCATAGCCGATGAACTCCTCGTCACCGCTCGTGTCCACGACCTCCCAGATCGTGTCCATGTCGAGGAGATTGACGAAGAAATCATTGGTGAGCTGACCGACCCGGTTGGTGAGCACGCCATTCCGGCTCCCGCCCTGGTTCGCGCCGAGTACGCGCAGTCCCCCAAGCAGCACGGTCATTTCGGGCGCCGACAGGCCGAGCAGCGAAGCGCGGTCGAGGAGCAGCTCCTCGGTGCGCACGCTGTGCCGCGATTTCAGATAGTTGCGAAAACCATCGGCCTGCGGTTCCATCACCTCGAAGCTCTCGACGTCGGTCCACTCCTGACTCGCATCGCCGCGCCCGCCCGTGAAGGGCACGTCGATCGAATAGCCCGCATCGCGCGCCGCCTTCTCGACCGCCGCGGACCCTGCAAGGACGATCGCATCGGCCATAGAGAGCGACCCGCGCAGTTCATCGATCTTGGCGAGCACCTTGGCGAGCTCCTCAGGATCATTGACCGCCCAGTCCTTTTGCGGCGCCAATCGCACCCTCGCGCCATTGGCCCCGCCGCGAAAATCGCTCTTGCGGAAGGTCGAGGCCGAGGCCCAGGCCGCTTTCACGAGTTCGCTGATGGTAAGCCCCGAGCCCAGTATCGCACTCTTGAACGCTGCAACGTCGGCATCGGAGGGCATGGTTCCGGCGGGAACCGGATCCTGCCAGATCAGATCCTCGTCGGGGACCTCGGGCCCGAGATAGCGCACCTTGGGTCCCATGCCGCGGTGGCAAAGCTTGAACCAGGCGCGAGCAAAAGCGTCCTTGAACGCCTCATGATCGTTGCGGAATTTCTCCGAATATTGCCGTAGCTCAGGATCCATTTTGAGCGCCATGTCGGCGGTGGTCATCATCGTCGGCACCTTCCTGCCCGGGTTATGGGCGTCGGGGGCCATATCCTCTTCCTTCTGATTGATCGGCTGCCACTGCTGCGCGCCCGCGGGGCTTCGAACGAGCTCATAATCATAGTCGAGGAGCAGGCGGAAATAATTCTCCGACCATTCAGTGGGTGTGTTCACCCACGCCCCCTCGATCCCGCTCGTGATCGCATGAGCGCCGACCCCGGTTTCGAAGGTCGACGACCAGCCAAGACCCATCAGCGTGATGTCCGCGCCTTCGGGTGCCGCGCCGACAAGGCTTGCATCGCCTGCGCCGTGCGCCTTGCCAAAGGTATGCCCGCCAGCGGTCAGCGCCACCGTCTCTTCAGGGCTCATCGCCATGCGCTCAAAGGTGATCTTGATATCGCGCGCCGATTGCAGCGGATCGGGGTTTCCGCCGGGCCCTTCGGGATTGACGTAGATGAGGCCCATCTGGATCGCGGCAAGCGGATGCTCCAGATCGAGCTCCTTGTCGGGGTCGATGCGCGTCTGGACGCCTTCGTTGACCCACTGCTCCTCGGCCCCCCAGTAAATGTCGCGCTCGGGCTCGAAGACATCCTTGCGGCCGCCGCCGAAGCCGAACACCGGCCCGCCCATCGATTCGATCGCGACATTTCCGGTGAGGATGAAGAGATCCGCCCAGCTGATCTTGTTGCCATATTTCTGCTTGATCGGCCAGAGGAGGCGGCGCGCCTTGTCGAGATTGCCATTGTCGGGCCAGCTGTTGAGCGGAGCAAAGCGCTGCTGCCCGCTGTTTGCCCCGCCGCGGCCGTCAGCGGTGCGATAGGTGCCCGCCGCGTGCCACGCCATGCGAATGAAGAAGGGACCATAGTGCCCGTAGTCCGCGGGCCACCACGGCTTGCTGTCGGTCATCAAGGCTTTGAGATCGTCCTTGAGCGCCTGATAGTCGAGCGAGTTGAACGCCGCTGCATAGTCGAAATCCGGACCCAGAGGGTCGGGCGAGACCCCGCCCTGGTGCAGGATGTCGATCGGGAGCGCGTCGGGCCACCAATCCTTGTTGGTGCGGCCGAGCAGGCCGCGGAACCGGCTCTTTCCGGCCGGACAACCCGTCGCATATTCGATGGGGGTTGGGTCGTTCATACAGTCTCTCCTCTCTCGCTATCGTTGATTGGGATGGCGTGAAGCAGGCCCTCCCGCGCAAGTCCGCGGGGGGCGGTGGCCGCAGAGGCGGCGTCGGCTCGGCAAGGCGTGAGTCGACAAGACCATCCTTTCGCTGTGGAAGGCGAGGATAGGCCTGAGCCGGCGTTTCCGAAAAACCGAATAAGATGGATTGAGTGATTGACCGGGCCGATCAATGGGGATCGAGCAAGAGCGCGCGGGCCAGACGAGAGAATCAGCGCGAAACCTGCGGAATGGGATTCGAGGGAGCAGGGCGGCGGGTCCGCTCAGCAGGAGAACAGCACAGCTCCCTCGCGGCGGGCAGGATCGCAATCCCTTGAGCAGCCGGCTGCCCGGCTGCAAGAAAATAGGGAGCCGTCCCGGCCGGGACGGCTCCCTATTTTGCGGCCTCGCCTAGAAGCGCGCCTTGATCGTTCCGCCCCAGGTGCGCGGGTCGGCCGGCAGGCCGGTGATCAGACCCGTGTTCCCCGGGCCGACAAACAATTGCTCGAGATATTTCTTGTCGAACGCGTTCCTGACCCAGGCGTAGATATCGAGGCCATCCTCGGTTCGGAAGCCTGCACGGAAGTTCGAGAGCGAATAGCCGTCGATCCACGTATAGGCCGAGGGCGAGGCGTTCGATGAATAGTTCGACCGGTAGCTGCCGTCATAGCCGAAATAGACTTCGCCGTCCTGCGCCAGCAATTTGGCCGGTGCATTCACCTCAGCGCCGAAGGAAAAGGCCCATTTCGAAACGCCGGGCAGCCGCTGCCCTGAAATATCGCAGTTCGGCGGGCTGTTGCTGCCGCCCGACAGTTCAGGCGGGCACGGCGCGTCTATGAAGCGCACATATTTGGCATCGGTATAGGCCCCATTGGCGTAGGCGCGGAAGCGCTCGCTCGGCCGGATCGAGAAATCCGCCTCGACGCCCTGCGTGCGGACCTTGCCCGCATTGGCAAGATAGCCGCGCAGCACACCGAACTGGCCATTGTTCACATTGGCCTGATAATCCTTGATGTCGGTGCGGAAGATCGAAAGGTTGAACGTCCCGCGCCGGTCCCAGAATTCCGCTTTCGCACCCGCCTCATAATGCTGGACCGATTCAGGCTTGATCGTCGCGGCGGCAAGCAGCGGATTGCCATCGGCGCCGTTCGGCACGCCGTTCTGGTTGATGCCGCCCGATTTGAACGTCTTTGCGTAGGTCGCATAAAGAAGAATGTCAGGCGCGGCTTTCCAGGTTGCGGTCAGATCGTAGCTGAAATTCCAGTCGCTGAACGAGGGCGAATATTCCTGCGGACTGAACACGCCAAGCCGCGCGACCGATACCGCGTCGGTGAGGTCAGCGGTAACCGCCGAGCCGTCGCCGGCATAGACGAGCCGCTGGTAATAGCCGTCCTTCTTGTCATAGTTCAGCCGCACGCCGGGCTGGATCGTGAAGCTGTCGCTGATCTTCCAGCTCAGCTGCCCGAACAGGGCGAGGCTCGTATTCTTCAGATACTGGGTGTTGATCGCGGTGAGGCCATCGAGCACCGAGGGGTCGTTCGAGAGCGCGTTCGTCGGATTGAGCGTCCAGCGGCTCGACGCAGGCCCATGCTGCTCGGTCCCTTGCGTGTCGATCCGCTGATAAAAGGCAAAACCGCCGACGACGAAATCAAAGCGGCTCCCCGAATAATTGTAGCGCAGTTCCTGGGTATATTGGTTCTGCTGCGACGGGTTCTGCGATTTGGTGACAACCGGCAGACCGGTGAAGTCGCGGTCATTTTCGGGCTTCCAGTCCCAATAGCGCCACGCAGTGACCGAGGTCAGCGTGCCCGGCCCCACGTCCCACTTCACGCGCAGCGCGACCCCGCCGATCTGGTTGCCGGCATTGAGGTTGGCATCGAGGTCGGTCAGCCGGTCATAAGGGTTGGTGCTCGGAACGACATAGCCCTGCGCGGCTGCGAGCGCGGCATATTGGCGATTGATCGGCCGCTGCGTCTCTCCGACCGCCACAAAGACCGATCCGCAGCACACGGCGTCCTGCTTGTTCCAGTCGCCGGTCAGCGTGATGTCGAGATTGTCGGTCGGTCGCCACAGCAGCTGTCCGCGAAGGCCGATATTGTCCTGGCTCTGGATCCAGCGGTCGGTGGTGACATTATAGAGAGTACCGCGGCGGCTGGTCGCTGAGATGGCAACGCGCGCTGCAAGATTGTTCGAAAGCGGACCCGAAACGGCTGCCTTTGCCTGCTTGAAATTGAGATTGCCGATGCTCAGTTCAGCCTTGCCCTCGAAATCGAAGGTCGGCTGGTTGGTCGTAATGTTGATCGCCCCGGCGGTGGTGTTCTTTCCATAGAGCGTTCCTTGCGGCCCGCGCAGCACCTCGATCTGTGCGACGTCGAGAAAGTCGAAAGTCGCCGAGGCAACGCGCGCATAATAGACGTCATCGACATAGATGCCGACGCCCTGCTCAATCCCATCGTTGGTGAGCCCGAACGGTGCCCCGATGCCCCGGATGTTGACCGCCGAGTTGCGCGGATTTGACGAATAAAATTGTAGCGTCGGCGCAAGCTGCGTAAGCCGCCCGACGTTGAAGCTGCCGGTATTGTCGATCTGGTCGCCCGCGACCACCGAAATGGCGATCGGCACGTCCTGCGCGGTTTCGGCGCGGCGGCGTGCAGTGACGACGATGTCGCCGCCGTAGCTGCCTCCCTCGACCTGCGCGGCCGTGTCGGCAGGGGCAGGGGTTTGAGCGGTATCGGCGTTTGCGTCCTCAGCTGCGGCGGGCTGCGCCGCAAAGGCCAGGATCAAGGACAAGGTCAACGAGGTCGCCGGGATGCGCCGGCGCGTGGAAGGATATTTGGCAGTCATGGCAATTCCTGTTGCATGGAAATTGCCACATCCGGTGGTCCGGTCTGCGGCAGGTAAAGGGGGACGCGTCCCCACCGGGAGCTAGGGTGTCAGTTCGGGTAGCGGTGGCGTTCGGTCACATCGACCTGCACAAGCTTCCCTTCGTGAACGGTGAGCTGGATGGCGCCAAAGCGCAGCTTGTCGAGCGCCTCGAGCACGGTCTGGATCGCACGCGGCAGCGCTTCGCGCGCGCTCGCGTCCTGATCGTTCGTGGACATGGGACATCCTTTCCTTTCGTGGATTCGCGGCAGGAGCATATGCCAACCGTTTTAGTTGACAATGATTGTTTTGCTTTCTGCGCCCAAAGGACGGATTGCCGCGCCGAACCGAGCGGCGGGTTTTTTCGCTCACGCCGCCCTTCGCCTGCGCAATCCATTGCGCCTGCGCGCATGTGCTGGCAAAGGCGCTCATGATGAGCAAAATGACAGAATTGATGGCGCGCGGGACCGAGCTTCTCGGCAGCGATTATGCCATTCTATGCGGCGCCATGAGCTGGGTCTCGGAGCGGCATCTTGTGAGCGCGATCAGCAATGCAGGCGGCTTTGGCGTCATTGCCTGCGGCGCGATGACGCCCGAGCTGCTCGATGCCGAGATTGCCGCGACAAAGATGCTCGCGAGGCGCAATTTCGGGGTCAACCTCATCACCATGCACCCGCAGCTCTTCGAGCTCATTGAGGTGTGCGCGAGGCAAGGCGTCGGTCATGTCGTGCTTGCCGGCGGCCTCCCGCCCAAGGGCAGCCTCGAGGCGATCAAGGCATCGGGCGCTAAGGTCATCTGCTTTGCGCCGACGCTTGCGCTGGCAAAGAAGCTGATGCGCTCGGGCGTCGACGCGCTGGTGATCGAGGGCATGGAAGCAGGCGGCCACATCGGCCCCGTCTCGACGAGCGTGCTCGCACAGGAAATCCTGCCCGAACTCGCATCCGAGCTTCCCATCTTCGTCGCCGGGGGCATTGGCCGGGGGGAAGCCATCGCAGGCTATCTCGAAATGGGCGCATCGGGGGTTCAGCTCGGCACGCGCTTCGTCTGCGCAACAGAGAGCATTGCGCATCCCGCTTTCAAGAAAGCCTTCATCCGCGCCTCGGCGCGCGATGCGGTCGCGAGCGTGCAGATCGACCCGCGGCTGCCCGTGATCCCGGTGCGCGCGCTCAAGAACAGCGGGACCGAGGCTTTCACGGCAAAGCAGCGCGAGGTCGCTAACCTCCTCGATGCGGGGAAGGTCGACATGAACGAGGCGCAGCTCCAGATCGAACATTATTGGGCGGGCGCGCTCAGGCGCGCGGTGATCGACGGCGACGTCGAAGGCGGTTCGTTAATGGCAGGGCAATCTGTCGGTATGGTAACGCAGGAAGAGAGCGCCGCCGCTATCATCGCGGCGCTGGTAGGGCAGGCCGAAGCCGCCTTGCACGCTCGGGGTTGATGCCGCATAATCTTGCGGGTGGGGAGAGTATGATGAATTTGTCGCGTAAGATCATTGCCATAGGACTGTTGGCCAGCGTTGCCGCCTGCGCTCCCACGCCCCCGCCCCCGCCGCCGCCGCCGCCGCCCGAGCCGCCGGTCATCATCGTGCCTCCGCGTCCGGTGCCCCCGAACCAGGCCTCGGCGACCCAGATCCTCCCCATGCGCGGGCTCGACGGCCGCTTCATCACGGCGAACAGCAATGTCACCGGCGACCGCGCCTTCTGGCAGCTCAAGATCGCGCTCAATGTTGCCGCGATCGGGTGCCGGGGGCTCGAGGAAGCGCCGCTCGTCGCGGCCTACAACAATATCATCAAGACCCACGCCAAGACGATCCGCTCGACCGAGGCGAACGTGATAAAGCAGCTTGGCAAGGAAATGGGGACCAACGGGACGGCGGCGCGCGACAAGCTGTCGACGCAGCTCTTCAACTATTTCGCCCAGCCGCCCGCCCAGCGCGATTTCTGCGCCCGCGCCAACGAGGTCGCGCAGATCGTCTCGACCACGCCGAGCGCGCAGCTCGTCGACCAGGCGCCGGCGCAGCTCGCCCGGCTCGACGAGCCCTTCCTCGACTTCTACGAGGCCTATGCCAAATATCAGGCGGATCTCGCCGCCTGGGACGCCAAATATGGGTCGCCCCCTGTCGCGACGCTTTATTACAGCACGCCGGCGACCACGACCCCGGCGGCAGCGAGCCCTGCGGCCCCCGCCGGGCCTGCTCCCATGGGGCCATCCGACCCCGCGTCCACCCCGGGTGCGGCGGGGCCCGTGGACCCTGCCCGCTGACGCTCCGCCCGGCACCGAATAGCTAGTCGAATATTGCGGCGGGCAATGGCGCTTGGCGAAAGCATCTGTTAGCAGGGCGCTTATATGACCAACGCCCCGCCCCCGCCCTCGACCGCCGCACAGTCAGCCCGCACCATTCTGACCCGGCTCCACGAGGTCATGGCGGCGCGGACCAACGCGCAGAGCAAGCTCAACCAGGTCGTCGGCATCATCGGCGAATGCCTCCACAGCGAAGTCTGCTCGATCTACCTTCTGCGCGACGGGTCGCTCGAACTTTATGCAACGCGCGGCCTCAAGCAGGAAGCCGTGCACGTGACGCGCCTCGCGCTCGGCGAGGGGTTGGTTGGCACGATCGCGGAGCACATCGAAACGCTCAATCTCGACGAGGCGGCGGCGCACCCCGACTTTTCCTATCGCCCCGAGACGGGCGAGGAATTGTTCCACAGCTTTGCCGGAGTCCCGATCATCCGCCGCGAGCAGGCGGTGGGGGTGCTCTGCGTCCAGCACAGCGACCCGCGGCGCTACGAAGAGATCGAAATCGAGACGCTCCAGACGGTCGCGATGGTGCTCTCCGAGCTCATCGCCAATGCCGATCTCATCGACACCACCGCGCGGATCGACGCCGCGGCTGCCGATCAGTCGGCGCAGCGGCTGACCGGCCAGAAGCTCGTCGACGGCATGGGTCAGGGCATCGCCGTCTTCCACCAGCCGCGGATCACCATCGAGCACACCGTCGCTGACGATATCGAGGCTGAACGCCACCGCGTGTACGCGGCCTTCGACAAGATGCGCGAGCAGATCGACCGCATGGCAAGCCAGGCGGAGTTCGGCATCGGCGGCGAGCATGAGGAGGTGCTCGAGACCTACAAGATGTTCGCCTACGACGAGGGCTGGTCGCGGCGCATCAATGAAGCGATCGACAGCGGCCTCACCGCCGAGGCCGCGATCGAGCGCGTTCAGCAGCGCACGCGCATGCGCATGCGCCAGATCGATGATCCCTTGCTGCGCGACCGCATGCACGATCTTGAAGATCTCTCGAACCGGTTGATCCGCATCGTGTCGGGGCAGATGGGGACCGCAGCGCAAATGGGCCTGCGGCAGGATTCGATCCTCATCGCGCGCAATCTTGGTCCCGCCGAGCTGCTCGAATATGACCGCCGCCGCCTGAAGGGGGTCGTCCTCGAAGAAGGATCGCTCACCGCGCACGTCATCATCGTCGCGCGCGCAATGGGCGTGCCGGTGCTCGGCCGCGTTCGCGACGTGCGCACATCGATCCGCGAAGGCGACATGCTGCTCCTCGACGCGGGCGCCGGCACGCTGCAGGTGCGCCCGACGCAGGCGCTGCTCGACGCCTTCGACGCAAAGCTTGAAATCTCGCAGAAGCGCCGCGCCAATCTCGCCGCGCTTCGCGACCTGCCCGCGGTGACCAGGGACGGCGTCTCGATCGAGCTGATGATCAACGCGGGCCTGCGCGAAGATGTCGCCGCGCTCGATCTAACCGGGGCGCGCGGCATCGGGCTGTTCCGCACCGAATTCCAGTTCCTCGTCTCGGCAACGCTCCCCCAGCGCGAGCGGCAGCAACGCCTCTATCGCGACGTGCTCGACGCCGCCGGCGACCGCCCGGTGATCTTTCGTACGGTCGACATTGGCGGCGACAAGGCGCTGCCCTATATGAATGTCGACGAGAATGCGCTTGAGGAAAACCCCGCGATGGGCTGGCGCGCGCTGCGCCTCGCGCTCGATCGCGAAGGGCTCTTGAAGGTGCAGGCGCGCGCGCTGATGGAGGCGGCCGCCGGTCGCACGCTCCATGTGATGTTCCCGATGGTGTCGGAGCCTTGGGAATATGAAGCGGCACGCGCCCTCTTCATCGGCCAGCGCGCCTGGCTTGCAAGTCGCGGCAAGAAGCTGCCGGCAGCGATCCGTTACGGCGCGATGCTCGAAGTGCCGGGGCTGATCGAGACGCTCGACCTGATGCTCCCGCACCTCGATTTCCTGTCGATCGGCACCAACGACCTCACCCAGTTCCTCTTCGCGGCCGACCGCGCGCATCCGCGGCTCGCCGAGCGCTATGACTGGCTGTCGCCGACCGTGATGCGTTATCTTGCGCGCGTGGTGAAGCTCGTCGAGGGCAGCAAGGTCACCCTCGGCGTATGCGGCGAAATGGCAGGGCGCCCCCTGGAGGCAATGGCCCTTCTCGGCCTCGGTATCGACCGATTGTCGATCACGCCCGCGGGCGTCGGCCCGGTGAAGGCGATGATCCGCTCGCTCGACCTCGCCGCGCTCCGCCAGGATATGCCCGCGATACTCGCAAGACCGGCGGCGAACCCGCGCAGCCAGTATCAGGCGTGGGCAGAAGCCAACGGCGTCGATCTGGGCGACTAGTCCGAGTTAAGGAGCAGCTGGCACCGGATGCTCGGACGGCATCGACGCCGCCGGCTGTTTCGCTTTCACCAGAATGCGCTCCGCGGCCCATTTGCACGCCCAAGCCAGCGCAAGGCCGGCCGGCACGTCGACGAGATAATGCCACCGGCTCGCGACCGACGTCACCAGGATGAAGACAAGGATGATCGAATAGAGCGGCAGCAGAACCTTGCCGTGCTCCCAGGCGAAGAGGAAAAAGAGATAGGCCCCCGCAGCATGGAGCGACGGCATCGCGGCGAGGCCGACGGTAAAATTGACGCTGCCATTCGCAGCGATCCAATCGGGGCCCTGCGCGATCGACGACTGATAGAAATCGAGCATGCTGCGCTGGCCGCCGGCAATCAACGGGTCGACCCCGCGTTCGTAGATGAAGGGCCCGATGGCGAGCGCGATCAGATAGGCAAGCGCACCCGAGGCCTGCAGGAGGAGCAATGCCACGACCAGTGTGCGGAACTGTGCGGGGGTCTTGATCGCGTGGTAGAGGAAACTGGTGTAGAAGAGCGCAATGAACGACACCATGTAGAAATTGGAGCTGTAGGGGATGAACCCGAAGACGCGGGTCCGCATGTATATGCAGAATTCCACCAGCGGCCGCAGAAGCTGGTCGATCGACCAATAAAGCTCGTCGTACATTACCCCGTTGATGTGCGGGATCCACAATTTGAGATTGAAGTGCGCGAACAGGATGAGGGCGTAACAGGGCAAGGCGATCAGGAAGCTGCCGGCGATTTCGCGCTTGCCTGCCATGAAGGTCACGGCACCGAGCAGCGCGACCCCGATAAGGGGATAGATATAATGCACGCCCACAAATGCAGCGCGATCACCCGAAGGCGTGACGACAGGCAGGCGGAAGACAAGTGAGAAGAGGATCATGATCGCAAGCGTCCCGCCGGCAATGATGATCTCGGGGGGAAATTTGCGCAGTCTTAACCACATATATCACCGCCAGGAAAGGATGAGCCTTGCCGCCGGGCACGCATCATCTTTGCCTACCCACACCGGAGTCCTGCCATAACGGGGTTAACGGACGCATAATGGGTGGCAGCCGGCGCACCCGCGCAGCCGCTATTCGAGCGCGGTCAGCCGCATGCCGACCTCTTCGAAGCGATACAAGGCAGCGTCGTTTTCAAAGACGAAGAAGCGTGAGGCGGGAAGCGGTTGGCGCGATCCGAAATGGTCGCGCAATATCGCTGGATAAATTTGCACCGGTGAGGCGGGCATCGTCGCGGGCGGACGCCCCGAGGGATCGCGCACGGCCAGCAATATACCCATTTTCTCCCGCAGCTGCTCGCCGCTGAGCTCGGCCCAGGGCACCGGGACCGGATCGGTGCCGAGGCCATGTTCGTTGCCCACATAAGGCGCAGGCCAGGGACCTTCGTCGCTGTGGAGGACGATCACCGCGGGCCGCGGGCCTGCCAGGATGGCATCGATGAGCGCAAGCGTCTCTGCGTTGGCGAAGCGGACCTGCTCGAGGTAATTTTCGGTGCGGGACGCCTTGCGGGCGGCCGCGAGCGCGCGGCAGCTGCCATCGGCATTGAGCACGAAGGGCGGATGAGGCACGAGGAAATGCGCGAAGACATGCTTGGGATTGTCCTCGCGCGCCAGTGCGCGCAAGCGGCGAAACTTCTCTCGCGCGCGGTAACACTGGTCGCTACGGCCGTCGAGATAGGGTATGGCGAACCCGCGCAGCCAGAACCCTGCGGCCGACTGATCGAAGATCAGGCGAGCAAGCTGCGGAACGTCGCGCACATTCATCGAATGAGCTGCGATCGAGCTGAAGCGGGTCGGCTCCCACCAGCTGCCTGCAAAGACCGTGTGATAGCCGAGTGCATTGAAACGCCGCATCGCCGCGCTGTCGCGCGCGGCGCGGTAGATTGGCACCCAATCACCCGCATCACCGGTCATGGCCCCGGCCATCGGATCGAGCAGCGACCCGTTCATGGTCGACGCCACCGAATGGCTTGTCCGCTGATAATTGGAATAGGCCCGGTCGTGCACCGCGAAGCCGCGCTCGCGCAGTTTATCGACGAAAGGCTGGTTGTCGAAACCGTAGCGGGATTTCAACGTGTCGCTCGCGGCATAGCGATCGAGCAGAATGTGCCAGACGTCCGGGCTATTCGCTGTCGACTTGCCTTCCAGTTCGCCGAGGCTTCCCGCCACCTTCGCGCGCGCCGCTTCAAGGCCCCATTGCCGCGCAAGGATCGGCCCGGCGTTCAGGGCAAGCAGAAGCATGCCAAGCAGGTTGAGCCTGCCGACGATATCGCGGAACTTGGCGGGCTCCTCCGGCAGAGCGCGATAGAGAAGCACGAGGAGCCAGAGGATCGCAACGTGGAGAAGGGCCGCGGCCAGATAGGGTAGCGGCAGAAGGTTCAAGAACCGCGGCACATAGAAGAAATAAAGCGCAGACATGCCTGCAGCGATCCCGGCTCGCATCCAGTCGCCGCTGGCGACCCGTGCGAGCGCGGTCACCGCCGCTGCGAGCGCAACGGCCGCGATCGCGGTGGGCCAAACGCTCTCGAAGCCGAGCCGAAGCTGGTTGCCGTCCCAGAGGCCGATAAGGGCGATGAGCGTGACGAATATTCCGGCAAGCGGATAGCGTGCGGCCCAGGCGGTCAGCCTCTCCATACCGTCAGCCGCGCCTGTCGTACGCGACGATCAGGCGCCCTCCTTCACCGAGGCGATCCTGCCGGACGATCCGGCCGCGCGTTCCAACATGGCCGAGGAAGGCCTCCTCGGTATAGGCGGGAAAGATGTCGGCGCGCCCCCGCAGCAATTGCTGCACCATCGGATCGGATTTCGACGGGAATTCGATCACCCCTGCAGGTGCCAGCCCCATGAGCCAGTCGGTCACCATGTCGAGCGGGATGTTCTTGGCGATCGCAAGATGGTGGACCACCGCCAGCGCCAGAACCATGTCGGCGCTCGCCCTCTCCTGCAGACTCTTGCGCTCACAGCCGGCCCAGCCTTGCGACGGGCTCGGGTTGGCCGCGTCGAGCCACAAGGGCAGGACAGGTGCTTTCGCCTTGTGAAAGGTACTAAAGGCCCGTTCGAGCGCGCCAAAATCGAAGTCGAAGCCGACGACGCTGCGGGCCCCTGCGTCGAGGGCGGTCCGGCTGTATTCGCCGCTGTTGCATCCGATGTCAAAGACCATGCCCGGGGCCACCAGACCTACCGCTTCAGCCACGAAGCGATGCTTTGCTTCGCGGCGCACCTCATCGTAGCTGTTATTGACCGCGTAATCGTCCCACACGGTTTTTTCGCCCGGAAGCCTCAGCCCTGCGATATAGTCGCGCAGGCTCGTGAGGATCGCCAACAGCCGCTTCCTGGAGAGATACGCCGGACGCGCCGCTTTGGCCTCCAGCCCGCCGGCAATACGGCGGCGCGCGAAGGCCGCGGGGCCAACAATATGTGCGATGACGGTGAACGACAGGCGGTCGCGCAGTCCGAGCAGCTTGACCAATTCCTCGGGCTCGATGCCTTCGACCGAACCGCGGTACCAGGCGTGCGGCGCGATTCCCTTTTTGGCCCAAAGATAAAGCGGGTTGAGGAATTGCATGCCGAACTGGCGCTGGCCGACCCATGCCGACCCTTCCTCGTAGGGTATGATTGACAGATGGTCGATGAAGACCGGTTCGGTGCCGCGAAACTGGATGTTGTACGCGGTCGCATCGGAGAGGGTGAAGCCCCTCCCCAGCAACGCAATGTGAAAATCCAGATGGTGGAGCGCTGCGGCCTTCAGCGCCGAGAAACACCATTCATAGGGATAGGAGACGAAATCGAGGACCGGATGCTCGAGCCAATGGACCGCCCCCGGTGCCATGGTCTCCCGCTCATCACCCCCGAGCGTTCGGGCAGGCAGGAGCCAGCCCTCGGCAATCATTGCGTCGAGCACGCCGCTGTCCTTGGCCGCCGCATATTGCGCCGAGCCAGCCGCGAAGATCGCGCGCAGCACGCGGTCGCCGTGACGAAGTACGCGGCCCGAAGGGTCGCGGAATGATCCGGCGTCAAATGTCATGAGCTCAGTCCGACTGGCGCTTGAAGATACTCTTGATCTTCGCCCAATAAAGTTTGCCGAACAGCAGCACGCTGGCGACGGCGCCTGTCAGGGCCTGGAGCGCCATGCTGACCGTTCCGCCGTCGAGATAGGCATGTGCAGGCGTCGTGGTCGCAAGGCCGAGTGCAGAAAAAACGGCCATGGCAAATACCATGTCTAAGAATGATTTCTTCAAAGCTGCCCCCCTTGGCTGGATGCCCACTTGTGATGAAACTAGGTAAATATCCGATTAAGGACTAGGGGCGGCTTCATCCCCATTTATGATGTGGATTTCGCTGACGCGATGTTTATGTTATGTTCTCCAGCCCAAGGCCTAGGAGCGAGACAATGAGCGATACCCCGACCCGCGCAA